>JBJSXX010000243.1:0-15428 GCA_046086605.1 Pirellula sp. | reverse complement strand
TGGTTTTGCGACCCAATGTAAAACGGCTGTCCTCAGCCGTTTGCCGAGTCGCTTTAGCGACGCGTATGGCTGTTTATTAGCGTTCATCAGTGTTCATCAGCGGTCCGGTTTTATCTCATGGCCCTGCTTGTCTACCGGATACAAAGCCCCTTCGCTTTGAAGCTTGCCCTGCATCCCTTCTCTTAACTCCTCAACTCTTTGTGATTCAGTTTCCGCTAGATCATTCTGCTCATAAGGATCCTTGCTCAAATCAAAAAGTTGTACTCTCGGGCCGTCCTTCTCCGGCAAGTAGTGATAAACAAGCTTCCAATCCCCGCGTCGATACACCGTAAAATAATTGCTGCGATGCGGGGCATGCGGAAAGTGCATCAAAAACTCTCGGTCGCCAACCTTCGTTTCGCTCGACGCAAAAAGCGACTTTAGCGAACTCCCATCGACCACGTGCCCCGAAGGCACCTTAAGATCCACCAACTCGGCAATCGTCGGAAACAGATCGTAGATCGCACCCCAACCCTTGCGAACCTGGCCCGCCGGAGTCGGCAGTCGCTCCTGCCACTGATTCTGCGACGTCTTTGCCCAAGCCGCAATGAATGGAACTCGCATCCCGCCTTCATAATGCGAACCCTTCTTGCCCCTCAAAGGAGCCGAACTCGCCACCGCATGCGGTTCGCCTAGCGGTGCATCCGAACCATTATCTCCCAAGAAAAACACCAACGTGTTCTCGGCGATCCCTAACTCTTCAAAGCAATCGAGCATCTGTCCCAATGAATCATCCATCCCTCGTATCAGCGATGCAAACGCTAAGGCTTGTTTGGAATACTTTCCACTGGAATCCTCTACGGTGAACTTACTATCCGCCTGAAACGGTGCGTGTACAGCATAATGACAAAAGTTCAAAAAGAATGGCTTTCCCTCCCGCACGCTCTCCCGCACATGCTCCTTGGCTTGACGCGTCAGCGCCTCGGTCAAAAAAATCTCTTCGCCATGATACTTCTCCAAACCAGGCACAGCGTGCTTGGGATCCTTACCCTCGTCTCCAAAATTCTTGGTCCCGTAGTAACTGCCCGGCTGACCAATCGATGAGCCTCCCACATTGACATCGAAACCCAAGTTCGTCGGATCGCTCCCAACGCTCCCTCGGGGCCCAAAATGCCCTTTGCCTACATGGATCGTCCTGTAACCTGCCTGTTGCATGAGTCGAGCAAGCGTAACACTCGAACGATCGAGCCCCTTCCAGTTCCAATCGGCAGGACCCGATGGCCCCCGATTGTTCGTGTCGGGATTGATCCAAGTCGTCGTCCGATGCCGAGCACTGTTCTGACCGCTCATGAGCGAAATGCGAGATGGAGAACATACGCTCATTGCATAGAACTCGCTGATGCGAACACCAAGCCGAGCGAGCCTCTCCATATTCGGAGTCTGATACCAACGATTCAGCGGATGCTCGATCGCCTTCCCTTGCTCGTCTAACAGAAACGGAACCGACGTGTCCATCAAACCCATGTCGTCAACGAGCACGATCATGACGTTGGGCCTAGTCCCCCCCTGCCCCATCACCGAATCGACTCCGACGAGCAACATCGATATCGCTAGAAAAACTCTTGAAGCAATCTTGATCATGCGCGATCTCCTCAACTTAGCGTGCTAGCGGAATCTCATAAGGCTCAGAGCCTTCGACCCATCCATAACGACGATCGGCTTGCACATTCTCGATCGTCTGTTTTTGGCCGCTAGGCCACTGGATCTCGATCCGATCGACGCCGTTGTGTTGACCGATTCCTAAGTGGATGACTCGCTCATTGGTGCCATAGTAACCATCACCAACGCTGGCCGTAGCAATCCAGCTCTCTTGGCCCTTGATAGCTCGCACAATCGCTCCAGTGGCATTACGCTCCGAACTTGTTCCAATCAATTCGAGTTGAACAAAATGATTGGAAGCTTGGGTGCTATTGGCAAGCAATGCCGCAGGTCGATCCAAATGCGTCACTGCAAAATCGATCCGACCATCCCGGTTGAAGTCCAATGCTGTAAGCGAACGTCCTACGTTGTCGCTATCAAAGTATTTGCCCGGACTCGGACTTCGTAGCCACTGGAATTTGCCTTTGGTGTTTTGCAATACCTGAGGAGGCATTTGCCAAACATCCAAATAATCGATATGCCCGTTGACTGTTATGAAATCAAGCCAACCGTCGTTGTCCAAGTCGCTCAGTTGGCAACCAAAACTAAGCCATTCCAAGGTGGGCTCACCCAGTTTCGACATGCGGGTCGCGTCAGTGAATAGTCCTGGACGCATCTGACGGTATAGCGTACTTACTTCATAGCGAAAATTCGTCACGATTAGATCAAGCAACCCGTCGCGGTCTTGGTCGCCACAAGCGATCCCCATCGAAGCTTGGGCGCGGCCCAAATGATCAACCGCTACTCCAGAACGAATCGCTGATTCCTGAAGTGTTAGCGATTCATTCCCAACAGCTCCGTCAACTTTACCTGCAATACTCAGCAGCAAATGGTTGGGTGACACATCGTTTGCCAAGAATAGATCATTGCCAGCCTGACCGTCAATGTTCGTGATCAACGCGCCCAATGCATAGCCATCGACAAGCGATTCCAGAAGATCCTTGTCGGCGAGTTTCCAGTTCCCATCCCCTTGGTTCCATAGAATCCGGGTCTTGCCGGGAGTGAAGCGTTTCGGATGGCAAAAGACCGACTCAGGACTCGCTGGGGTCGGACATTTGCGACTTAGGAATTCGTCTCCATCGATGTAAGCACACTGAACGATATCCGGCAAGCTGTCCCCGTTGAGGTCTGCCGCTTGGATGGCACTATTCCAAATCGCAGGCGCGGTCGCTTGGGGTAATGAAACGCTTTCGAAAGTCCCATCCCCTTGATTTCGATACCAATGGATATGCCCCAGATTGGCGATAAGCAGATCATCCAATCCGTCTTGATCGATATCCGAGACTCCTGTCCCCTGGCCATACCCCAAGTCTCCGATGTAGGCTTGTCTCTCGACAGCCACAAAACTCGATCCCCGGATCGAGCGAAACAACTGCTTGGGAAGATACGCAGGCGTTGGGCTTAAAGGACTATCACCCGCTTGGGAAAAAAACAAATCGGGCCAACCATCCTTGTCGTAGTCGATGGCCGAGACTCCACCTCCGAGTCCTTCGAGCGTCGTCCAATGCTTGTTCCCTTTCGAGCCGTTGTCGTAAGCACTCACCAATCCGAGCGATTGAGCAACATCATCGAGTCGAATTGCAGAGGAGTCAGTGCCTTGAACTTGTTCGCTTTGGGTTTTGTTATCAGCAAGGCTAGCAGTTGGGCTGTCGGGTAGCGGCCACGATTTGAAAGGTAGCTTTTCGAGGGTCGGTGAAGCGAACACCTTACCGGCTTGTAGCTCTTTTTGCAGCGCGATCAAATGCTGAGGGATGGGTTGCTTGGTCTGTGCGAGGGCGATGACTTCCCAGCCGAACGCCAAGACTTGATCGCCGAATTGCTCGTAAAGTTTGGCGATCTCGAAGTATGCTTGGTCCTTGGCCGATCCTCTTTGGATTTGGTTGGTAAGATCTTTGATACGGACGAGCTTTCCAGCTTGCTCACGAACCTCGAGGGCTTGCTCGGGCAGTTTGAGTTCCATGAGGCATTCCGAGAGGGACTGCATCGAGCCGATATGCCTGCGATCGAGTTCGAGGGATTCTGCGAAGCAGCGTGCTGCGGTATCCCATTTGGACTCAAGCATCCAATAGCGACCGGCGACGTACCAATACTCGGGATGTCGCAAGTGGCCCTCAGGTGGTGTCTTGAGCCAACCCGGTAGCTTATCGATTTGCGCAGTTTCGAGCAGGGCCTCGCCGTACCAGATCCAAGGTTCGAGTTGCTGCGGGTTTGACTTGGTAAGTGCAGCCAAGCGATCGATACAATCTTTCCATCGATCGGCATAGAGCCTGAGTCGGATTTCACCGAGTTGACTCAGCGGATTATCGGGTGCGAATTGCCCAAATGCCATTCGGAGTTCTTGCTCATCGCTTGGATCATGCAGATCGACGAGGCTCATCAGGTCTGGAGTCGTAAAATCGCCCAAGCGAATAATACGATCGAGCACTTTACCTGCATCCCATCGGCGGCCTTGCGCATGGAGGATCGCCGTAAGCAATCTTAGAGCCGGCACGGCGGTTGGATATTGTTTTAGCAAGCCCCGCAATTTGGCTTCCGCACCAGGAAGATCGCCACTTCGTGCAAGCCACTCGGAGAGTTGTCCGGTGGCAGCCGGGCCCGCTTGGGGATCTGCCGGATCGATCTGAGAAATCAGTTGAATCGCCCCTGCGAGATTGTTCCGCGCAGCCATGATTTGCGAAGCGACGAACAAGGCCGGCACGGACTTGGGCTCTTGGATCAACAGTTCTTTGGATATTGCCCAAGCCTCTTCCAATTTCTGATCGGCATAGAGTTGCTCGGCTCGCTTGAGCCGCGTTTCAAAACTCTCGGTAAGTGACGGTATCGCCGAGGGTGCGCCAAGTGTTTTTTCCGTCGTGGATTTTTCGGAAACCGGTTTTTCTGATAGCGTTTTGTTCGCAGAAGGCGAACAACCAGTGCAAAGCCAGGCTACCAATAATCCCCAAAGACACGCGTGACGAAGTTGGTGGTCTAGGTGAGTTGTGCCCATGTTCTTTTCGGTGCCTATCCCATCGCGCGCTGCTTGTCTTGCCAAACGTCGCGGATGATGTCGCTTAAATGGTATCGAGGAGAGTAGTCGATGGCTTTTTTCAAACGAGTAAGGTCTGGTACGCGGCGACGAATGTCTTCGAAGTCTTCGTCATAAGCTTCCGAGTACGATTGGAATTGGATCGTCGCCTGGGGATTGACGATCGAGATGACTTGCTTGGCCACATCGAGGATAGAGACCGGAGAATCCGATCCTATGTTGTAGATGTGACCAAAGCAATTTGGTTTCTGCATGAGTTGGGTCACGGCATAAACCACATCATTCACGTGGGCAAAGCATCGTGTTTGTTGCCCATCGTCATGAACCATCAAAGGCTTGCCCTGCATGGCGGCTTCGACGAAACGGGGCAAGACCATGCCATAGGCTCCTGTCTGACGAGGTCCAACGACATTGAAGAATCTACCGATGACAATTTGCATTTGGTGTTCGCGGACACATGCCATGCATAGGAACTCATCGATCGCTTTGCTGGCTCCGTAACTCCAACGCGGCTTGGTCGTAGGTCCAAAGACCAAATCGTCCGTCTCATTCCAAATCGGCTTGGGGTTTTTTCCGTAGACCTCGCTGGTGCTCGCTAGAAATAGTGGGATCGGTTTGCCCGCAAGGTGCTGTCGTCGCAGTTCATCGAGCAATAGCTGCGTTGGATAGATGTTGCGATGGATGGTCTGCGTCGGTTGCTTGGCAATGAGCGCAACGCCGACGGCTGCCGCCAAATGATAGACGGCATCGACACCATGGCAGGCTTCCTGGACACATGCAGCCTTTCCAAGATCCGAACCAATGATTCGAAGCTTGGGGTTGTTTTCCAAGTGCTGAAGGTTCCTGCGACTTCCAGTGCTGAAGTCATCAACCACGATGACTTCGTCACCGCGATGGAGAAAAAATTCGGTAAGGTGAGAGCCTATGAAGCCACCACCTCCGGTGACCAAAATTCGCATGAAGTCGATCCAAAGCTGAAAAACTGGGGCGGAATTGCTAGTCTTGCAAGTCCCTCATTGTACCGACTGTCTTGGGTTTGTAACGAGAAAACGCCCCTAAGCGTCGCTCCTCGATAAACTTTGACGGCTTTGCCGTTTGTACCGTTAAGGAGTGAGCCCTGGGGGGATTCCATTGGATTTGGGCACGGCGGGATTCCGAAGTTCGATAGGCGAAGTTGGGCTCGGAGGCCCAGGGTTTCTCAAGCCGCCGTCGATTCGGTACATTGAGTAGGGGTTTCGCGATCCACTTCGCGGGCCGAGTTGAAACGTGCAAAGACCATCAAGGGAATGCTGGGTATGAAAAAAAATCCTTTTTCCAAAGCCAATCGACTAAGCGTTCTGGCTGCGATGAGCTTCGTCGGCCTGGTAACCACCTCGACAGACTTGGCGTTGGCCCAAAATCGCCAGCCACCGCAAGCCAATCGTCCTGGGAAGCCCAACACGCAGCAACCTCCTCAAACGCCTGCTCCAAGTCGCAAGATGACCGACGAGGAAAAGCGCAAGGAGCGGGTTCGGGCACTCTTTGCAGACGCCGCCAATGCTCAAAACAATGGAGCCTATCCGTTGGCCATGGAGCAATGGCAAAAACTGATTAAGGAGTTTCCCTCCGATCCGCTTGCTTCGAGCGCCCGCTACTACCTCGGACTATGCTTCCAAGAGCAATCTCCTCCCGACTATGCCAACGCCGCCGCAGCGTTTCGCAAAGCGCTCGAAGACAAAGAGCTCAAGGAGCAAGAAGAAGCGCTCGTCAACCTAGGATGGTCGTTGACGCAGCTCGGGACACCCTCTGCTGAGGGATCTGCGACCAATGCCGATGCGGACAAGAACGCCAAAGGTGCATTGGTTGAAGCATCGCGGGTCTTCGCGTCGTTTTTGGACAAGTATCCCGATAGCCCCTCTGCCGATCGAGCGATCTTTTACGCCGCCGAGGCTGAGTCCCGGTTAGGTAACACCGAGAAAGCCGTCGGGCTCTACAATCAACTAGTGCAGAACAAGAAACTCGCGAAGTCGGCGCTGATCCCCGAAGCACTGTTTGCGTTGGGCTTCTCGTACGAAGAACTCAAGCAGCCCAAGCTCGCAAGTGAAAACTACGATGCCTTAATCAATCAACACACCAAGCATCCACTGGTGCGCGATGCCAACGTCCGCTTGGGTGAGATCGCTCTGCAGTTGGATAAGCCAGAGCAAGCTGCGGCGCGGTACGAAAAAGTCATCGCCTCGCCGGATTTCAAGAAAGCGCCTTTGGCCGACTACATCTATTCGCGATACGCCTTTGCACTTGCAAAGTCCGGGCAGTATGCCAAGTCCTCGGATGCTTACAAGCAACTTGCTGCGATGTTCCCGAATTCCAAGTACGCGCAGAATGCTTCGTTGTCGATGGCTCAGACGCTCATGAGGGACAAGAAGTATCCGCAAGCCGAAGAGGCGTTCAAACAAGTGCTTGCCTCGAAAGATGCTAAGGCGATCGAAGCAGCTCACTGGTTATGTCAGCTTGCCATTCTTCAGAACCGCAAAGACCAAGTGGTTCCAATCGCACGCGAAGCCCTCACGTGGGCCGAGCAAATCCCTGCCAAGGATGTCACACCGGCAGTCAAGAGCCAGCTCGGTTTGCTGAGGATGGACTTGGCCGACGGGTTATTCTTGAGTGCAGAAGGAAAAGCCGAAGCTAGAAAACTATTCGAACAGATCGCACTCGAAAGCAGCGATGAGGTGGTTGCTCCACGGGCCACTTACAATGCGGCGTTTGCGGCTTTGCAGATGGGCGATCTGCCCGAAGCCCTGCGATGGGCCGAGGCATTCGACAAGCGTTTCCCTAAGAATGAACTTGCCGTCGATGTTGGTTATGTGCGAGCCGAATCGTTGCTCCAGCGTGGCGAGCATCCAGCAGCAAGCGATGCCTTCGAGAAACTTGTCCAGTCGGCCAAAGACCATCCATCGAGGACGGCTTGGGAACTTCGAGGCATCACGGCCGTGTATCTTGCAGGCCAGCCCGAGAAAGCTTTGACTCGGCTCGATACGATCATTAAAGCGGGAGAGAATCCTGCGAATCAAGCCAGTCCAGTTGTGCTTGCTGAAGCGAGGTTTCTCCAGGGGGCTTGCATGCTCAAGATGGGTAAGGCCCAGGAGGCGATCGGTGCTCTGGAAAAGTCGCTGCAAATCAGCTCGAATTGGGGGCAAGCCGACGAGGTGCTTTTGGTGCTGGCCCAAGCTTACGAAGCCAACAAGGACAAGGCCAAGGCAAAGTTGGTCTTGGAGCGATTGCTCAAGGAATACCCCAATTCGCGATTCAAGACCCAAGCTGAGTTTCGACTTGGACAACTCTCGGCCCAGGCTGGCAGTGTTCAAGAGGCGATCGACTGGTACAAGCGTGTGATCGTCCAGAACGGAGATTCGAACCTGCGAGATTTTGCTAAATTTGATACCGCCTATTTGCTCATTCAGCAGAATCAGTACGACCAAGCCAAGGTGCTCGTCGATCAGGTGATCGAATCGACGAAGAATGTTGGGTTGGCCCAAGAAGCGACGGTTGCTCAAGCGATTTGTTTGAGACAATCAGGACAGGTTGCAGAGTCGATCGGGGCACTTACAAAGCTCATCGAGCAAGCTCCGACCAAGGGTGCGCTTGTGAAGGGACTCTATGAGCTGGGTGTTGGGTATGTCGCGGCGCAGAAATTCGAAGCGGCAGTGGGTGTCTTTGATCGGATCGAAAAAGAGTTCCCTGAATACTCGCTGATGGATCGTGTTCTCTTCGAACGTGCTTGGGCGCAAAAGGAGTTAGGGAACATCGATCAAGCGAACCGATCCTTCCGAGCGGTTGCCGAAAAGTTTCCTGATAGCCCAGTTGCGGCCGAATCGTATTTCCATGTAGGCCAAGCGGAATTTGAGAATTCAAGTTTCGAGACCGCAGTGAAGGCTTACACGGTTGCGGCCAGTAAATCGGCAAGCAAAGAGTTGCAAGAAAAGTCCATCTACAAGATCGGACTTGCCCTCTACCAGCAGAAGCAATACGAACAAGCGGCCCGCCAATTTGGAAAACAACTGGCCGACTTTCCTAAGGGCGAATTGTCGTTTGATGCAAGGCTCATGATTGCCGAGTGTGCGTTCAAGGCCCAGCAGTATGCCTCGGCCATGATCCATTACGATTCGGCGCGCAAGGCGCTTGAGGCCAGCCAAGATCGCATTGGGATTCAGGAGCAGGTTCAATCGCTGATTTACTTGCATGGTGCGCAGACAGCAAGCGAACTCAAGAAGTGGGCCGACGTAGACGTTTGGGTCAATGCTATGGCCAAGGCGGTACCGGAGTCGAATCTATTGCCTATCGCGCGTTATGAGCAAGCCGTAGCGTTGCAAAATCTCAAGAAGGCCGACGAGGCATTGAAGCTATTCGAGGCGATCGCTGAAGAGCAACGCAATGAACTCGGAGCTCGCGCTCGGTTCATGGAAGGAGAGTTGTATTTTGCGCAGAAGGAGTACGCCAAAGCCGTACAGACGTTCCAAAAGGGGATGTATGGTTTCGGTGGAACGCAAGCTCCTGCTGAGGTCAAGAATTGGCAGGCTCGGTCTGCGTATGAAGCTGGTCGTTGCTCGGAGGTTCTCATTGGCGATTTGACCGGCGAGAGACGCAAGAAGGCGATCGAAACGGCCAAGTCGTTCTATGAATTTTTGCTTGCAAGCCATGCAGACCACGCGTTGGCCCGCCAAGCTCAGGATCGCATCAACGAGTTGTCTAAGTAGGTTGCACTGAGCCCTTTTTAATCCAAGAAACACCTCGAAAATTCGAGTTAAAACGATTTTCCAAGTCGCCTGAAAAAGCTCCCTGATTCTCATTAGGCTTGCACCGCCAGGGTTAGGTTGAGCTATAATTCAGTCAATGCCTATTTGACTTGGTTCACACAACTTTGTATCGATTCCTGAGATCGACGCATGTTCCCACCTTGGCGATTTATATGCCTGAGTGCCGCGTTCCTGATGGTCGCTCTTTGGACGCGGTCGGGGGCACTTGCAGCGGATTTCGAGAACGAAATCCAGCCACTGCTGACACGCTATGGGTGCAATTCAGGTGGCTGTCACGGGAAAGCCAGCGGGCAAAACGGGTTTAAACTTTCCCTCTTCGGTTTCGATTCCCTTGCCGATTATGAGGAGATCGTTGACCGAGCTCGAGGCAGGCGAGTGAATGTTGCGACGCCAGAGCAAAGCTTGCTTCTTTTGAAATCGATTGGTGCAGTGCCTCATGGTGGGGGCACTCGATTCTCGCCGACAAGCCAAGCGTATGAAGTTCTCAAGCAGTGGATTGCCGATGGCGCACCACCTGCATCTCCTTCCGCACCGCGTCTGGTATCGATTCAAATCGAACCCACCGAACGGTCGCTTCAAAGCGGGGAGCAAGTCAACCTGCGAGTGCTGGCTACTTACAGCGACAATCAGCAGCGTGACGTTACCAAGCAGGCTGCTTTTGCGAGCAATATCGACGTAGTTGCAAGCGTCAGCGACGAAGGAGTTGTTACTGCGGGCAAGGAATCCGGAGAGGCGACGGTGATGGCTCGATTCATGGGGCAAGTCGCAGTCTTTACCGCTATCCTTCCTCACGGTGTACCTTTGACCCATATCGATAACTTTCCCCCTCGCAACTACATCGATGAACTCACGGTCGACAAATGGAAAAAATTAGGCTTAACACCCACGCCTATCTGCGATGATGCGACATTCCTGCGACGAGTGACCTTGGATGCCAACGGAAGATTGCCGACGGCCAAAGAGGTCCGGGAGTTTCTCGCGGATCCAAGCCCGAACAAACGGGCCGAGTGGATCGATCGGTTGCTGGATTCTCCCGAGTATGCAGGCTATTTTGCCCTCAGATGGGGTTCGATTCTTCGCAACTCGAATTTGGCAGGTGCCGATCAAGCTTCGTATGCATTCCATAATTGGCTCAAAGACATGCTTGCACGCAACCGTCGATACGATGAGCTGGTCCGAGGTATCATCGCCGCCAGTGGTGAATGGCAAGATGCCCCTGCGATCAACTGGTATTGGCAAAGCCGCGACGATCAATTGCATCAGGTCACAGCCGACACGGCGCAAGTTTTCTTAGGCCAACGACTCCAGTGTGCCAGGTGTCATCATCATCCTTACGAACGATGGAGCCAGGATGACTATTATGGATTGGCCGGTTTCTTTACGCGTCTTGGACGTAAGAGTTTTGGTCAACCGCCTCCCTATTTTGCTTCGGCAACGGTAACGACCGGGGAAAAAAATCCCCGTACTGGCAAGGTTCCCGAACCGAAATACCTCAGTGGCGATTCGGCCACGTTTTCACCTGAAGAGGATCCTCGGCATGGATTGGTCGATTGGATGGCGAAGCCTGAGAATCCCTTCTTTGCTAAGTCCCTTGTCAATCGACTTTGGGGCCATTTCTTTGGGCGTGGCTTGGTGCACGAGGTCGATGATATGCGAGCAACGAATCCGGCATCCAATCCGCAGCTTCTGGATGCTTTGGCCAAAGACTTTATCGAGCATCAATTCGACATGAAGCATATGTGCCGAGTGATGCTCAATAGCAACGTCTACCAACTTGGAAGTGAGCCCACCGATGGCAACAAGAAGGATCGGCAAAATTTCGCTAGATACTATGGGCGAAGGATGATCGCTGAGGTTTTTTTAGATTCGGTGGATCAGGCTACAGGGGCTAAGACCAAATTCAATGGTGTGGCTAGTTCGGCCCGTGCTGTGGATCTGCCGCATGAAAATTTTGGGTCTCATTTTCTCGATACCTTCGATCGACCTCGCCGCGTAACAGGTTGCGAATGCGAGCGATCCAGCGGAGCGACGTTGGCCCAGGTTCTGACTTTGGCCAACAGCGACGATATCGAAAGTAAAATCGCAGATGGCCAAGGAGTCATCGCGCGGCTTTTCAAAGATCA
This sequence comes from Pirellula sp., assembly GCA_046086605.1. Lineage (GTDB taxonomy): Bacteria > Planctomycetota > Planctomycetia > Pirellulales > Pirellulaceae > JBKCUI01. The sequence goes on along the minus strand of JBJSXX010000243.1, from coordinate 3,810 downwards.
AAAGCCCCACGATGAGATCGTCGACGAGCTGTATCTCGGATCGCTGAGCCGTTTCCCGACCGCAGAAGAGAAAACTAAAACCAAGTACTTTGTGGATGCCATCGAGAACAAGACCGAGGCTTATCAGGATTTGCTCTGGACCCTAATGAACTCTCGCGAGTTCATGTTTAATCATTGATCAAGGAGCGGAGAATGCTCGAAATTCAAAGAATCAGCGGCGGCAACATTGCTTCAGGTGCCTCACGACGAACGTTCCTCCAAGTGGGGGCGTTGGGAGGCGTCGGCTTTGCAGGCCTGTCCCTCGCTGATCTGCTTCGAATGCAGGCAGCGGCCCAAGAGCCGGCGACTGGTAAACGCAAAAAGTCAGTGATACTCGTGTGGCTCGCAGGGGGCCCAAGCCACATCGACATGTACGATTTAAAGCCACAAGCTCCAGCGGAGATTCGGGGTGAATTCCGGCCGATTGAAACCAATGTCTCAGGCATTCAGATCAGTGAGCATCTCCCTTATCAAGCTCGGATCATGGACAAGCTTGCGATCGTCAGATCCGCTTTTCATACCAATGCTGGGCATGGAATGGGGAGTCAATGGATGCTCACCGGCTATCAACCCACCATCGAGGTTAATGACAACATTTACCCTTCGTGTGGAAGTGTGGTCGCGAAGATGAAGGGTCCCAATGAGCCGGGGCTACCTGCTTACGTCAACCTGCCACGTCTGTTGCCACTTGGTAAGGCGGCTTATTTGGGGGCTTCTTACAATCCATTTTCACCCGATAGTGATCCGAATCAAGATTCGTTCGCTGTACGAAATTTGAAGTTGCCAGGGAGTGTTCCTATCGCTCGATTGGATCGCCGTCGCGTTTTGCTTGGCGAACTTGATCAACTTCGTCGCGACATCGATAACAAGGGGGATTTGATAGGCTTGGACAAGTTCTATCGCGATGCGATGGAGATGGTGACCAACGATAAAGCTCAGATGGCTTTCGCCGTTCAGAAAGAGCCTGCGAGCTTGCGAGAGTCGTATGGCCGCAACGATCTTGGGCAAAGCTGCTTGCTGGCTCGGCGACTCGTTGAAGCGGGAGTGACCTTTGTGACGATCCAAGCTGGGGGTGGCTGGGATACCCACGGCGATAATTTCAAACAACTCAAAGACAACTTGTTGCCCAAGTACGATCAGGCCGTTGCGGCGTTGGTACAAGACCTTCATGATCGAGGACTATCCGAAGATGTGTTGGTCGTATCGTTTGGGGAATTCGGTCGAACGCCGAAGATTAACGGTGGGGCGGGTCGCGATCACTGGCCTGGTGCAATGTCGATCTTGTATGCCGGTGGAGGTTTGAAGATGGGGCAAGCCATCGGAGAAACCAATGCGTATGCGGAGTATCCAACAAGTAAGCCTTATTCGGTTGGATGTGTACTGAGTACGATCTACCATTGCTTGGGGATCGATCACAAGCATATTTTCTATGATCCTGCGAATCGCCCGCTACCGATTCTCAACGAGGGTGAGCCCATCGCAGAATTGATTGCATGATGATAGATAGCAGACTCTGGGCATTGATTTTGAGCCTTGCGACCCCCGGTTGCTTATGGGCTCAGTTGCCATCGCCAAGACTCGATCGGATTTCACCCTTGGGGGCTGCCTCTGGTGGGAAAGCCGAATTGGAAATCGTTGGTACGGATATCGAGGAGCCAAGTTTGGTCTTCGATCATCCAGGTATTTCCGCGACGAAGATAGAAGGCAAGGATCGTTTTTTTCAGATTTCTAATCTAACGAGGTTCCAGAAGGGACATACGATTGCCGAGTGATTGGCAAGTATGGGATCAGTAATCCTCGGTTGTTTGCGGTGCATCGAGGGTTGGTCGACGTTGCCGAAGTGGAACCGAATAACTCTCAATCTGCAGCGCAAGTGATCCAAGTCAGTGACGTTGTATTTGGGATGAGCGACAGCAATGAGTTGGATGTATTTAAGATCCAGCTAACGCAGGGCATGCGTGTTACGATCGATTGTTCTGCAGGTCGGCTTGATTCGATGCTTGATGGAACCTTGGCTGTGGTCGATGCCCAAGGGAAGCAGCTAGCGGCAAGCAGCGATTATTTCGGTAGGGATCCGATGATCGACTTCATTGCTCCGGCTAGTGGGGATTATTGGATAGTGCTCCATGATTTGTCTTATCGGGGTGGGATGCCCTATCGGTTGATGGTCACTACAAGGCCCTATGTTGAAAATGTATTTCCTAGAGTCGTGCAGGAAGGGAAGGATATTAACTTTAAGGTACTCGGTCGAAATTTAGGTGCTACATCGATTGCAACGAACAAGGAGTTGCAGGATGTGAAGTTGTTTGAAGCTGGTTTCACGGGTCGGTCGCCTGCGAATGTGCTTGAGTTTGGCAGTTTTGTATTTCTTGAGCACCCAGCCCAGCATTCGGTGGCTCCGACAGCATCGACATGTACACTCAATGGATGGCAGGTTCGACCTGAATTCGAGGGGGTTGCATCGGTAAACGCCATTAATGTGATGTCGACGGATTTGACGGTCATTGAAGAAGTGGAAAGCGATGAGCCCCAGCAAATCGAGTTGCCGGTTGCTGTTAGCGGGCGATTTGATGTTCCTAGAGACTCTGATTTATATGCATTTACAGCGGCCGAAAGTGGTAGCTACAGCATCGATGTGTATTGCGAGCGGATCGCAGGACAAGCCGATCCTTATTTGGTTGTTTTCGATGAGCAAGGCAACCGGGTCTTTGAAATCGATGATTTTGGACATCGCATCAATTCATTTGATGGGCATTTGCGTGATCCTGCTGGAACGGTTTCGTTGGTTCAAGGGAAGAAATACAAAGTCTTGGTACAAGATCGATATCAGAGAGGCGGGCCACGCTACCAGTACGTGATGGTGTTACGCCAAAGTCATCCAGATTTTTTTGTAGCCACGATGCACGCGCAGAATCCAGGACCGGGAGGCACTACGCTTTGGCGAGGAGGAGCCGTCTATTACGATGTGATCATTCATCAAACTGGTGGGTATAACGGACCGATTGTGATCTCTGCTGAAAATCTTCCGCCGGGGGTTCATGCGGTTCCCACGACGTTGGGAATAGGGAATAGCGGGACCTTTGTTTTGTGGGCCGACCAAGATGCCCCGGAGAGTGCGGTACCGATCCGATTGATCGCGACCGGGGAAAGGGCCGGCGAGAGATTTAATCGCGAGGTAAGGCCCTACTCGAGGGTGTGGAATCAGGGGGATGGCACGAGTCAACCGATGCGAGAGCATTGGATAGCGGTACGAGACAAGGCACCATTCTCCTTGCGGTTTCAGGAGACACGGGTAGAGGTGGTGGCGGGGGGCAAGGTCGAGGTGAAACTTAAGTTAGATCGGTTATGGGGATCATTTAAGGAGTCGCTGAATATTCTTCCGAGTTCGTGGCCTGGGAATTTCAGGTTCAGTAGTGTGCAGATTCCCAGTGGGGGCGACGAGGTCACGGCGAGCATCGAGGTTCAAGCTGGCACGCGGGCCGGGGAGTACACGTTGAGTGTATTGGGGCAGGGTCAGGTTCCCTTTACGAAGAAGGCTGATGGTAGTGAAATGAAAAACACGTTGGTATCGCTTCCGAGTCAGCCGATCACGATAATAGTACAAATTCCGGAGCCTGTAAAAAAGTAGATTCAACAAGGGACAGACCCCGAGTTGATAGTTCATCGACCGTAGCACGGGACTTCGGCCTGGGCGTTTCCTTTGATGCTAAATGCCAGACGGGTCAGAGCCCCGTCCTACGCTCAAGCACAAGGTAGCAGGCACATTCCGCT
>JBJSXX010000242.1:0-24071 GCA_046086605.1 Pirellula sp. | reverse complement strand
TGCAGGTGTGCTATTTGAAAGTCATCAGCGAGGCTTCGCCTAAGGGTATCGTATCAAAATTAGGTGCGATGTCTTGAACCGAAAGCCATATCAACTGTCCATTGTTAAGCGCAAAATAAGAAACTCCACGTACTTCTTTTTCGATACCGACACCAATACCCTTCCAACTTTTTTTGGAAAATTTTACTCCGTTAATCGTTGTTTCTGGTTGGTCACTCGCTTGCCAGTCCTTGAAGCTCTTGGCCATCACGCCGAGGCGTGCTTCCACGTGTTGCTCTTGAGTCAGCTTAGGATCTACCTTGTCTTTATCCATAATTCCAACAAGCAATGACAGAAAAGTTTCGTCGCTACGTTTCGGGCCTTCGAATGAAACGAGTGTCAAACCGGCAGGTAATCTGGTATTCGGAACAGCCTTGAATCCTTTCGGTAATTGAATACTGTAACCTTGAATTGCATAAGCCTCCCCGAGTTCTCCGTTAGCACCGGTCCCGGCCGCTGCGGGTTGGCCTTGGTCTGTCGCACTCGGTGCTGCTCCACCTAGGAGTTTGCCCTCTAGCTCGCGGACAATGTCGGTCTGAAGATATTGTTGCATGAGCACCCGAGTCACGTCGATCATCTTATCGATCCGCTCGGCGACCGGTGCAGGAACGGGTCCCATCTCCGTGGAAGTCGCTCTTCGAAGGATATTTTGAATCTGCGCCGAAAGAGCTTCGTAGTTCTTGACCTTCTTGAGTTCGTCAAGCAACGCAAAGGCTTCGTCTTTCTTTCCATCCTCGATCTTCTTCTTGATTCTTGCATCGAGGATTTTGCGCCGGACAACCAAATCGAGAACTTCGCCTTGCAATCCCTTGAGGAACGCTTCGGCTTGCAAGCGCCGGCGATCGTCAGGCAAATCCGCTTTTTCTTGCTCTCGATAGCCTGTGATCATGGGCAATCGTGCCAAGAGTGTCTCGCCGTTCTTGATGTAGTAGAGGTACAAAGGAAGTTTGATTTGCATGGATCGTGTCGGAGCGCGTTCTCGCTTCTTCGCACTTTCGGCGGCTGCTGCAATTGCCGCTTCATCGGCTGCAGCCGCAGCTACGGCTGGATCCTCGGCCCCTTCGCTCCCACCTTCGGTTGCAGAAGTCTGATTTTCTTTGAGACTTTTTAGCCGGATCGCCGTTGCTCGAGCCCTTGCAATCATTTCAACAGAACTCGAAGTTGGCTGATCGTAAGTAATCGTAGGAAGTTCGGTATTGGTCAGACCGATCATCCCACGCCAATCGGTTCTACCGAGCATCTTAAGATCGTCCGACCCTGGAGTTCTCAGGTAGACCTCCGCACCCGGCACGGCACTATTGGGCTGGCCACGGATTCCAAGTTTCAGTTCCGTGGTCGGATAGTGAGGCTGAACCTTAAGCGCCACCCGCTTGGTGCGCCGATTCTTTGCCGCGATCAATGCCCCGCGACTGGCCGCAAAGATCGCACCATAGTATCGAGCGCTATCGATCGGCTCAGTCACTGCAATGTACGTAAAGGCGATGTTCTGAAGTTGGGTTGGGTTTCCGTTCAAGTCGTCTCGTCGAATAAACGGTGCAAGCACATCTCCTGGGCCAATGATCACAGGTGAATCAGGCGAAGTGACCAGCCCACTGGCCCTCACACGGATAACCGCCGTTTTGTTGTCGTTGTCCTCGATGCGAACCATCGGAGTAAAACACCTGCGTTGCAGATAAGCCACCGCATGGGGGATCTCTTGCACACTGGCGACGGTGGTCGACTCCATCAAACCGATACGACGAACAAAAGCGTCCAGCTCTTTGACTTGGATTCGAATGCGTTCACCTTCCTGTTCAACGGCCACCAAGAAGATCTTGTCTTTGTCTCTGAGCATCGCCTCGGGCTGCCAAGGGAAACGGGTAGGCAAGGATCGAGCCACTTCCTTGAATCGGTTCGCCTCGTTCTTTGGCACCAAAGCGGCAAAGGTTTTACCGGTGCGCAAGTTTTCCATCAGTGCATCGGCACTGGCTTCAGCCGCATCGAGCTTGGCCTGCATCTTGGTCCACTTCTGGTCCTTGAGATACGGAACGATGTCGCGCTGCATGGCTGCATACTGCAAGGGGAACATTGCGATCTTGGGAATCCTCTCGATGACCGAGTCGAGGGTTCGAACGCTGTTTAGACTCGCTGCACGAGCTTCGATGTCCGCCTTGGCTTTCAACTCTTCTTCTTGTTGCTTGGTAAGTTTTTTGTTCTTTCTGAGTTCTTCGATGGCAGGGTCAGCCACCGGCTTGGGCTGCATGGCCATGAACGTATCCTTGGCCGTGTCGCTCTTTGCGAGCATCAGAACCAACTCTCGCGAGAGCAACTGTTCGATCGTCAGATCATCCAGATGGTACAGAACTGATCCGAACAGCGCATCGGGGGTCTCTACCACATCGCACTGCATGGTTGCTCCGAATTCGATCTCCATGCACTCGGCAATCTTGCGCTCGATGAGTTGTTTGGTCGCCTCGCTGAGTCCAAGCGTCGGGGAGATGCTCAGCCACACGCGAGCTTTGTAAGCGGAGTATTCCCAAACCTCGACCGGTTCGGCCTTACGAGTTTCACGAGCCTCGGCGGGTTTGGCCTCGGGTGTTGTCGATTTGTCCTGGGCTGTGACATCAGCCAAGTAGCAAGCCCATAGGCCAAAGCAAATTGCAAGAAGTAGTGATCTCATGGCATACATCACGGTGCTCGAACCCTCCATTTCTGGAGATCTTGGTAGAGTCCCAGCGGCTTTTTGGTCACTCCACTGATTTCACCTCGATAGGCGAACGATTCACCGACTTGCCACAATGGCAAGACCGGCAAGTGGGCAGCGACCAACGCGTGCAAGTCCTGACAGCTTTGTCGAACCTCACGCCAGTTTCGCGATGCGCTCAGTCCCCCAAGGACTTGAACGATGAACTGATTGTTCGACTGAGCAGGTCCACCGATTCCAAACAAACGTTCGGCGTCGGTTGCAGGCTCCCAAATCGAAGCCGTCAAATAAAGGATGTCGATATTGGGCATTTCACCGGGTTCAGGGACTTTGTCTAAGACGGCCAAGTCAGCTTGAATACCGATGAGTTTCCATTGCTCAACGATGGCTTGTCCAGCTACGCGAGCGGCCTCATAGTTTGGAACCCCAAGGGTCATTTTTGGGATCGGCGGCAATGGTTCTTTGCGCTTCTCATACTGCATCTTGAGTTTGCTGTTGGTGATGAGCATCAACACCTTGGCTAGTCTTGGATCATAAGCAAGATTGTCGACACTGGTATTGTAGGCGTAGGCGATTGGATCATTCTCGGTAACTCCTCGGGGGAACGGACCGCTGATGACTCGCGATTGCTCTGCATCGGCTCCACCGAGGATCTCACCCTTGAGGATCCCCTCGCGGTTAATTGCATACAGAAGGGCTCTTCGGAATTCTCGATCATCCAGATAGGGGTTCGACGTGCGAGGCACGAGCATGTGAACGGTCGGCAATGCATAGGACTCAACATTGATCGATTTAGAGACAATCGACGCTTGGAGTTTTCTTGCATCGGCCGGGAACAAACGATCGATCGCTTCGATTTCACCACGGAGCAAATCGTTGATGGCTTGCGATGGATCTTCGTAGAGGATCTCGTGGATTTCCATCGGCTGAAAATCAGCCGCTTTGGTGCTCGGAGCCCATTCAAAACGTTGGGTGTTTCCGTCCTTGGATTTTGGTTTGTAGAGCACTCCCATCGGAAGATTGCCTTCGCCGATGGCTTCGATTGGCCACTGCAAGAATGCTTGAGGCAAGACGTGCGGTCTGCGAAATCGCATTTTGAGTTTTTCAGGACCTGCGACTGAAACCGAGTCAAAGATTGCAGCCCATCCGGGTACATACTCGCTCTTTCCGATGGTTGCTCTTTTTAGAAAAGACTGTGAAAGATCCAGACTGCTGGGGACACCTGCTTGGCCTGGGTTTTGAATGGTCATTTCAAGCTCGAGTCGATCGTCGCTCTGGAGAAAGGATCCGAGGGAGAATCGGTATTGACCACCCTCGGGACCGGTGCTTCGAAACTCAAACAGAGGTCTTGAAATAAGCTGGCCAGATCGGAATGCTGGCCAGTTGGCGATGGCTGCCGTATCGGGTTTTTCGGCTGTTTGAAAGACACCCACTCGTACGATCGGATACTCTTTGAGCAGGTCGCGCAATAAGTCTTTACCACCTTCGATTTGCGGTTCGATATCGAGCATCTTGGTCGCTTCGCGGCGAGCAGCTAGATAGTCTTTCTTCTCGCGGTACTCGATGGCCTTGGCTTTGTACTCGTTGGCAAGATCCAAGAATTTTCCCTTCCACTGCTCGACCACAGGCAGTGGATCGTCTTGGTATTGTTTGGCGAGCCGATTGATCATCGTCCTTGCCGAGGAGAGATCTCTCTTTTGGAAGTAGGAATCGATCAACTGTCCGGAAACATCGGTGATCAGTCCTCGCACACGTTCTTTTTGGAAGTTCGGGAAAGACTTCTGCAATTCCTCTAGAACGGCCATGGTGTGTGCCAAGCGGTTTTGTCGAGACATCTCCTCGGCGCTCTTGAAGAGAAACTCTTGTCGCAAAATCTGGAGGCCAGGGGTTTGCGGATAGTTGACGAACAAGAAGTTCAAATGCTCAAAGGCTTCACCAAAATTCTTGTCATCGACGAGTTTCTTTGCTCGGGCCAAGATCATTTGTTCATAGAGCCAAATCTTGCCGATGTCTTTCCACTGCACTTCATAGCGACGGGTTGGAAATAGCAAGATGGTGACCTGGAGTTTATCGGTCTCCTTGACGTTTGTTGGAATTCGTCGATTCTCGAACTCAAGTGGTGCGATCTTGACGCTTCGACCCATGGCTTCGGGTTTGAGCGTGATGACATCGAAAGGTTCTTCGTCCATGAGTGAACCTGGAACTTCGATCTCTTCGAGAACTTTGTCCAGATCCCCCTGAGCTCGGAGTTCTCCGCTCATCAGAGCAACCCAAGCCAGACTTGATACCAGCAATAACCAGGAGAGCTTGATCGAAAGAAGAGTGCTATAACAACCGCGGATCATCGATTTGCCTCACTGGTTGCTGAATTCGCTCCTAGCGTATTTTCGAGCGGAAGCGAAACTCGGAGTACCGTTCCTTCGTCACCCGGGACCAATAGTCCTTTAGGAGTGATCACTGGCGTACCACTGATCGGTTCGCCTGCGGTGGTCTTTGCGATGATCTTGCCATCGGTGGCCGAAACTCGGATCAGTTCGCCTGTGGTGCTTGCGATCAAGATGTCCGAGCCGTCGAAGATCGGTTTACCGACGAGCACCGTTTGTGGCATCGGCTGACTCCAAAGCAACTTGCCTTGGCTATTGAAGGCGACCAAACCTTCGATATCGCTCAGAGCCAACCCGATAGCTTGCGAGTCGGACGAGGCGGCATAGGGGCCCCAAGCAAAACGGCCTTCGAAGTTCAGTGAGCCGACCTTCTTGAACTCACCGGATTCATAGAAATCTAAGAAATCGCCCGAGGGTCCTGGAGAGAGTCCGACGACCACGTCATTGATCACATCGATACGGCCTTTGATCCCACGCTCTAAAGGCTGAGCGTTCAGGAGTCGCAACTGCTTGCCGGTCGATAGCTTGTAGAGGTTTCGTCGTTGGTCGGCGATGACAACCGATTGCTTGTCCCCAAGGAGCACTGGGTTCATCCATACCGGGCGTTCGCCTGCAGAGATCGTTGGTTGAAACGCTGTCCCGACCTGTTTGCCGGTTTCAGGATCCAAAAGCAGAAGCTGAGCATTTTCCAGTGGTACGAGAATCAAATTACCGACGGTGATCGATTCGGAGATTGGGTAGGAACCCGCTAGATCCAAAACCACGAGTTTGGACGTTGAAGTGCTTTTGCGAGCCGGGTCGACCAAAAGCATTTGACTGCCTTGTGCCGTATTCAGTAGCAGGCTTCGGCCATCGGTCAGTTGGATAGGGTTTGCGAAAGTCATAGAACGCTGATTGCGTCCCATGTTCTCGATGGACATTGTTGGCTTGAGTCCGACGGGCTCGGTAGCAAACGCGGCATCTGCAACATCGAACGTCGCAGCTTGGCTCGTCACTGCAACGATTCCTTGAGGCCCAGGGGCTAGCGAGGCAACCGGATTGCCGATGTCGGTTTCCCAGTAGGCGTCCCCTGTTTTGGGATTGATTGCGGCGACTCGCAAGCCCGCGTTGCCTCGCACGACGCGAGAGTGGAGGATCACGTCCCCGAGTTTGATCGGACGAGCGGTGAATTCATCGAGATCCTCTTTGAGCCAGATCGAGTTGAGTTTTTGTCCCGTGATTTGGATTTGGAAATAGGAAAGTCGATTCGAGGCCAACCATAGATCGGTACCTGACATTAACGGCCAGGTTGCTTTTGGGGCGGCTTCATTGGAGACCAAATTCACCATCTTGAAAACCTTTTCTTTAGGGTTGGTTACCTCGACATCCAAGATTGCGATTTCACCTAGGTTGGTAGCAACGGCCAAGCGACGACCTTCGACCTGCGGTTCAACGACCACATGGCCTTTGAAGCGAACGGGGGACTGAGCTTGCGTCAGCTCGGTACCTTCGTCATTGGTTGAATAGACACGCATCAACGAGTGATCAGGTCCAGCATTTTCAAAAAGGATCAATTGGTTCAACACCCAGATCGGGGGCACAGCGATCGTTCCTGGGTTGTGACCGATGTAGACGACTTCGTCGCATTCGCCATTGCCGCGGCTAAGGACATAGAGGTTCGAGTGGTTGCCAAGCAGGTAGCGTTTCCGTTTGCCAGGAGCCCCGCCGGTTGGAACATCGATGGACTGAGGTATTTTCTTGGACCACCGGGGCTGACCGCTGATAGCATCCAGGCAGTGAACACTTCCTCCGGTAGTCGTTACAAAAATATCGTCGCCATCGATACTTGGCTCTTGGATTGGCTCGGGGAACTTTGACTCCCAGACGACTGAACCGTCTTTGGCGGCCAGCCTTGAGACAGTTCCTCGGGATGCGACAGCCACGAGCGTATCGGAATCGGCGGTTGCTGAAATCCGTTTTGGGTCACCTGACCAATCGCGACCGATGAATTTCCGCCATAGGACTTTTCCGTCGGCTACTGCCAGAGCAACGACGGAACCTTTGACGCGTAGGAAAGCAACATCATCAGGATTCGAATCGATGGGGCTGCCTACACGGCTTGTAAGCAAGGCTGTTGGCGCAGCGAATGAACTAACTGTGTCTTGGATCATAGGCACAGCGTTGGACTTAGCCACCGAGCCTTTCTGGATTTCGGTTGCTTGGAGCATCAGATCTCGAAGCTTGCTGTTTTGATCCAGGATGGGGTATTTCTTGACCAGATCCTTTCGGAGATCGTAGGTCTTGTTGACATCCTTGGCATCGACGCTGGCAGTCATGGATTTGATGGTCACATCGAGATCTTCGCTTTGCTGGATTTCTCGCACGACACGCTGCTGGTCTTCTTCGATGCGTCGGATGCGCAGTTCATTTTGTGTTCGTTCTTGGGTACCGACATAGCGAGGATCGCGAATGAGTTCCATCTGTTGATTCATGGAAGCGACGAGCGTCTTACGGTCTTCGATGCCTGCGGTGTTATCCGCTTTCGCGATGAATTTTTCGGCGATTCTTAAGAGCACATCGGTGATTTCGACTCGCATGTTGGACATGCCCGCTTCGTTGACGACTTTGGGCAGTTGCTCCTGAGCGGACTTGAGCCCCACCGATGGATCCGCATTTTTCTCTGAGGCCTCGCGGACTTTGGCCAAGTTTGCTTTGACCTTAGCGATGCTGGCGTTTTCATCGGCTGGAAAATTCGTCGAGAACAGTTCGTACTGTTTGGCGGCGCGTTCGTAGTCACGATTCTTATAGAAATTCTCGGCGATTTCCCAGCTTTCTTTTGCATTCCCCGCAGAGAACCAGATGTATAGAGGGACCAAAAGGGTCAGCAGCAGTAGGACGATAAAGCCTACTCCGATGATACCGAAGGTTTCCCATGGGCTTTTTTCTGGGATGGTTTTCGCTACGGGTGCTTTGGCCAGAGCCACATCCTTGAGCGAATCCTCACCGATTAAATCCGATGTGCGTTGTTTCCTTTTCTTCGACTTGCTTGAGGAACCGCTAGACTCATCGACAACTTCAGCGACCTCGACAATCGCATCTTCGACGACATCCTCGACGACCTCGACAACTTCCACAGGTTCGACCTCGTCGGCAGGAAGGAGATCTTCGACCGAGTCGTTTGGAGACTTTCTGTTGCCGGTGGTGGTACTGGGGGAAGCTTTTGCGGCGGCGGAGGCCTCTTGCTGTTCCTTGAGTTCCGTGACGAGCTTGGTGGCTTGGAAGCGGGTAAGTTGTCCGTTTTCGACCAGGATACGAGCGAGGGCTTCGGGGGTGACCCGAACTTTAGACTGCTCGACCATCTTCTGAAGTTCGAGGATACTCTCTGGATCGAGTAGACCTTTGCTTTCGAGCAGTTGGATGAACTGCGATGCGCTCAGGGACTACTCAAACTCCTCGACCACTGTCACACTGAAACTACCAAAGCCGGCTTCTCTGCCAGCGTCCAGCGCAGCGACAATCGATGCGTGGATACATTCTTCGTGGGCGTCTATTTGTAATTTAAGAACTTCGTCTTGCTTGCCACTGGAAGCCTCTGCTCGGGCTTCACCCAAAGCCAACAGGAGATCTTGTTTGCTACTAGCTTCGCGTTCATCGCCGGTGGAGAAGATGACCGTGTAGGCGTTAAATTCATCGATTTGAATTCGAACCGTATCGGATTGATCGGGTGGGGTATCGGGGGGTTTGCTTGAGGCGTTGTCAGAAAGCGGTGGGGGTTTCTCGAAAACCTTTTCGCTTGAGAACGAAGCGGTGATCATAAAGAAGATCAGCAGCAGGAACGTCACATCGACCATGGGGGTCATATCCATGTCGTCCTTGGGGAGTTCTTTTTTCTCGAAGCTGACTTGTTCGAGTTCTTCTTCTTGATCGATTGCCGAGCCGCTCATTTGCCTACCTCCGAGACGGCCAAGTTGATCATTTTGCCTTCTTCGAGTACCTCGCCGACGGCTTGTTCGATGCGTTTGAGTTGTTTGGCAGTGACGTTTCCTTCGGCTCGAATCAAGACTTCGGTCTTACCTCCGGATTCGAGTTGCAACTGAACATATTCGGTGATCTCGGCAGATTGTTGTTCGGGATCGTCAGAAAAAATGCCACCGTCTTCTTTGGTAACCAGCGGGGTGTCGCCATTGCCTCGCTGGACCGTGATCATGACGCAATTTTTTGTCGCAATTGCGCTACCGTTTTTGGCTGGGGGAACCTCGTAGGATTTTTCACCGGTCATCTTGGACGTGAGGATAAAGAAGATCAAAAGCAAGAAAGTCATGTCGATCATGGGCGTGATGTCCATCTCGTCGTCCATGGGAGGGCGCGGGCCCATGGAAACCTCTTCGGGTTCATCGTCCACGGGAGCGACGATCACCGGTGGATCGGTGGATTCGATCTGTGATTCGCTTTGGTATTTGTCTTGCTTTGGATCCATAGGTGTCACAGGTTGCTTGAGTATTCGCTAGGTAAACCAAGCTTGGCTTTGGGGAATCGCAGTGATTCCTGCTGATATCGCCCAGTGTGGTCGACGCAACCGTTCGAGGTTGGCAAACGGTCGTAACCGATGAGGCGAAGTGGGCTTGGAGATCTAAGCACTTTGGCGAACGCCGCGTTGTTCTTCTCGAGCTGCACCGACTTTGAATGCTTCGAGAACCTGGGCCAAACCAGATCCGACCAGATCCTGCATATGACGGATTCGGTTGTGAATAGCCGCCATAGCCATAACCAATGGGATCGCGATGGTAAGACCGATGGCGGTCGTTTCGAGAGCCACGCGGATGTCGCCAGCAAGGTCAGTAGGGTTGACGTTGGTGGCCGAAGCGAGTTTACCGAACGCACCCATCATCCCGACAACGGTACCGAAGAGTCCGAGCATTGGGGCGGTTTTGATCACTGTGACAATCCAGGCAATGCTGTAATCCAGATCGGCGATCACGTCCCGTTGAAATCGGTCCAGGGTCATCTGCCGGACCTTGGAAAAGCCGAAGGATCTGTGTTTGCAAAGATACGAAACCATCATTGGCAGGGCTTTTTTGTTTCCTTCGCATTTTCCGATCACCGCATCGAAATTGCCTCGACGCAAATCATCTTCGACCGAGCTGATGAATTCATCTTGCATCGCCTCAGTCTTAAATCGCTTGGCATTGACGCGGGTCAAAACCAGGAAGACATAGTAAGCACCCCAGAGAGCCACGGCCGCCAAAGCGCCGTAGGAAAGTCGACCTACGATGTTGAAAACATCAGACGCATCCCCCAGGGGTAGCGGCAGCGTTGGGAATAAGCTTAGGACTTCCGCACGAATAAGCATGAGAATCGCGGTGCTTTCAATGAAGAGTAAAAAAACAAAGGCACGCCTGGGACTGCTCCAGATCGCCGAACCGGCCACCACCATTTCGACCCAATATACTCAGAAAAAAAGGGTTTGAGGACAGTCTATTTAACAGATTTGCGAAACGGACCTGGCTCGTCGCATGATTTCCCAGAGGGTCAGGCCATGGCAAAGGCGGTTGCATGGAGATTTCTGAATCGTCAGGTTTGCTCGACCCGACATTCGTTCGTTGATCATTTAGACAGAGAAGCTCTCAGGGACAGTGTCGGCTCGGGATAGCCGGGGGGACAAGCTTGCCAGCTTTCAAGTCTGATGCTCTGAGTCGGGAGGAGTGCCTTTTGGCGGTCAACAGAGATTCCGGAAAATTAGCGTTTCGAATAACAGGTTGGCGTAATCCTTACGATTCGGATCGTCAAAGGTGGCAAGTTCGCTACGAGTCGGCGCAGACGACGCGGTTTGAAAGATTGTATGAGATTTTCCTAAAGTCTTTCGAAGCACGTCGCTTGTTGTTGGGCATCTTTAGCGAGTCGGTAAAGACGGCGGTTTGTGCGGGTCGTTCCGACCGCCAACTTTTTCGTTTACAAAGATCGTTCCCCCAACCAACGTACCATCAAGAAGATGTTCAAGCCTCCTGCCAATCGAGCCTACCACAAGTCGACCAAACGCAAGCAAATTGATCCGACGACTTGTGAAAGAGATTACACGTTAGATGAGATAGAGTTCATGCAAGCACTTGAGCGGTATAAAAATAGCAGCGGGCGTAAATTTCCAACGTGCAGTGAAATACTGGAGGTCGTTCGTTCGATAGGTTATCAGAAAGTGGTTCCGATGGGTCTTTCTGGGGGCGCTTGTGATGCGGTTGCTTTGAGTGCCGAATCGACCATTGAGAAGATCGACCTAGCGATTCGCGATTTAGGCTAGTTGGTTTTCTGAGGATTGGATCGAAGTCTCGACGGAACACGAGTGATACAACGGGATCGTATCGAATTAAACAAACGGCAAATCCCTGGGGACAGGCACGCGACGAGACGATGCGAAAATTTGCTAGCATAAAAACACCGCTTTAACATGTGCCTGTCCCCCGCATAAGCGTTTCGCGATTGCTAGCATTTCTGTTTCCGTGTTTGCTGGGGACAGGCAAGCGGCGAACCGATTTGGCATTTAGCTAGCATTCAAACATCGCTTGAACATGTGCCTGTCCCCTGCATTAGCGTTTCGCGATTGCTAGCATTTCTGTGTCCGTGTTTGCTGGGGACAGGCACTCGGCGAGCGGGCCATCGACGCGTGTCACAAAAAATTTTCAGTTGCTTGAAAATAAACTGACCATTTTCTTGACAGAAACTCTTTTTTTGGAAAATGGTAGCTAGGGTCATTCGACTCCAGCGGTATTCGTTTTGTTTTGGGATAGGTTTGTTTTTGGTAAGGAGACCTGGTGTCATGGCACGAGCATCTCGCGGCAGTAAGATTTCGCCTGACGAAATCAACATCGTTCACGTTTGGTCTCAGGTTGTTCAGCAGATGCCTCTGTTGGGTAGCGATCCGACAACAGGCCAAGACTTTTCGCATCGAAAGGATTGGTTCATCGACATCATGGCGCATCAATCGATGTACATGGCAGTCGAGATACTGCGGTTTGCGATCATGGACAATCACGTCCATTTTTTACTTCGCACCAGACCTGACATTGTGCGAACTTGGAGTGACGAAGATGTTGCTTGGAATTACCTGAATTTGTGTCCGAAGAATAAGCGTCGCAGGAAGGTCAATGGCAAGTGGCAGTATGAGGTGGTCGATCCGACACAGGAGGATGTCGATGAGATACTTGGTGATCGCAAGAAACTCAAGAAGCTTAGGAAGAAGCTTAGTTCGTTGAGTTTTTGGATGCAGTTGCTCAAGCAAAAGGTGGCCAAGCGAGCCAATGCGGAGGTTCAGAAGGACGATGTGTGCAAGGGAGCCTTTTGGAAGGGGCGTTTTGAGATGACCGTGATTCACTCCCGGGAGTATTTGCTCACTTGCGCGGTGTACATCGATCTGAACCCATTTAAGGCCAGGATGACCGATAGCATCGAGGGGTACAGATACACCTCGGTGCACATGCAATATCGAGATACATTCAACAAGATGCTCACAGAGGGGGATTTGGTACCCACGGAGCAGA
Source organism: Pirellula sp. (assembly GCA_046086605.1). Taxonomy (GTDB): domain Bacteria; phylum Planctomycetota; class Planctomycetia; order Pirellulales; family Pirellulaceae; genus JBKCUI01. Next base: position 11,457 of record JBJSXX010000242.1, on the reverse strand, counting down.
ATCCCTTGGGTGAATTCCCAGAGTCTAGGATGTTAAATCCGATCGAGTTTGTGGAGGACAATAAGTCACCAGCAGGGGGCGAAAGCCAGTCGGCAAAACCAGCCGAGTCTCCGCAGGGGTGCAAGCGCAGGCGAGCGCGGTGCAGTGATGATGGTTTTTTGGAGATCAATGCCAAGGAGTATTTGGAGGTGCTCAAGTGGAGTATGGAGCAATTGAGCGCTCAGTGGCATGAGAATCAGGAGGGCAAGATTCGGGGGCTTGAGCATGCTGTCGTGCGATCTCATGGGATGAGTCTGGAGATCTGGAAAGATCGGGTGACGAACTTCCGGAGGCTATTTAAGCATGAGGCGGGGGAATCGCGTCGCAAGCTCCTCGAGGGGTTTTGTATTGAGCCAACGGCAGCGATGTTTTTAGCATTGCGTGATGTTGGCCCTGGAGTCGGTGCGGGTAGCGATGCGGTAGACATTGGCCAGGGGCCCCCTTCTTAAGGGGGGTAGGTAGGACGGCAGGTTGTTCGTTTTGGGGTTTGCTGGGTTGATTGCTGAAGGCCGGTGGTGATAGCCATTGGGTGCCTGTCGATTCGTTCGCGTGGTCGGGGGCGGGGTGAACATCGACAAATTCTGTTCGTTCGGCGTATTGGGCGAGTTTCCGTCGATCGCAACAGGTCGACTTGAGTCTATTGCTTGCCAAGCGGCCCGTTTTCAGATGCTAGCATTCAGAACGTTGCACGTCCCCTGGGGACAGGCACGCGGCGAACCGTCGGTATATTTTGCTAGCTTTCAGTGACTGGTAAACATGTGCCTGTCCCCAGCAGGCGCCTCCCTCGTTTGCTAGCATTTCCATGCGCGTGCTTTCGGGGGACAGGCACATGGCGATTTGCCATGAAAGGACTTATTGCTAGCATCGGAAGTAGCCGGCACTCGCCCAACAATGGAACCAATCTGGATCCGATCTAACGAGCATTCATAGGCCGGCCGCAACGTGCTAATCCCATGAGGCCTGTGGAACTTATATTCAACCCTTTGACCTGCCAACAAACCCCATTCAGCGGCTTGAATTGACGCGAAACTAGCCAATCGCTACCCTCTAACTCTCTTTGATCTTCGGAAAAACCGTAAGAATGCTTACAATCCGACCGATCTACGTCTGCCCCAAATCCTCGACCGGTCTTTACCTCGGCTGCTGAAAACATGGAATTTATCGAAAAACTCTGGGAAGGGACTACCAACGCCGTCAACGGGGTTCTGACCGGGGTTGACCGCGGTCTTACCGTCCTTTTCGGATCCGCAAACTCCCGCCAACTCAAACGTTATGGCGAACTGGCCCGACGCGTCGGGGAACTCGAACCCCGAATGACCGCCCTTACCGATGCTGAACTCAAAGAGCAAACCCTTGCCCTGCGCCAAAGACTAAAGGATGGCCAAACCATCGAGGATGTCTTAGTCGAAGCCTTCGCCGCATGCCGCGAATCAGGTCGACGCTTCCTCAAAATGCGTCACTATGATGTCCAACTCATCGGCGGCATGGTGCTTAACGGCGGAAACATCGCCGAAATGATCACCGGTGAAGGTAAGACCCTCGTCGCAACATTGCCTGCTTATCTAAATGCGCTCGAAGGCAAAGGGGTCCATGTCGTTACGGTCAATGATTACTTGGCCCGTCGCGATATGGAATGGATGGCACCCCTCTACATGGGACTTGGATTGACCGTTGGCAACATTCAAAGCGGCATGGATAACGATAGTCGCCAAAAAGCCTACGCCGCTGATATCACCTACGCAACCAACAACGAACTAGGTTTCGACTACCTTCGCGACAATATGCGTATGGCTGCCCGAGGCGATGTTCGTTTCCCAAGCTACCTTCAACAGGTTCAAGGCCCTCTGCATTACGCCATCATCGACGAAGTCGATAATATCCTAATCGACGAAGCACGCACCCCTCTGATCATCTCCGGGCCAGCCATGCGTGACTCGGCTAAATACACTGAAGCCGATCGAGTCGCTCGCGGTCTAAAACGTGAAGAACATTTCATCGTCAACGAAAAAGACCATACCGTCAATTTAACCGATTCAGGTGTCCGCGAAGCCGAACGTATCGCCGGCGTCGAAAGCTTCTACACCGTCGGAAATATGGAATGGCCCCACTTGATCGATAACGCTCTGAAGGCCCACCATTTGTATCGTCGCGATGTGAACTACGTGAATCGCGATGGTGAGATCATCATTGTCGATGAGTTTACAGGCCGACTCATGGAAGGTCGCCAATGGTCCGACGGACTCCATCAAGCCGTCGAAGCCAAAGAAGGTGTGAAGATCAAAGAAGAGACCCAAACCCTCGCAACAATCACCCTCCAGAACTTTTTCAAACTCTACAAAAAACTCTCGGGTATGACCGGTACTGCAATGACCGAAGCCCAAGAGTTTAGCAAGATCTATAAACTAGGTGTGGTCGAAGTCCCCTCGAACCGTCGACTGCAACGTATCGAGTTTCCCGACGCGATTTACTTGTCCGAAAAAGAAAAATACGATGCCGTTGCCGAAGAAATAGACAGAGTCAATAAGTACGATACGATCGAATTCAAAGATCGAAACAAAGGTTCATTGATCGGCAACATCACTGCTGAGTCGGATACAACCATCTCGATCAAAAAAGCCGACTCCAAGGAAGTCGCTGAAATACCAACGTCAGAGATTGCTAGTATCGAGCACGCCGGTAGACCTATCCTCGTCGGTACTGTCTCTATCGAGAAAAGTGAGAAACTCTCTCATTTGCTCGAACAGCGAGGCGTCAAACACCAAGTCCTCAACGCTAAAGCTCATAAACGCGAAGCAGAAATCATCGCTCAAGCAGGACGGGTCAACGCTGTTACCATCGCAACAAACATGGCTGGTCGTGGTACAGACATCCTCTTGGGAGGCAATCCAGAAACCATGGCTTGGGCCCAACTACAACACAAGTACCAAACACGCTTGGATGTCCCCAAAGAAGAATGGGATGGACTTGTCGAGCAAATCAAACAGAACGAGAAAATGGAGCAAGAAGGTGAGTACGTCCGCAACCTTGGCGGACTGTATGTCATCGGAACCGAACGCCACGAGTCGCGACGAATCGACCTTCAACTTCGAGGTCGTTGCGGACGCCAAGGTGATCCGGGCTCAAGCCGATTTTTCTTGTCACTCGAAGATGACCTTATGCGAATCTTCGCAGGCGATTGGGTTCGCAATATGATGCAACGCATGGGGATGGGAAACGGCGAAGCTATCGAAAGCCCTTATGTCTCCAAGCGGATCTCTGGCGCTCAAAAGAAGGTCGAAGAAAGACACTTTGAAGCTCGCAAAAACCTCCTCGAGTACGACGAGGTGATGGATCACCAGCGCAAACGTGTCTACACCTATAGACAACAAATACTCGAAGGAAAAAGTTGTCGCGAACTGGTCATGCACCAACTCAGGGAACAAATCGAGTCGAATGTCGATCAGTTCTCGGATCCTATGTTCGGCCCTGAATCCTACGCCCGTTGGGCCGGCCCGCGATTAGGTGTCCAACTTGAACCTAAAGACTTCCGAGGTATCGAACCTCAAACGGCAATACTCTATGCCAAGGAACAAGCCGAACGTTTTGCCGAGACGCAAATCCTCGATGCCATCGACGAAAACCTTCCAAGCGAAGAGGATCAGTCGGAATGGAATTGGGAAGCGATGGTCAAATGGGTCAACAACCGCTTCAACACAAACTATACCGTCAGCATGCTCAAAAAGATCGATCGAGATCGCATGGACGAAGAGTTTATCGGTAAAGCCAATACCTACATCGACGGAATCGATCTTAGCCAAGGAGAGATGCTCCTGGATCCAGAGTACGGCAATAAAATGCTCTCGGCTTGGATGAAAAACAAATTTGGGATCAACGTCAACCCCGACGAACTCAAAGGGGCCGAACCTGAAACCGTCAAAAAGATCATGCTCGATGCTGCCGAGCAAGCTTACTTCGACCGCGAAATTCAATTCCCCGTCTTGGTCGGTTTCCATCGTTTCCGAACCCAAACTGGTCCCAACAACTTCACCATCGATGGTGCAGCACTCTCGGAATGGGCCTCGGTTCGATTCCAGGACCCTGATGTCTTTGAAAAGCTCCGTGCAAATCCTGATAAACCTTTCGAAGTACTCTTGGATGTCAGCCGCGCTCAAGCAATCCGATCTCGCGAAGTTTGGGATCAAGCCAACTTGAAACTCGACTCCGTCTTCGGAAAAAACACCGACAAGAAAATGTCGGAGTTTGCCACGGGTAAAAACTCAGCTGAATCGCTTTCCCAGTGGATGCAAATGGAACTCGGCTGGAAAGGATCCCCCGAGGAATTACTCAACATCGATCGCCAGGAATGCTACGCCAAACTCAGCCAAGCCTACGACGATCGCTACCATCCGGAAATCCGACGCATGGAAAGAACGGTGTTATTGCAAACACTCGACTCGAGCTGGAAAGACCATCTATTGGCCATGGATCACGTTCGATCAAGCGTCGGATTCCGAAGCATGGGTCAAATGGATCCGAAGGTCGAGTTCAAACGTGAAGGGATGCGCCTGTTCGATCAAATGTGGCTCTCTATCGGCGAGCAAATCACCGACGTGATCTTTCGTATGGAAGCGGTCGAAGAAGGCATGGTTGAAAGCTCCTTTGTCGAAACAAGCGCCCGTCACGATGCCTTCGAAGATTCGAACTTTCTATCCGAGGAAAAGGCTGAGGATCTTAAAGCTGCCGACCAAGCTGGCACTGTACCAGCCGAACCCAAAACCATTCGCAACCGAGGCGAAAAAGCAGGCCGCAATGATCCGTGCCCTTGCGGTTCCGGTAAAAAGTTCAAGAACTGCTGCATGAGAAAGCAAGTCTGATGCCAAACGATAAAACCATGCGAAACACGCTTCAAACGAACTTGTGGCTCGCACGGTTGGTGGCTCTGATTCTCCTATCTCTAGGCACCAGGTACGCACTGGCAGATAATTCCCAAAAACCAAATATTGTTTTGATCGTGTCGGACGATCATGCTTGGACCGACTATGGTTTCATGGGGCATCCACATCTTAAAACCCCTCACCTCGATCGCCTCGCATCCGAAAGTTTGGTATTCCGCCGAGGTTATGTCCCCTCAAGTCTCTGCTGTCCAAGCTTAGCAACGATCCTCACTGGTCGCTTCCCTCACCAGCACAAAATAACCTCCAACGATCCACCCATCGTCGCTGGTCTAACAGGTAAGAATTTTCACGACTCGGAGGCCTTCAAATCCGGTCGCCAGCGGATGAATCAGCACATGCAAGCCGTAGCTACCCTGCCTCGGGTATTAAAAGACAACGGCTATCTGACTTTGCAAACCGGCAAATTTTGGCAAGGACATTACTCCCACGGTGGATTTACGCATGGAATGACCCAAGGCGCCCGACATGGCGACGATGGACTGCAGATCGGTCGCAAAACCATGAAGCCCATCGAGGAGTTTATCGATACGGCAAACCAGGAAAACAAGCCTTGGATGATCTGGTATGCTCCAATGCTTCCTCACGATCCGCATAACGCACCTGAAAAATATCTTCAACGCACCCGGCCACTCGCACCTAGCGAAACGGTTGCCAAGTATTGGGCGAACGTCGAATGGTTTGACGATACCATCGGACAACTGATGCAGATTTTGAACTCCAGGAATCTGGCTACTAATACGATCGTTGTGTATGTCACCGACAACGGTTGGATTCAAGACCCGCAGAGCCCTAAGTATGCACCCAAGTCAAAGCAATCCCCTTACGAGGGTGGTCTTCGCACACCAATCATGATTCGCTGGCCGGGCAAAGTCACGCCTCGAGAGTCAAAAAATTTAGCACACAGCATCGACTTGATGCCCACGATACTCCAATGCGTCGATGTCGATCCTCCCGAAGTATTGCCGGGTATCGACCTACTTGATGATAAGGCCACCGAGGCCCGAAAGATCATCTTCGGCGAATGCTTCACCCACAACGCTAACAACCTGGATGTCCCCAAGGAGAATCTTCGCTGGCGGTGGGCGATTCGTGAAAAATGGAAGTTGATTATCCCAAACCCATCGATCGAGAAAGAGGGAGTCCTCGAACTCTACGACCTAGAAACTGACCCAACTGAAGAACATAATCTTGCCGGCTCGAATCGCGAATTGGTTGAGCAGTTAGGGGATGAAATAGATCATTGGTGGCCTGAATGTTCGCGATCGCGCTGAAGATGCTCTTTCACGACCGAGCGAAATATCTCGGTTTGGTTCTTGGAGTTGCTTTTTCGACTCTACTAATCAATCAACAACTAGGGATATTCATCGGACTCATTACCCGCGCAGGTGCGGTGATTGTCGATGTGCCTCAAGCCGACATTTGGGTGATGGACCCAGGGGTGAAAAACCTCGATACGATCTTCCCCTTGCGAGATACCGAACTAGGCCGAGTTCGCGGCGTACCTGGAGTCGACTGGGCGGTTCCCCTGTACAAGTCGAATGTGACGATTCGCACTGGAAACGGGGAGCTCGAGGCTTCATTGCTCATCGGTGTCGACGATAGCACGCTCATCGGATTACCACCCGAAGTCGTGATGGGAAGTATCGATGATCTTAGGCGTCCGGATGCAGTTGCAGTGAGTGTTGATGGCTTTCGCAAGGTATGGCGGAACGAACCGCTATCACTCGGAAATATCGCGGAGCTCAACGATCGCCGGGCTGTCGTCGTGGCAATTCTAAAAGACTCTCCTAAGTTCGCCACTTCAATTACGTTTTTCACTCGGTACTCCCAAGCGTTACAGTACACCAACAACGGACGCAATCAGATGTCGTTTATCGTTGCGAGAATGCCGCCGTGTCTTTGGTCGTTCAAGGATCAACCCTGGCTACAGCTAAGAGGCAAGCATCTGTGCTGTTGGATAAACTCGGCATGGAGCAAAACAAGCTCAAATATCCGAACCAACTTTCGGGTGGACAACAGCAGCGAGTAGCCATCGCACGGGCTTTGGTGCACAACCCTCAAATTGTCATCAGTGACGAGCCAACCGCATCGCTCGATGCCGAGACGGGTCGTGAGGTTATGGAACTGCTTAGACAGGTCGCTTCGGCGAAAGACCGGGCAGTGATTGTCGTGACGCATGACAATCGTATTTTTCCCTTCGCCGACCACATCGCAACGATGTCCGACGGTCGTATCGATTCCTTCTGTAAAAACGCTTCCTAGCAGGGAATTCATCCATGGAACGCTACCTTAAAGCACTGCTTGCCCTCTGTTCGATCTTGGGAGCTGGTTTGCTGCTAGTGCAAGCGGTTCGCTTGATCGAAAAAAACACGCCCAGCGAAAAAAAATACACCGTCAAAAATCTGCCGCCAACGGCTCCTGTTTCGACTCGCTCAAAAGATCCCCAGTCAGGGTCCGCATTTATTGGGGGAGTTGGAATCGTCGAGCCTGTTGGCGAGGCTACTGTCATTGGATCCCAACTTCCAGGCGTCGTTGAAAAGGTCTTTGTCGAACCTGGGGCTGTTGTTGAGCAAGGCCAGGAGTTGCTGCAACTCGATTCGCGAAATGCGATTGCTGACCAGGGTGTAGCCGAAGCAGAGCTCAAGGCTCAGCAGGCAAAGCTTGTCGAACTGCAAATGCAAGTTGAAGTGTTGCGAGCTCGATTCGATGCCGCTGCATCGATGCTAGACCAAGCCTCGGCACTCGAGGCCAATGCAAAAAGAGATTTGGATCGCGCCAATGCCATTGGAGTATCCAGCGCACTTTCGCAAGAGGAAATCGATACGCGTCGATTGAATTGGGTGACATCCAAGGCCAAATCTTGCGAGGCTCAAGCGCGAGTTCGTGAGGCTCAGGCAAGCCTCAACATGTTCGATGGCAAGCCTGTGGCCGCGAGCCTTGAGGTTCAGCGGGCAACGGTCGCTCAAGCGCAAGCCAATCTTGTGCGGGCTCAAACCAATCTTCAGCTACGAACCATCCGAGCACCTAGGTCGGGTACGATCCTGAGTGTGAAAATTCGCCAAGGTGAGTTTATCCCCGCTTCGATTCTTGCCAACCCACTGATTACCATGGGTCAGATCGACCCACTGCATATACGCGTCGATATCGATGAATCAGAGATTCCCCGATTTCGCGCCGAAGCCATCGCGACAGCGACTTTGCGAGGTTCAAGCGGCAACGGAGTAAGATTGGAATACGTCCGTACTGAACCTTTGGTTATTCCGAAACGAAACCTTACTGGCACGGTCTCCGAAAGGGTCGATACACGTGTTATGCAGGTGATCTATTCGGTCAGCCCCCAATCGCTGCGTGCGATTGTCGGCCAACAGGTCGATGTCTATATCGAGGACAATTCAGCAAAAAATGGCTCTTCAGGAATTGGCTCTTCAGGAATTATTGTGGGTAAAACACAAGATGTTTTGGCCCCAGTGACTCGTGCTCGCGCTCAGTGAAACGGTGCTCGTGATCGTACTCGAAGCGGTCTAGTACAGCGATTCAGCCAATTAGTATGCAATTGCCGCGAACCGATTCGATCAACCATCGGCATCACAACAGTTCAAACAGCCATCGAGCACGAGAACGAGCACGAAGATTGCCAGTAGCATCTACTCCTTGCCACAATAATTCCTGAAGCCCCCTTATTTTCTTGCTACAATAGAGGTCCATGTGTTGAACCTTCCTCCTACGAGCCTGTCTCTATGATGATACCTCGCCCCCATTTGCTTGTTGCTTGGCTTGCTTTAGCGACGTTTGCCTTTTGGTTTGTTTCTAACAGCCATGCGCAGACGACGGTGCAAGTGGTACCAGATCAAATTCAGTTGCATGCTTTTCAGCCTGAGCAGATCGTCTCGGTTCGCGAGCTCTTTGCAGACAAGTCCTTTTCTAAACCACTCACGAAGGACTCGGGCCTGACACTAACGCTCGAGGACTCTCAGATCGCTGAACTCATTGAGCATGCCGATGGGACATGGATCCTTCGAGCCAAGGGTCGTGGGTCTACGAACCTCAAGGCGACGGTCAAGAATGCTCAAGGTGTTGAGGTTCAGGGGCAAGCCCGAGTATTTGTCGAGTCGACTCAAGGGGCTGTCGATTGGGAATTTGGAAATCACGTTCAACCGATCCTTTCTCGAAACGGTTGCAATATGGGTGCCTGCCACGGTTCTTTGGCGGGCAAAGGTGGATTCCGACTTTCCTTAAGAGGTTACGATTCGATCAACGACCACTTCAATATGGTCAAGCAAGACAATGGCCGGCGTGTCGAACTTGCCCAACCCGAGAGCTCTTTGATCCTGCTCAAACCGACCGGTCTGGTTGAACACAAAGGTGGAGTTCGTTTGCAGCCTGATTCAACCGATTATCGAATTTTGCTCGAATGGATTTCCTCGGGTGCTCAAGCGGTTGAGTCTACAGATCCTAAACTCGAGTCGATCGAGCTTCTTCCCGATGCGGTGGCTTTAAAACCTGCCGATCGAGATCAATTGACTTTGATTGCTCATTATTCGAATGGGCGCAAGGAGGATGTCACGAGGTGGGCCAAGTTCTCTTCGAGCGATGAATCCGTAGCGTTGGTGGATGCTCAGGGGCGAGTGCAAATTGTTGGACCCGGCGAAGGTACGATCGTTGCGTGGTTCTCCAGCCGTATCGCTTCTTCTCGAATCCGGGTTCCTTTCGCTCCCGAAGCGTCAGCAGCTCTGTCGCTTGGGGCGATCCAGGAGAGACTCGGGATGGCCAATCCTATCGACCAGCATGTCGCAGCGCAACTTGCGGCACTGCGAATCTCACCTTCTGATCGTTGCACCGACGAGGAGTTTCTTCGCCGCTCGAGTCTGGATGCCACCGGGGCGCTTCCTACGGTAGAGCAGATTGAGCAGTTCCTGGCCGATCGCTTACCGGACAAGCGTTCTCGCTGGATCGAATCATTGCTCAATAGTCCTCAATTCGTCGATTATTGGGCTTATCGATGGTCCGATGTCTTGATGCTCAACAGCAATCTTTTGCGAACCGATGGCGTAAAAGCTTATTATCTGTGGATTCGGCAATCGGTTGAGCAGAACAAGCCCTGGGATGCGATGGTGCGTGAGGTACTCACGGCCACTGGGAACTCCCTGGACAACGGGGCAACGAATTTTTACGGGATCAATCAAGATCCCGAAACGATGACCGAGAACGCATGCCAAGCATTTCTTGGGCTTTCGATCGGTTGCGCCAAATGCCATAACCACCCGCTTGAGAAGTGGACCAATGACCAGTACTACGCAATGGCCAATCTTTTTGCGCGAGTTCGTGCGAAAGGTTGGGGGGGCGAGGTTCGCAACGGGGAATCGGCCCGAACGGTCTTTGTAGTTGAGCGAGGAGATCTGATCCAACCTTTGCGAGGAAAGCCCCAAGCACCTGCGCCGCTGGACGCACTACCGATCGATTCCGAATCGACCGAGGACAGACGGATTGTGCTTTCAGAATGGATGACATCACCAAGCAATCCATATTTCACGCGTGCGATTGTCAATCGCATCTGGGCTGCCTATTTTGGTATCGGGATCGTCAATGCGGTGGATGATCTGCGAGCAAGCAATCCGGAGAGCAATCCCGCATTGATGGCTTATTTGAGTCAATACCTCACCGAGAACCGATACGACTTAAAGACTCTCATGCGGCAGATCATGAACTCGGAGACTTATCAGCGTTCGAGTATTCCGAAAGAGGGTAACCAAGCCGATCGCAAATATTTTTCCCATTACTACCCCAAGCGACTCATGGCCGAGGTGATCCATGATGCGATCGCCAGTGTCACGGCAGTACCGAGCGAGTTCAACAAGATCGTCTTTCTCGGTGGAGACAGAAACGACACGAAGCTCTATCCGAAAGGAACCAAGGCGATTCAGCTTTTTGATTCGAGCGTTGAGAGCAATTTTCTCAAGACTTTTGGACGCAATCAACGGCGTATCACTTGCGAATGCGAACGGAGCGATGAGCCGAGTATCGTCCAAGCCTTGCATCTTGCCAACGGTGAAACGCTCAACAGTAAACTTGCGGAGAAAGGTGGTGTTGTCGATCAGTTGCTCGATAAGTTTGGGCAGGACAATGCGGCTTTGGTTCGCGCCGCTTATCTCAGAACACTTTGCAAAGAGCCGACTGCCGATGAGCAGCAAGCGATTGTTCAGGAACTGGAAAGAAACACTCAGGAGCGGCACTTGGCGATCGAAGATCTCCTGTGGAGTCTGATGAGTTCCCGCGAATTTTTATTCAATTACTGACAGCAAACTGCGTTCGAGTTTGAACAGTGGCACAGAGATCTTTTCCGACACGAAAACCGTCCATTTGGATGATGATCGTTTTGCTTGGTGTCATGGCTAAATTTAGTTTGGCTCAGGCACCCGAGTCGTTGGTGGTTCGCTGGGATTTCGAAAGCGAAGAAACATCAAAACTCCGCTTAGTTGGTACGGTG
>JBJSXX010000241.1:0-4133 GCA_046086605.1 Pirellula sp. | reverse complement strand
GTAGTCCGACCCAAGTCTTAGCAGACATTACATACCTCAAATACTTCTAAAGGGAGCCGAGAGCGATAGAGGTGATTGTATCGAGATATCACTCGAAGGAAACATGAGCTCTGTGCTCTCTGTGTCTCTGTGTTTCAAAAGATTTCTTCAGGAATCTTTATTCTAGATTGTTACCCACAACAATTCCTGAAGAACCCGTTCCGAATTTGGCTGTTTTTTACCCCTGGAAATGTTTACGCTACATGAATTACGATTCATTTAGATAGGGAGTGGTTGTTCATCGGTTTGGTTAGCGAGTATCCCATGCGAGAGAAAAGACATCCGAAGAAACGTAAATTCGCGATCGAGCAGCTCGAATCGCGATGGGCGATGACTGCCGAGGGCCAGAGCTTTGATTTGCAACGCACTTTGGATACCTCGGATCTTTTTGGTGCGATCACCGGAACCATCGCTTGGGGAGACGGTTCGGGTTCCTCGGCGAGCATTCAAAACCCACCTGTCGCAGGGCCGATCAAAATAAGGTTCGATTACAGTCTCGATAACTCAGGTTTCTTCTTCGAAGCTGCGAGGCGGAATCTACTTCAAACGGCTGCTGACCTGGTAGCATCGAAATTCAGTGACTCGCTCACGGCGATCCAGCCACTGGCAGGCGACTCATGGGATGCAACCTTTCGTCATCCCGTGACAGGCCTTCAGACTTCGAAAACAAACCTATCCATCGCTGCAAATGAAATACTCGTCTTTGTCGGCGGCCGATCCTTGGGTGGATCCGAGGGTGGATCGGCCAATCGAGGTGGCTTCACGGCTCGTACGACTCGCACCGCATTCGCCGATGCAGTCAAAGCACGAGGACAATCCGGTGCGTTGGCAAATCCCCCTACAGACGTGGGACCTTGGGGCGGATCGATCGCCTTTGATACCGCGAGGAATTGGTATTTCGGTAACAGTCCCAGTGGACTTCAAAGCAACCAACTCGATTTCGTTTCGGTAGCGACTCATGAACTCATGCACATCATGGGCTGGGGTACAACGACCGTTTGGGACAACAAGATCGTTAACAGCAGTTTTGCCGGAGCCAATGCCATCAACGTGTTTGGTGGCCCAGTGCCACTGGCCGATGCTGAACACTTCGCAAACACGACAACGATCGATGGCAGGCGCCCATCGATGGTTCAAGTCTTTAATACAGGCGAAAGACTCCTGCCTAGCCGTCTGGATCTGGCTGCCTTGCAGGATATCGGTTGGCAATTGATCCCCCAAACCGTCCGAGTTACGGGCAACCATACTTATGGTGACAATGCGGATGTGAATGTCCGCGTGACACTCGGCGGTTCGTTGCTCGGAACCAAAAGCAGCACAACCCCGCTATCGATCACCAATGCTCCACCGGTGCTTTCGCCTATAGCGAACAAGACTGCACAAGCCGGCGTACTGCTGAGTCTCTCTGGATTGGGGCAATTCACAGACAGTGGATACGGCATGCCTCTTGCCACCCCTGCGAAAGCCGAAACATTCACCTACCGCGTCCAATGGGGCGATAATTCGCCGGATAGTACAGGACCCGCGACGGTCTTGAGCCTAGGTAGCCCAGGACAAGCGACCACGGGTTTCTTCGATGCGTCGCATACCTATGCAAATCCGGGAACCTACACGGCTACAGCCCGCGTGTCCGATGATGACGGTGGTTTTGCCGAGCGAACTTTCCAGGTTGTCGTAAGTCCAGCAGGGCGGATTACTTTGACTTTGGACAAAACATCCATTGCCGAAAACGCCGGGGCTGGTGCCGCGCTCATGACGGTCACTCGTAGCGGAACGAGCCTTGCCAATCCGCTGGTTGTTAACCTTACCAGTAGCGACACGACCGAAGCCACCGTGCCAACGGCAGTAACTATTCCTGCCAATGCAGTCTCAACAACAGTTTCGGTTTCGGCGGTGGATGATGCACTCTTTGACGGAACGCAACGTGTGACTTTCAGTCCCGCCGCAGTGAATTTTGAATTGGTCGGCGTGTCTTTGGATGTGACGGACTTTCAACCTTTGGTCTTAACAGCGACTCTAGCGGAACTAGACGAAGGTGTTGCAGGAAGTTCTGCGACACAAGCGACCATAAGCATTCGATCGCCCGCTCCGGTCGGTGGCGTCTCGGTAAGCTTGGCTGCAAGCCAAGCAGGCATTTTGGCATTCCCCAGTACAGTGATGATCCCAGCCGGATCGCTTCAAACGACTTTTGAAGTATCGGTGCTAAACAATGATCGGCCTTCGAATCCTCGATCGATTATGCTTACAGGTAGTGGCAACGGAGTGATCGCTGGAGCCTTTACCTTTCTAGTTCGAGACAATGATCCGGCTCGCTGGACCAACCCAAGCCTTGTGTTCGATGTCGATAATTCCGGAGGACTCAATCCCTTGGATGTTCTGACACTGATCGATGAGATCAACCGACGTGGTACTCGGGTGTTGGATTCGGTAATCGATGCTGGATTATTATTTGTTGATCCGAATCGGGATGGCGCCTTGGATCCACTGGACGTTCTTTTCGTGATCGACCAGATCAATCGACGCTGATGTTCTTGAGATATTTATCGAGCCACCGGACGGTTTCGTATTGAACGTGCATGACCGATTGCCTTGCGCGGTATCCGTGACCTTCGTAAGGTAGCATCACCAACTTAGCAACCCCACCGTTGCCTTGAATGGCTTGGAACATCCTGAGCGATTGCATGGCAAAGGTACCCGGATTGCTATCCATTTCACCGTGAATCAGAAGCATCGGTGTTTTGATTTTGTCGGCATGCATCAGCGGTGAGATTTCGGTGTACACCGATTTGGCTTCCCAAAGCGGACGCCTTTCGCTCTGGAACCCAAAAGGTGTCAGCGTCCGATTGTAAGCACCACTGCGAGCGATCCCTGCCCGAAAGCGATTGCTGTGGGCTAAGACGTTTGCCGTCATGAAAGCACCGTAACTGTGTCCACCGATAGCGACTCGATCTGGATCGGCAATCCCCATGGAAACCACATGATCGATTGCCGAGTGCGCCGCATCGACAATCTGCGCGATAAAGGTGTCGTTCATCGTCTCGGGATCTCCAATGACCGGCATCGAGGCATCATCGAGGATCGCATAGCCTTCCAGTAGGAGGGCTAAATGGGTGCTTCCTGCCACGCGAAGAAACGAGTTGGGGTTCCCGGAGACCTGACCTGCGGTATCTGGGTCATTGAATTCCATGGGATAGGCCCATAGTACCAACGGCAATCGATTCTCGGGACGATGGTTTGCCGGAAGATACAGCGTCGCCGAGAGTGGAACGCCATCGGACCGTTTGTATCGGACAATTTGCTTGGTGATTCCTCTTAACTCAGGATTCAGATCGACGAAATGCGTTAAAGGTTCGATCGAATCTGAGTGCGGACTGCGCAGGAAATAATTGGGCGGTTCTTTGGGGCTCTCTCGGCGCGTCAGCAGAGTGATCTCTGAATCGCGACTCCAAACGGCAACGACGTTTTCCGAGTGATTTTTCGAGCATCTCCAGAGGCGATTGGTTTCAAGACTTTCAAGATTCTTTAGATCCAAGAATGGTCGATTTCCTTCAGGGCTTGCTCCAATACCGGCCAAGATAACATTGTCTTTGATCTGCTTTGCTATCGAGAAACCTGCAAGATCTGGTTCGAGCATAATGCGACCCGGATCCCCGTAACGATCTTTGATGCTGCGATCAAAAAAGACATGCGACTGGTTGTGCGGATTTGAGCCACCGGAAGCACCCATGCGATGGACCGTCGAGGTCGTCCAGCGTCGGTCTCGGTCGTACTCGGTGGTCATCCATAGATTTGCATCTCGAAAAAAAGTGCTACCCGAGTAACGGCCCGTCAGCCTCAGCAATGGCTGAGCCTTCAGAGCAAACGGAGCGTCTTGGTAGAACAACTGCTCCCGATGCGGGACCTTACGGTTCGGATCACCTCCATCAAGAGCTTCCGTCCACAGGAGTCTCGCAGGATGCCCAGGCCACCACTGCACCGATCTTGGTCCAACCCGCACGCCCTCGATCGGAATGTTGTCCGAAAGAGGTACGTCGGCAATCTGAAATAGAAATGACCCATCCGAGCGCCGAACCTCGATCGATTTGGGAAAGAAC
>JBJSXX010000240.1:0-30704 GCA_046086605.1 Pirellula sp. | reverse complement strand
GGTCGACGTGGCGCTCAGGCAGCAGCCCCTCATTCCGGGTCTGGAGTGGTGCTCGAACTTAGCCGGCCCAGACATGTTTATGGATTGGCAGCAATGGATGCCTCAGTTCATCGCGGGTCGGGGACCTGGTTACTTTGGGCCTTATCTGAACATCCTCCCACTGATCACCATCACGCTGTTTATCATCCAGCAAAAAGTGCTCATGCCCAAGGCGACCGATGAACAAACGCGGGTGGCTCAGCAAATGATGATGTTCATGACGATCATGATGGGTGTTTTGTTTTTCCGCGTACCGGCCGGCTTGTGCATCTACTTCATCACCTCGTCGACTTGGTCTTTGATCGAAAGGTTCTTGATCAAGAAGTACACACCGCAAGCTGAGATCAAGAGTTTGCCTGAGGGTACGGTCAACGAAATCCTATCGGCTGTTGCCAATACCGCACCGGGGCAGCGACCGACGATGCCTTCGGCACCCCGGGGGGATAAGCCTAAGCTCAAAAACACCAAACCCCCTGAGACCTTTGCAGAGCTACTCGAACCGTTCTTTAAAAAGAACCCTCAGCGCGGCAGTGCAAGCGATCAACCCGATTCGAAACCTGCTAGTGGATCTTCCAGACCCCGACCAAAGAACAATCCACAAAGCAAGAAGAAACCCAAGTAGTCTTATTCAATCCATCGAGTTAGGAACCCGGCCATGTCGTTTCGTTCTTTGGGACTATTGCTGTGCGTGGTCTGTTTAGCCAGCGGGTGCTCTGGATCTGCATCCAAGCCTGAAGGTAAGGCCGCATCATCGGCTAAACCCAGCGGAGCAACCAAACAGATCGGCATCTCGATCCTCACGACCGCGAATCCTTTTTTTGTCGAGATCTCCGATTCGGTGAAACAAGCGGCTGAGAAAGCCGGTTACCAGCTGATCAGCGTCAGCGGCGAGTACGATGCAAACAAACAGCAAAATCAAGTGAAGGATTTTATTGTTCAGAAGGTCGCTGCGATCATCTTAACTCCTTGCGATAGCCGAGCCGTTGGAACAGCGATTCAGGAAGCCAATGCAGCGGGCATTCCTGTTTTCACCGCCGATATCGCTTCGATTGCTCCTAATGCCAAAGTCATCACGCACGTGGCCACCGACAACTACTCTGGAGGACGGCAAGCAGCCATCGCCATGATCGAGGCCTTAGGTGGCCAAGGCAAAGTGGCGATTCTGGACTTTCCCCAAGTCGAAAGCGTCATGCTACGGACCAAAGGCTTTCGTGAAGAACTCGAAGAGCAGAAGAAGTCTAAGGGCGTTTCGATCGAGATCGTTGGCGTACTACCCGGAGATGGGGCAAAGGACAAAAGTTACAAAGCCACTCAGGACTTGCTCCAAAGCCACCCGGATCTCAATGGCATCTTCGCGATCAATGACCCCTCGGCACTAGGTTGCTATGCAGCATTGGAGAATGCTGGTGCGGCTGAGAAAATCAAAATCGTTGGCTTTGACGGTCAAATCGATGGCAAGCGTGCGATACGCGATGGCAAGATCTATGCCGATCCGATCCAGTTCCCTGTTCGGATCGGGCAAGAGACCATGGGTGCGATTCTGAAATACTTAAACGGCGAGGAAGTGCCTCCGCAGATCCTCATCCCAACTGAACTATACCGACAGTCGGACGGCAAGTCCGACGCTTCCCTTTGAGCAATTCGCAAGCCATGAGCGACGATCCACATAACAGCTTAGGAGTAAGCGCCGAGTTCGCAAAAACTCCCGCACTTCGATCGTCTCATGGGCATTGGACGTTCAAGCTTGATCGCGACGCTTGGAATCAACTGCGATTGACCGACGCGAAGGGGACTCGGTATGGCGAAGTGCTGGTTGTCCCCATGTACCCGGTCGCAGCACCCAAGGAGTGGGTGTCGATCCTGTCGAAGGAAGGAGAGGAGCTTGTGTGCCTAAAAAACCTCGACAGCCTCAATGCTTCGGAACGCCAGTTACTCGAAGAGGAATTGTCCTTTCGAGAGTTTGTGCCTCAGATTTTGAAAGTGCATTGGGTTTCGGGGACGCAAGAGCCTTGCGAATGGGATGTTGAGACCAACCACGGTCGAACCCGTTTTGTTCTCAACGCAGAGGAAGACGTTCGGCGAGTGACCGCTTGGACTGTCCATTTCATCGATGCCAACGGATGTCGCTTCCGAGTCGATGACATCCGCAAGCTCGACAACCGTTCGCGCGGTTATGTCGAGTGGTACGTCTAGACCGAAAGCGAATCGATGATTCAGATAAACCAAGTGCAAGGCTCGCTGATCCTCCTAGGTACAGGCACGAGCGTTGGTGTCCCGTGCTTGGGCTGCCAATGCGATGTCTGCACTGACGGTTATCCTAGAAATCAGCGGACGCGTTCAAGTGCCGTAATGGGGTTGCCTCAAGGCAATCTGCTGATCGACACCCCTCCTGATTTGCGGCATCAGTTGCTCAGGGAAAAAATTCCTTTGGTGCATGCGGTTCTCTACACGCACGAGCATGCTGACCATTTGCACGGGCTCGATGACGTCCGGCTATTTCCGTTCAAACTTGGACGACCGATCCCGATTTACGCTTCGGAGATTGTCGAGGGTCGTATTCGAAAAGTATTCGACTATGCGTTTGATGATCGGGAGCAGACACATCCGGGTGCGATTCCAAGCATGCAGATTCAAAGAGTGGATGACAATCCGATTGAAATACTCGGAGCGACCCTCACCCCCATACCACTTATCCATGGCCCATACTGCAGAGTTTATGGATACCGGATCGGTAATGTAGCTTATTGCACAGACACCAATCGCATTGAAGAATCGAGCATGGCCCTATTGCAAGGGCTCGACGTGCTGGTGCTCGATGCGCTGCGGAAAAGCACCCATCCGACCCATTTCAGTGTTGGAGAGGCCTTGGATATCATCGAGCGATTGCAGCCCAAGAAAGCTTACTTGACCCATCTGTCCCATGAATTGGACTATAGGACCTTCCATCGCGAGTTGCCCGAGCATGTGGCTTTGGCTTATGATGGACTGCGAATTCCACTGACCTAGTCGCTCTGATGCCCCATCAACACAATCATTTGCCAAACACCGTTTCGCTCGATTCGCTCCTGGCGATTTTTTATGCGGAGCCTTCGCAGTTGGCTCGATTTAAAAAGATCGCTTCGGGTGCTCTGTCGGATGTCTATGGGCAGCTCTTGAACCACACAAGCCACATGACAGTGACGGTCGAGTCATTCTATAACGATCGTGTCGATGTAAGAGTACTTCGCTCGCAAACCAACCACGATCACTACTGCCGCGAGATCCTTTTATCGACTCAAGGCACCGGCAAGGTAGTTCAGTATGGAATCGTACGACTTAAGCTCGATTTGATCACAGAGCCTGCGAGGTCCGAGATCTTATCCGAATCCAAACCGCTAGGACGGGTGCTCATCGAGCGTGAGATTCTGCGAGAAGTGCAGCTTTTCGATCTATACGAGGTTGATTGCGGACCGAAGCTCGCGGAGTTTTTTTGTATAACCAAGGGAACCCGATGCTATGGTCGCACCGCCCTGATCCATTGCGCTGGCGAACCTGCAATCGAACTGCTCGAAATTGTCGCCCCCCCAAGTTGATCCCAAGTACAGAATGATCGCATCATGACAATCTATTATCGCGTTGGTAGTCCGAACCATGTGCTTGGGTTCCAAGACTATCTCGAAGCCTTAGAGGTTTCGATCGAAGCCTATATGAAGGATAGAGCCCAAGGCAGTCCGCAAAAAGTGCTGGCCATTCCACCGGATCACACGAGGATGGACTCCCAAGCCGGACCGATCACGCAGGCCGCCTTGAAACTGCTCGGAGATCGACTCACCGACGTCATGCCAGCACTTGGTACCCATGAAGCGATGAAAGAAACCGAACTCGCAAAGATGTTCGGAGATCTTCCGCGTGATTTGATCCGTGTCCATCGATTCCGAACCGATGTCGATACTTTAGGGTACGTGGACAAGGAGTTTGTTACCCAGGCGACCGATGGAATCTATAGCAAACCTTGGCCAGCCCAAGTCAATCAGATCATTTCCCAAGGCGGACATGATTTGATCCTATCGATCGGACAAGTCGTCCCGCACGAAGTCATTGGGATGGCCAATTACACCAAGAACATTTTCGTCGGTACCGGCGGAAACGCAGGAATCGACGACAGCCACTATCTAAGTGCCCTCTATGGCTGTGAACGGATCATGGGCCGGTGCGACAATCCCTTGCGTCGCATTCTCAATCGGGGAGCCGAGATGTTCCTGACCCCCTATCCGATCCTCTATGTACTGACCGTCGTCGAATCGACGCCAACGGACGGGCCAGTGGTTCGCGGCCTGTTTATCGGTGATGATCATTCCGTGTTTTTCCAAGCCGGAGAGTTGTCAGCCAAAGTCAATTGCTTTCGATTGGACCGAGCTCCCGAGAAACTCGTCGTTTGGATGGATCCGGCCAAATACAAAAAGACTTGGGTCGGCAACAAAGCCATCTATCGAACACGGATGGCCGTAGCCGACGGCGGAACCATCGTCGTCGTCGCACCCGGTGTCGATCGCTTCGGTGAACATGCCCAGGGCGATGCTCTGATCCGAGAGCATGGCTATCGGACAACCCAAGAGATCTTGGAACGAACCCGAAGCGACGAAGTCCTCTCGAAGAATCTCTCGATCGCAGCCCACCTGATTCATGGTTCACCCGACGGGCGTTTCGAAGTCGAGTACTGCCCAGGCGGACTTAGCAAAGAAGAGATCGAAGGGGTCTGTTTCCGATACGGCCACTGGCAAGATGCGATGCAGCGGTATCGGATCGAAGGTCTTCAGGATGGTTGGCACACTGACACCCAAGGCCAAGAATATTACTTCGTGCGGAATCCTGGTTTAGGATTATGGATGCACCGAGGACACCAGCACGCTTTCGAATAGCTAGCATTCGGAACTGGAAATCTTTGGTCTAAATTTGACGGTCGTAGGGAGAAAAATACCGTTTCGTCGAACGTTTGCTGCAGGTCCTGCCGATAAAACCGAGGGTAATAGGTATTCCCGCCGTTCCAATTGATGGGATGGTGACGGACAAACCGGTGGCAAACGCACTGGAGTGAATTCGATGAGGCTGCTCAAAGGTTGGAAACTTACTTTGATGGCAAGTATGGCGCTAGCAGGGTCTAGTGGTCATGCATGGGCTCAGAAGCCTGGAAGTTGGGGGGCGACGAAGCCCTCAGGTTCCAACAAAGCACAAATGGCTCCTGTGGCCATGCCGCAACCGATTGCCAGGGTTGCGTATCAAGAACCGATCGCACAAGAGGTACCTGTACCAACAGGGGTTCCTTTGGCTGACGGTGCTGCGATGGCACCTGTGGGTCTTGAGGGAATGCCGGTCGAGGGGATCCCGATCGAAGGGATGCCGATGATGGGTCCAGAGGGGTGCCCACCGGGAATGATGATGGGACCTGGGATGATGGATCCGGGCATGATGGGACCGGGGATGATGGGGCCCTGTCCTGAATGCGGTGGACCATGTCCAGGATGCGGCGGATCTCACTTAGATCGTTTCGGCCGCAATCCATACGGTTTATTTGCGGGGCTAGGAGGTTGCCTTGCAGGCCTTCCTTCTTTGCTGGTGCCCTACGGTGAGGGTGGCATTGCATCCCAGCGTTGGTACGATGCATCGATCGAAGGGATTGGACTTGCTCGAACCTCTGGAGGTGGCAATTTCGCGGTCTCGTCGCTTGGAGCAAACTCGGGGAACTTTGTTTTGTCGACCGATATGGTCGCACCAGACACGATCCGAGGCGGTCTGGCCGCGCAGGTAAATGTTCAGGTGGGTCCTGGATCCAACCTTGAGGTTGCCTACTTCGGCTTAGATGCCAGCGAAGGATCCGCAGTGGCACGGAGTGCTTCAGCAAATCTCTTCTCGTTTATCAGCAACTTCGGAACGCTACCCAATGGCGGGTTCGACGACTCGGATCGCTCGCTGATCCACACGTTGGATTACCGTAGTGAACTGCATAACGGCGAAATCAATCTTCGTCGACGCTGGAGTGAACCTGCTGGTTACTTCCAAGGAAGTTTCCTAACGGGTGTTCGTTACTTGGATTTGGACGAAGGTTCGCGATTCACTGCCGAGAGTCTCAACAACAACACGGCACAGAACAACGGCCCTCGATTCTTCGACTACAACGTTGCTACTCGCAATTCATTGGTCGGTTGGCAAGTCGGTACGGATCTATGGTACAACTTCCTGCCTGGTATCAAGATGGGTGTTGAGCTCAAAACGGGTATCTACAACAATCGATCCCAGCAGAACACCTCGATCTTTGCTAACTCTCTGCCATCGTTCGGAATTCCAGAGATCAACGAATACGCCTTGGATAACCGAACCGCGTACATCACCCAACTATCGCCCCAGTTGGTCTATCGCTTGAACTACTCAGTGGCATTCAGGACTTCTTATCAAGTCCTGTGGATCGACAATGTCGCACTTGCTTCGGGTAACTTCAACAGCACTCCGCCATCGTTGTTCTTGCCAGGGTCAAATCGCCTTGCAACGATCAACAATTCGTCGGACATCGTCTATCAAGGTTTCACTGCCGGGGTCGAGTTCACCTGGTAAGGTCACCGAATTCGAAGACCATTCTCAAAAGACCCGTCGCTTCATGCGGCGGGTTTTTTTATTGCCTAAAAGACTAGCAAACCAAATCGATAATCTCTTTAGCCAGCGATCTGTCGGCGCACACGACCATCGGCTCGCAATCTCCAGGACCGATCGGCTCACCGGTTCTCAACGAGAGAAAACAACCACCGGCTTCTTGCAGAATCGCAAGCGGAGCTGCGATGTCCCAAGGTGCTTGCTTGATGTTCTCCGAGTTGTTGTCATGAACCACTGCCGACAATCCTGTTGTTCCATCAACCAGACGCATCGCAACTCCAGAATGGGGTGGGAATGAAGTCACAAGCTTGGCTCCTTCGCTCGTACGGAGTTTATTCCTGAGGTAAGCGAACATGCCCGTTTCGAACCTTGCGTTGCCGTAATGATTCATATCGATCCAAGCGTCCTGGAGTCGAGTGGGGGGTGGGAGCACCAGTGGCTGCTGATCTTTGTAAGCACCTAAACCTGCGTGGGAGTAGAAGAACTCGCCGGTCAAGGGAAAGACAATCGCCGATGCCAGCGGCTGCTGTTCTTGATAGAGCGCCACGAGGACCGACGGAAATGGGTTGCCGACACGAAACAGAAATGCGCTCGTGCCATCCAACGGATCGACGTACCAACAGTGGCTAGCCCCTTGCTGGATACTCGGGTCGGACTCCTCGGAGAAAATCGTCGCCCGAATCGGGTCGCTTCCGAGCACTTCCAAAACCGCTTTTTCGGCCTGCTTGTCCACTTCGGAGACCAAGTCACCGACCCCTTTTTCGATGATCCCCGTCGGCCTTCCGACCCATTGGCGAATCACGTTGGCACCGGCAGTTGCGGCCCGAAGAGCCGTTTGAACCTGATTCGAAAGCCCAAGACCGTGGGGCGGGGGTACAAGGGGTTCGAGAAATTTCGTCATCTTTTAATTATTCGCAAAAAGCGATTAAGGGTGGATTCGCCAGAATTTTGGGGTATTTTAATCCTCATCAGGGCTGGCGTAAGCCCGTAACAAGTGGTTCCTTGGTAGAACATGGTGGGTATCTAGTCCGTATAAGCGTCCCAATCTATGGCCAATCCAACCAGCAAACTCAAGTACTTACTGTTCGATGTCGAGAGCATCGCCGATGGCCAGATCATCGCCAAAACGAAGTATCCCGATAAGAACTACAGTCCAGACCAAGCCATCGCGATGTTCCGCCAGGAGCTCTTGGACGAGAGCGGTAAAGACTTTATCCCCTTTACATATCACCTCCCGATTTCATTGGTGATCGCAAAGATTCGAGAGGACTTCAGCCTCATGGAGATCGTCTCGCTCGACGAACCTGCACATCGACCCGAGCATATTGCAAGAGCCTTTTGGCTCGGCTGGGAGCGTTATGCCCATCCAACCTGGGTGACTTTCAACGGACGAGGTTTTGATTTGCCGCTGATGGAACTAGCTGCCTATCGCTTTGGTATCAGCGTCCCTGCTTGGTTCAACATCTACGACCGAACGTATTCTCAAAATCGAAATCGATACAACCTTGAAGCCCATTTGGATCTCCATGAGATTCTCACCAACTTTGGCAGCACATGGTTTCGCGGTGGATTGAACTTGGCCGCCGCACTTTTGGAGAAGCCCGGTAAGATGGACGTCAAGGGCGATATGGTCTTGGATTTGTACAAGCAAGGCAAACTCACTGAGATCAGCGAGTACTGCCGCTGCGATGTGCTTGATACCTATTTTGTTTTTCTAAGACTACAAGTTCTCATGGGCAGGATCACTTCACAAGCAGAGTCCGAGCTGGTCATGCAAACAAGGCAGATGCTTGAAGAGCAAGCCGATAAACACTTGGGCTATCGCACGTACTTGCAAGCTTGGAAGCAACCAGGCAACCCCGCTTGCTAGTCGCCCATCCGAGGATTCGAAATGGCAGCACTGCAGACAAAATTATGCACAGTCCTGAGCTTCTTGGCCGTGTTGCTCATAGGCCATCGAGCTTGCGGTGATGACTCCACGCGACCGAACTTCGTGGTGATCCTGTGCGATGACCTAGGGTGGGGAGATCTTGGGTGTTTTGGGCATCCTCATATTCAAACAAAAAACTTGGATCGACTCGCGAGTCAGGGAATGCGACTGACGAGTTGCTATTCGGCAGCACCGGTCTGTTCCCCCTCGCGAACCGGATTATTGACCGGTCGAAATCCGAATCGAGCGGGTGTTTTTGATTGGATTCCCCAAGCCAATGAGAAGAGCGGAGCCAAGAGTAAGAACAGTCGTCATTTGGTACACATGCGCAAGCAGGAGGTTACTTTACCGAAACTCCTTCGCGACGCGGGGTATGCAACGGCCATGGCTGGCAAGTGGCACTGCAATTCCATGTTCAACAATCCAGCGCAACCACAACCCGACGATGCAGGATTTCAGCATTGGTTTGCGACTCAAAACAATGCGAGCCCCTCGCATGAAAACCCACAGAATTTCGTCCGAAACGGTCAGCCTGCCGGCGCACTCGAAGGATTCAGTTGTCAGATCGTTGCCAACGAGGCGATCGATTGGCTCGAAAGACTTCAGCAATCCACCCGTCCCGTTCCATTCTTTCTGTATGTCGCGTTTCATGAACCCCACGAACCCGTAGAGTCTCCATTCGATTTGGTCGGGCAGTATTCGAGTACGGCTAGGAATCAAGACGAAGCTCAGTACTTCGCCAATGTTCACAATATGGATCTTGCGGTCGGCAAAATCATGGACGCCTTGGATCGATTCAAATTGGCCGAGAATACCGTTGTCTTCTTTAGCAGTGACAACGGCCCTGAGACCCTTTTGAGGTATCCTGCTGGCAAGCGATCCTATGGGAGTCCCGGCCCACTTCGAGGCATGAAGCTCTGGACAACCGAAGCGGGTTTTCGTGTACCTGGAATGGTTCGATGGCCGGGCAAGACACCGGCAGGCTCTGTCCTTGATACGCCCATCAGTTCCTTGGATTTATTGCCAACCTTCGCGCACTTGGCCGGTATCTCACTGCCGAGTGTGGACTTCGATGGCATGAATGTCGAATCGATTTGGAAAGGCGATACCCTATCGCGTTCTAAACCGCTGTTTTGGTTTTACTACAACGCCTTGAATGAGCAACGTGCGGCGATGCGAGATGGAAAATGGAAGCTGATTGCAAAATTCGATGGGGGCAAGCTTCCTAAGTTTGAGAATATCACTACGGCCAATGTCCAGCAGATACAAAGTGCGAAGCTTACCGATTTCTCGTTGTACGATCTGGAGTCCGACGTTGGGGAACAAAGCGACTTGGCCAACACCCAGCCAGGAGTCGTGAGCGAACTTTCGGAAAAAATGCAAACGATCTATACCGAGCTCGTGCATTCCATGCACGTTTGGCCAGAGCCTTAAGCTATGCTAGTAAGCGTCTGTTTCACAAGTTCTGATAGAGAGAAGAGCAATGCCCCAGAACGTAGAAAATCCTTATGCACCTCTGAGTAACTCTGATCCCATTAGCCAAGAGCCAATGGGCCAGATATTCCATAAGGGAAAGCTTCTTGTTGTCCACAAGCGTGCAGTGTTACCGGATCGGTGCGTAAAATCTAATGAACCAACTCAAGATCGCCTTCGACGGAAACTGAGTTGGCATAATCCGTTGGTTTATCTGCTGATACTTTTTAATCTGCTGATTTATGCGCTCGTGGCCTTAATCGTGCGAAAGACAGCTGTGTTTGATATACCGTTAGCTACACGGTACAAGTCGGCCAGAATTAGGTGGATGGTTACTGCATGGTTGACTTTTATTGTGAGTACCGCACTGATGGTACTAGGAATCGTGGTGTCGGAACGGGGCGAAAATGCGTTCTCGACTCTTTGTATAATCCAATTCCCATTTGCGTTTATAACGTCGTTGCTTATGGGCGTTTTTGGTTGCCGCGTGGTTTACGCAAGCAAGATCGACGATCAATATGCTTGGATTGGGGGGACCTGCGAGGAGTTTCGGCAATCCTTCCCTGAATGGCCGCATCCGGGCAATTAACTGCTGATCGTCTTACTCGGAAAGAAGCATTGGGAGTCAGGGGCTTCGAGTAAGCGTAGAAAGGATCGGGCTGATGAGTGGCGTGAGAAAGAAAAGAGGCGAAGGCTACGAGATCAGCGATCGACTTTTTTTGCTCTATTGGCATTTTTGGATCGGGCTTGTGATCACTCCGATTCTTTTGCTTATGTGCATCACAGGCGGAATCCTGCTCTTCGAGGATGAAATACTGCTTCGTATCTATCCTACAGCGCTATCGGATTCGTCTTGGCAAGAAAGCGAATTTGAGCGGAGGCTCAGCCAAGACTACTACGACAAGCTCATCCCGATAGTCCAAGAGAAACTCGAGCCCGACCAAGTCGTTTGGAGAGTTGAGCTAGAGCATCGCAAAGGACGTTTTCCAAGCGTCTTGGTCGCGCCCAAGAACAAGCCATGGCCGCAGCAAAGGTACTATGTCAATACAAACACGCATGAGCTTTATCCGAGCCCTGAGTCGCGGCAACATACGAATGTAGAGGATCAAAAGGATAATGATTTATTTACAAGTACCACACTGTTTCATCGCACCTTGTACATGGGGTTGTTCGGAAGATTGCTTGTGGAGTTCACTGCGACTTGGTTGATCGCAACGACGCTTCTAGGAGTATTTTTGTGGTATCGAAACAGAGTTCCGCGATCGGGTAAATCGGAGTCCACACAGGTAGCTTCTGTATTTTTGTTACTCCGTAAATTCCATGTTACGGCGGGACTTGTCTCGGCCACGGCGATCGTGACGATTGCTTGGAATGGGCTTCACTATTCCGAGCTCTACGGCACTCTCTACCATGGAATTGCAAGAGTCACCGGCCAATACGATTACTTGCTCGAAGTCCCCAAGGGTAAGCGTGCCGGACAGGCAGATCTGACTCCTCTGGAGCTTGGACAAGCCCTGCGAGCAGCGCGAAAGCATGGTCTTTCATGGCAGAGGATTTCTATCCAGCGACTATCCGCATCGAACGCTGCGCTGATGATCGAATCGGGTGGGGATTATCCACCGAGCATGACTCAGACGCTCTATCTTGATGCCCATGATCATCAGCTTCTTGCTCGCTATGACTATCGGGATCTTGGGTGGCAAGCCAGATGGAACAAGTGGAGCTACTCGTTACATACAGGATCCTTTGGCGGAATTTGGACTAAGATCCTGTGGATGCTCGTCTTGGTTCTGATCGCCCTTTTGCCGATAAGCGCTTGCGGGATGACGCTTGCGCGACGGCGTAAGCACCTGTTGGCTTCTGGCCAAGCCGTATCGATGATGAAGTTACTTCCCAAAAGAGCATTGCCCAAAACCCGTTGGGTATGGGTCGGCGTTGGTATCGTTGGGATTTTATTCCCACTGATCGGATTGCTCGCCGTAGCAATAGCCAGTGCCACTTGGTTATTGGCTCCTACTCGACCTCGGTCAGTTCCCCTTTAGCGGAAAACTCAACGTCACGCAGTTCGAAAATGATACACTTAGCCATCGTCCGAGTTCATCCAAAAACACCTTCTTGAACGAAACGATTCGACTTTCATGAAAACGCTTTTCATTCGCTTTCTTGCTCTGCAAATACTTGCAGTCGGTGGTGCAATAGTTTGCTCGCAAGAACCCGCCTCGACGTGGAAGAAACACAACATCAATCCTCTTTCGCCTTTCGAAGCCGTCGGCGTTGCGGACTTTAACAACGATGGCAAACTCGATGTCTTCTGCGGTAACTCTTGGTATGCAGCCCCCGATTGGGAGCAACATAAAGTTCGCGAAGTAGCTCGCGCCACCAATCCCCACTACCACGAAGACTTTGCGGACGCACCCTTGGATGTCAACGGTGATGGAAACATCGATATCGTCACGTGTGCTTACTTTTCGAGAAGCATCTCCTGGATCGAGCATCCAGGGGATCCGACGAAACCGTGGATCACTCATCTGATCGATCAGCCAGGCTCGATGGAAACAGGTTACTTGGTGGACTTGTTCAAAAATGGTAAACCCGTGTTTTTGCCGAACGTCGGAGGCCAAGTTCTCTTTTACGAGCTAACGGCTCAGAAACCGACGGTCGAGTGGAAACCTCGAAGGCTCGCGCCTCAAGGTGCAGGACATGGACTCGGACATGGCGATGTGAACTCCGATGGTCGAATCGATATCATCACTCCCCAAGGCTGGTACGAGCAACCTGCAAACGCCGATACCGATTGGACCTTCCATCAAGAGTTCCAACTCGGGTCTGCGAGCATCGAGATCATCGGCCATGACTTTGACGGCGATGGTCATACCGATATCGTATGGGGCATGGGTCACGACTTTGGTCTTCATTGGCTCAAGCAATCGATCGTCGATGGCAAGCGGATTTGGACCAAAGAGCCCATCGACACGAGTTTCTCCCAAGTCCATACGCTCCATCTGGGGGACTTTGATGGCGATGGACAAATGGAGTTTGTTACCGGCAAGCGAATCTATGCGCATGAGAGCGAAGCCGGCGCAACAGCCGAGCCTTGCATCTATTTGTTCGACTTCGATCGCAAGAGTGCCAAATGGATCAAGAGCACGGTCTACCTTGGAGAGCCTGCCGCAGCGGCACCACTGGATCCAGAAAAAAGGGATGCCTTGAACGACTTCCGACGAGGCTCGGCCGGTACCGGTCTTCAAATGGTTGTGCGAGACTTAGATAACGATGGCGATATCGATATCGTGGCCCCGGGCAAGTCTGGACTTTACTGGTTTGAGAACCTGAAATGGAAGGCCACCCCCTAGAGTAGATGTACTTATACGGGTTGCGAATTTGCCTTCGCGCGTCATAATTCGCAACTTAATCCGCATAGCTTGTCG
Organism: Pirellula sp.; assembly: GCA_046086605.1. Taxonomy (GTDB): domain Bacteria; phylum Planctomycetota; class Planctomycetia; order Pirellulales; family Pirellulaceae; genus JBKCUI01. The sequence continues at coordinate 17,213 of JBJSXX010000240.1, read as the reverse complement.
CTATAAGTAGGTTCCAAATTCATCGCTCATCGCAGGATTGAACTTCATGAAATCGATTGCAAGTCTAGTTCGATGGATGGCAGTTGCTTGCTGCATCCTGGCCTCGTTGCAGGCTCCATCGCATGCTCAGCAGAGCAAACCCAATATTCTAGTGATTTGGGGTGACGACATTGGTCAGTTCAATGTTAGCGCCTACAACCTCGGGATGATGGGCTATAAAACCCCGAACATCGATCGTATCGGCAAAGAAGGTGCTTTGTTCACGGACTGGTACGGTCAGCAAAGTTGCACCGCCGGTCGTGCCGCATTCATCACCGGGCAATCCCCGATCCGAACCGGATTGACCAAGGTTGGATTGCCAGGGGCACCCGAAGGGATGCGCAAGGAAGATCCAACGATCGCTACGTTGCTCAAGGCTCAGGGTTACGTTACCGGCCAGTTCGGTAAGAACCACTTGGGCGATCGTGACGACATGCTTCCGACCGCCCACGGCTTTGACGAGTTCTACGGTAACCTCTACCACTTGAACGCTGAAGAAGAGCCAGAGCATCCTGACTATCCAAAGGATCCAGAGTTCAAGAAGAAGTTTGGTCCACGTGGTGTGATCCACAGTTTTGCCGATGGCCGTATCGAAGACACCGGTCCGTTGACCAAAAAGCGGATGGAAACGATTGACGAAGAGGTCAATACCAAGGCCATCGACTTCATGGAACGGGCTAAGAAGTCCAACAAGCCGTTCTTCATGTGGTGGAACTCGACCAAGATGCACATCTTCACCCACCTCAAGGACGGTGTTGCTGGCAAGACTGGATTGGGAATCTATGCCGACGGTATGGTCGAACACGATCGCCAAATCGGGATCATTCTCGATAAGCTCAAAGAGCTCGGATTGGACCAAAACACGATCGTGATGTACTCGACCGATAACGGAGCCGAAGCGTTCACTTGGCCAGACGGTGGAACCACCATGTTCCGCGGTGAAAAGAACACCCAATGGGAAGGTGGCTATCGCGTGCCATGCATGATCCGTTGGCCCGGAGTGATTAAGCCCGGTACGATCGTCAATGACATCGGTGCTCACGAAGACATGCTGGCAACCTTTGTCACAGCTGCTGGCGACAAAACCGTCAAAGAGGATTTGCTCAAGGGTCGCAAGATCGGTGATCGCGAGTACAAAGTCCACCTCGACGGATATGACCTTGCACCAGCTCTCAAGGGAGAAGCACAATGGCCTCGCAAAGAGTTCATTTACTGGACCGATGACGGCAGTGTAGCGGCTCTGCGATACGGGAACTGGAAAGCGACCTTCTTGGTGCAAAAAGCCCACGGCATGCACGTTTGGCAAGAGCCATTCGAAGTCCTGCGAGCACCGACCTTGGTCAACCTTCGAATGGATCCATTCGAGTTGGCACAAGACATCGGGATGGATTATCAGCGATGGTATCTCGAACACATGTTCATGATTGCCCCAGCAGCAGGTTATGTCGGCAACTGGCTCCAAAGCTTCCGAGAGTTCCCACCGCGACAAAAGCCAGGTAGCTTCAACCTCGAAAGAGTGATGGAAGCAGTCACCTCGCAACAAGGCAAGCAGTAATGCAGTGATCTCGCCCCCTTTTGTGCAGAGGGTGCCCGGAGCATAAATCAGCACATCGGCCGAGGTTTCGAGCCTTGAGCTAACCGACTACAATGGATCCGAGAGGCTTGTTCTCTCGGATCCTTTTTTTATGAATCGTTATGAATCAAAGATGACACGCAACCGTTTATCTTTCAACTTTCCTGTTGTACTGCTGCTGTTCCAGCTTTTCGTGCTTATTGTTTCTCAACTGCACCAAATCGCATCTGCCCAAGATTGGCTCGTTAGCCGGGCCGATTCAGGTTCAAGCGGTTTTGCATCTGGAAAACTGCCTAAAGAGCCAAAACTGCTTTGGGAGAAAACCTGGGAAAAATCGGGCTTTGAAGGGACTCCAGTCATTGCCGATGGCAAGTGTTGGCTAGCCGATGTCGAAGGTAACGTCTACTGTCTGAACCTCGCCGATGGGGCCGAGGTCTGGAAGCAATCCTTCAAGAATGGATTCGTTGCCTCGCTAGCGCTACGCGAAGGCAAGTTGGTGCTTGGGGATTACGATGGGCATGTCTATTGCTTGGATGCCAAGGAGGGCAAGGTGCTTTGGGAAGCCGATGTCATGCAAGCGATGGCAAGCGGAGCAAACTTCTTTGAGGATTTAGTGCTCATCAGCAGCGAAGGTGGTGTGCTGTTAGCCTTTAAGCTTCTCGATGGAACCAAGGTTTGGGAATACTCGACAGGAGATCAACTCCGATCGGCACCGACGATCTGGAATCAAACCGCGCTGCTTGGGGGTTGCGACGGCAGGCTTCATAAAATCGATCTCAAACAGGGACTAGCCCAAGGGGATGGCTTGCCTCTGGAGGGCCCAAGCGGTTCGACTCCAGCGACCGTCGGTTCGCTTGCGGTAGTACCAACGCAGTCAGGCCAGGTGCTCGCCTACGACGTTTCAAGCAATGAGAAAAAATGGAGCTTTGCCGACGCTGAGAAAGCCCAAGAGATTCGATCGAGTCCTGCGATTTTTACAGTAGGCGATAACCCATCGAAAAAGCTTGCGGTCATCACGAGTCGAAACCGACGAGTTTTGGGTATCGATCTTGCCGACGGAAAACTGGCCTGGGAGGCTGTGGTTCGAAAGCGCTGCGATGCTTCCCCGGTGATCTGTGATGGCCGGGTCTGGGTCGGTGGTCTTGATGGGAACCTTTATGCGCTGAATGTCGTTGATGGCTCAGAGGTATGGAGCTATCAATTGACGGGCCAGATCCTCGCTTCGTGTGCGGTTGGACAAGGCAAAATCATTGCCTTGACCGATAAAGGGACCGTCGCTTGCTTTGGCGAGTGAATCAGCTTTAGTGCGGTCGAGAGACACTGTATTTGTAGGCCCAATAATTACCGATGGCTTTGGCTCCTGAGATAAAGCTTTTGCCGTTGATCTGTCCAGTAATGTAAGCCAATGCATCCATGGCCGGAGGTTGATCGAGAATCAACACTGGACAACCTTGATGCTGCTCGGAGAGGATTGCAACGATCTCTTTTCGGGGCTTGGCAAAATCAACATATCGAATGTCAACTTGGTAACGAAGCTTGGGGAAATATGCCAGCACGCCGGTGATTTGAGCGCAGTCGGGGCAATAGTAGGGTGCACCTGGTCCGTCTGGAAAATCCTCTTTGAGCAAAAACAGTGTGTCTCGAGCCATGGTTCAATCCTGTCTGAAAAGAGTTTAAGGAGGAAAACATTTGGATATTGTAGCGTTCGCGAACTATAATCGCAGACCTCTAGGGTCAATCTAACAAGTTGCTTCCAGGTTGCTTTTTGGTGAACGCTCGGTGTTTTTAATTGCTTGGATCAAAGATTTTCTGTTTCGGCTTGCTCGTCAGCTCACTGAGCCGTTTGTCTATTTTTACGACCATTGGATTAGGCGGAATCCTGAGGGTTCTATTCCTGCCGAGTATCAGAATCGGCGCAAGCGATTACTTCGATCTGTACCTGCAGTGTTCTTTGGGATTGCGATTCTAGGGTTAGCAACCCTCTCTGCAGCGTCGTCAACGACGATTCAAAAGCGTTACCGACAGCGACTCGAAGACTCAGCGAGCAAGGTGCAGGAGGGGCAAGTGTTGCGAGTCGGGCAGCGGATCCTAACCGAATCGTCCACCTTTGGATCCGAGGATCGTTTCGAGTTGGCCAAGCGACTCGCTGAGGTAGATCCTGTATTGAACGCTGGCATATCCGATCGGATTGTAGAGCGTCTGGCCCCAGAGGACACCCAAGGGTTCCCGCAAGCGCATCGAGCAAGAGCGCTCGCCGATGCGCAGGTTTTGAATCAGCAACCCATCGACTCTCAGGGGCTCAAGGCACTTGGTTGGCATCTGCAACAATCCAAGGGACTTGAAGATATCCCTTTGTTGCGTGTGCGAAGCCAGTACTACATGGCAACGGGTCAAATCGAGCTTGCATCGAGCGAACTTTCGAAGTTGGCACAAAGTGCTCCGGAGTACTGGTTTGCACTAGCGGAGGTTCTCCTGGGTCGAGGCGATCTAAACTCTGCGAGAAACTCGCTGAGCCGAGCTGCACAATTTTATGAGAAGCTCGTTGGACAAAATCCTGCCGATGCCGAAGCTCGCATCCGCTATGCAACCGCACTCGGGCGACTAGGTGAATTCGATTCGGCCATCGAGACTATGAAAGCCGGATGGAAGCTCACCAACGACCTTCGGTTTTCCGAAGGGATCTGCGATGTTTATTTGATGAAGTATCAAAAGCACCGAAACCTGCAAAGCCCTGTTGACCAGCAGTGGGTTCATCTGCAGCAAGCCTTCGAATGGAACCCGAAGAATCGCTTGGCCTACGAAGCCCTTTCGCAGCTTTGTGCCGATCAAAACGCCCAGTCACTAAGGGATCAGCTCCAGGATAAAATAGATAGCCTGCTCGACAAATCCGATTACACACCGGAATTGCTATTCGCAAAAACAAATCTTGTGCTCGCGCAAGGAGATCGCACCATGGCGATCGGTTTGCTGAGCGATCTCGTGGGCAAATACCCCGATTTTCATCCCGCATTGAACAACTTGGCCTGGCTACAGGCCGATCGAGGGGATGTTTCTAACGAAGAGTTGCAGAAAGCTGAAAAAGATGCACGCCGAGCCGTCGAGCTAGTTCCTAGCTCAGGGTCTTATCGCGACACCCTAGGAGTGATCCTTACCAAACAGAAGCGCTGGACTGAAGCGATTGCGGAGTTTGAAAGATCGCTGCGTGGCTCGCAAAGCCCGCCGATTCCAACGCTTGAAAAAATCGCAGAGGCTTATCATCAGATAGGCCAGGGGGAACTGTCCAAGCAGTACCGAGCTCGAATCGAGCAACTCGTACCCTCGACCGATACACTACAAAAATTGCGGTGAAACGATCCAATCCTAGCAACGAATGAGTCTCAACATACGCAACAGAATCACAATGGGCCCGTCTGCAGTGAGTTCCTTCATTGCCGACAAAAACCCCGCGTCCGCCGTCGGCGGACGTAGCCCTGGTGGCTGTTGCTACGCCGCCTAACGGCGGCGGCGATTGGACTGTATTGACGGTGTTGACAAGATTGACTGTGTTGACAGCGGACAGGATTGACCAGGTTGACGTTGTTGGCGGCGAAGGCCGACGAGCAACTCGCCAATGAGGTCACCTGACCAATGAGGTCAACCTCGTCAACAACGTCCGCAGTCAATCCCGTCAATGCCGTCACTAAGGTCAATGCCGTCAAAACGCCCCGCGTCTGCCGACGGTGGAAACTAGCTCGGTACCGATTCAGGCATTTCCACAAGTCCAATCGATTCGACTTGAACACCACTTGAGATCTCACTGGTCGATAGAATGTGCAGACGCGGTAAGACTTCGCTTAACGTCTGCCTTACTAGAGGTCGAATTTGAGGATTGACCAGTAGCACTGCCGGGCGAGCTTGATCCTCGAGCAGGTTTGCATAGTGCTTGAGCTGCTCGATCAACGATCGGAACAAGCTCGGCGCTAAAGAGGCTTGCAACTTCCGACCGCTTTGCACGGCTGATGAGAAAGCGTCTTCGATCCATGGATCGAGCGTCATTGCGCGGATGCGACCTCGATGATCGCTCAATCGCTGACACAGGGTTCTCGCTAGCCGTTGTCGAACTTTCTCGGTTAACTCGTCGATATCCTTGATCTGTGTGACATGGTCTCCGATGGTTTCAAGCACCAGATGAAGCGGTCGTATCGGAACACCTTCTCGCAAAAGATTCTTTAGGACTTGCTGGACTTCGCTCAGTCGCATCAGTGTTGGGATCAGCTCGTCGACCGTCGCGGTATGGGTTTTACGAAGCTGGTCGATAAGCTGCTTGGTCATGTCGCGTGAAAGGAGCTCGGCCGCATACTTATTGGCTACCACATGCAGGTGGCTTGCGATGACCTGACCACAATCCAGCACGCGATATCCCTGCGATTCGGCCTCGCTACGGTCGGATGGATCAATCCAAAGAGCTTTTTTGCCCGATGCCGGATCGATCGCAGGATCCCCTTGAATCGATTTGGCTTCAAACCGTGAGGGCTTCGATGAGGGGATCGCCAAGAGCCGTTCAAGGACCAGCGATCCCGAAGCGACAGAGTTCCCATGAAGCGAAAATTCGTAATTAAACGAAGGGAGCGATAATCGGTCTTTGATTCGCACCATCGGTAAGAGAATGCCAAGTTCGGAGGCAAGCTGAGTTCGAACTGCGCCGATCCGCTTCATCATATCATTACCGGACTTTGGATCGACCAGAGGTACGAGCTTGGCACCCAGCTCAAGTCTCACGTCATCCTCTTGCAAGTAGTCTTCGATCTTCTTCTCGGTTTGTTTTGTTCGAGAGAGTTGTTCCTGCTGCTCGCGTCGCTGGCTGCTTATCGACTCCTGTTTGTTGTGTTTTTGCAAAATCAGCGCTAGACCTACCAGACCACCACCTAAAGTCAGGATCGGAATCGGTGGCATCGACGTAAACAAGAGTAGGCCTAAGAAACCGCCTGCGATGATCAGTGGAGTTGGCTTGGAGAAAATCTGCCCGAGCAGATCTTTTGATAGATCCGAACGCTGGGTAGAGCGGGTCGTGAGCATTGCCGCTGCGATCGAGACCAAAAGGGCTGGCAACTGAGTCGCTAATCCATCGCCGATCGTGAGTTTGCTGTAAGTCGCTGCCGCTTGTGGGACCGAAAGTCCGAAATGAACCGTCCCCATGTAGATCCCACCAACGAGATTCAACGCGGTGATGACAAGTCCAGCGACCGCATCACCCCGAACGAACTTGCTGGCCCCATCCATCGAACCATAGAAGTCGGCTTGGCGAGTCACCTCGGCTCGCCTTCGCTGAGCTTCGCTGTTATCGATCGCTCCGGCCGATAAATCGGCATCGATCGCCAATTGCCGGCCAGGCATCGCATCGAGGGCAAAACGCGCCGCAACCTCACCAATGCGCGTGGCACCCTTGGTAATCACCACAAAATTAATCAGGAAAATGATCAAAAACAGCAGAATACCAACCTCGATCTTATCCCCCGCGACAAAAGCACCAAAGGCTTCAACCACCCTTCCTGCAACGGCTGTGGAACTCGAAGAGTCTTGCGTTAATATCAACCGAGTTGTCGCGATATTTAGAGCAAGTCGCCCGAGGGTCGTCGCCAAGAGGACCGAAGGAAAAACGCTGAATTCCAAAGGCGCACTGACCGATAGGGTCGTCAGCAACACCATGACCGAAAGCGCGATGTTGGCCACCAGGAGTAAATCTACCAGAGCCGAAGGGAGTGGAACTAATACCACTGCCACGCAAGAAAGGATCCCCGCTGGAACCAATAGACTCCGGTAACGGATGAATAGTTCAACGAGTCTTTCCATAGGTGCTAATTTCTAATCCGCGCTTGCTTTGAAACCCACAGAAAACTACCCTTCCAACGACCCTAAAGTCCAGATCGATTCCGTCTGTTAAAATTCCAAAGCATGGTCAAAGCCGAACCGAACCAACCACTGAAATACTCAATCCTCATGCCGAGGATTTGGCACGGGATGCCCGCAAAAGTCTGGTTTTCAAACCTCGCTCGCAATCGTTTTGCCGTCTCCTGGTCCCGATTGCACTATGCCTTAGGAGTCAGCGGTTTTTGTCCGGTGTCTTCAATGCTAGCTATGGTTCAGAAGCTTGGATGGTCTCGAGCCATCGCCAGAACCGAGATTCAAAGACCTCCGGTTTTCATCTTGGGACACTGGCGAAGTGGAACCACGTTGTTGCATGAGTATCTGGGGTTGGACCCTCGATTCGCATCTCCAACCACCTACCAATGCTTTGCCCCATGGCATTTTTTACTAACCGAGGGGATCGTCTCACGCTATGGCAACTGGTTGCTTCCAGACCGCAGGCCAATGGACAACATGAAGGCTGGATGGGCTTTACCCCAAGAGGACGAGTTCGCGCTGATGAACCTCGGTGCTCCTTCACCGTATCTGCGTTTGATGTTTCCAAACCATCCTGTTCCCTACACGGAGACTCTCGACTCGGCTCGATTTAGACCTGCGGATTTACAAGCGTGGCGTCGACAGTTCGAGTGGTTTGTCAAAGCCCTGACCTACAAGACTCACAAGCAGCTTTTGCTCAAGAGTCCACCGCATACTGGCCGGATTGGAATCCTGAGTCAGATGTATCCAGATTCGAAATTCATTCATATCGTTCGGGATCCGCGCAAGTTGTATCCATCGACCATGAAGCTCTGGAATTCCCTCGATGAAAACCAAGCGTTGCAGTCTCCGACGGATCAATCGATGCTACAGTCCTTTGTTTTGGAGTCCCTCGTTTCGATGTATCGGGCCTTTGACCGCGATCGAGCAAGCATTCCCGACAGCCAGATCATCGATGTTCGCTACGAGGAATTTATCGCGAAGCCGGTACAAACGCTTGAAAAGATTTATAAGTATTTGGATCTTGGACCATACGACTCGATACGTTCCAATTGGGAAAACAAGAGCGAGCAAGAACGAGGTTATCAAACCAATAAACTTCAGATCGATCCCGAGCAAGAAGCGATGATTCTCGATCGCTGGTCGGATTATGCTCGCAAGTACGGCTACCTGGATACCTGATCGACCGACTCCAAAGCACCCAAAACGATCTTCGACCAAATTTGATATCCGACCTCGTTTAGGTGCAACCGATCGTCTTTGAACAATTCGGGCCGTGGTATTCCATCGCGATCTAAAAATGCATAAGCCGTTGGTATGTAATACACCCCAGGTGTGGATTCAGCAATCTTTCGAAGCATGGTGTTGGTCCTCTGGATGCGAGGCCAGTACTCATAACGCAATGGCGTCGGTGTAACAGCCAGCAGATGGATCTGGACATCGGGTTGCTCTTGCCGAAGTTGCCACACGACGAGTCGAGCGAGTTTTGAAACCGTTTTTGGATCGACGTCTTCTTCGACCTTGCCCGTGATATCGTTGGCGATAAAAACAACGGCTTTATGAAATCTCAGTCCACCGATCAACTCAGGAGTATGGATTGCCAAATCGCGGAATCGAGCACCGCCATAAGCTCGGCGGACTACCTTAAGAGGGGCTAAATCCTTTTGAATCGAGTCCCATAACCGAAACGACGAACTACCGAGAAACAACACATGCTCTGAGCCTGCATCGGTGTTGTTGCTAGCAGCAAGCTTAGCAACATCCTCTTTCCATTTTTCAGATTTCTTACGAAACGGAGCTAGCAGCTCAGAAACAGCAAGCTTGTCTGCAGGATCAAAATCCGGAAGCACCTCCTCAACGGGCTCTTTGGATTGCTTGTCAGGGCTTGGAGTCGCCTCTTGGGCAAACCCCATAGGCGCCAGATTTGCAACCGACACGAAAGCCAGTATCAAGCTTAAAAGAAAGCGACTTGGGTTTGCTAGTCTCATCTTCCCCCCCCAGAACCTGTGTTTATGGATCAGATCGATCGACGACCATCACCGATTAGCTTTGCACCCAGCGCACTGCTGCATACCCGACGACACGCGTTGCATCGCCGGTGATCCTCGCGCTGGTGTCGTAGCTTAACTCCTCGACCTTGGTGTGAATTCCCAGTTCTTTAAGTGTTTGCATAACCAGCGCAGCGGGCAGAACTCCACACATGCTGATCGAGTTGGATTTGCACACATCGAGCAATCGCTGTGGATCTCCGGTACACAAAGCATCGAGAGCCAATCGATCGCGTCGACGGTTCTCTTGATCGTCAGCAAAATGATTCATATCGCTAGATATCGCAAAAAGCACTTTGGATGCTTGAGGCCGAATCGCATCGGCAAGTTGTTTGGCAGCGACCTGGATCTCTTCCCAACTGGCATTACCCATCGCGATACAAACCAGCTTGGGCCTAGTGGGTGAGTTGCCTGTAAGCCAGTCTAAAATCGGTAGCTGGATTTCAGCCCCATGCTCTCGAAAATGAGCAGCCGCGTCGAGCTCCATGCCCTGAACACTCTGTGCGATCTGTTTACTCAGCTCTGAATCGATCTCAAAAGTGGCGGACTCTTGACCGTGGCTCGATGGTACTTGCCAACTCGACGAACACGATACGGCCCAGTCTGCTCCCAAACGCGTATGCTTGGGCCCAACAATGATGACCGTTTCTGGAATCTTGCAACTTTTCCAAGCGTCGGTCGCGACCTGACCGCTATAGCGAAGTCCAGCATGAGGTGTCATGATGGCCGGTACATTTTCTGATGCTACAACACTCGACTTTTGGTCAAATTCCTCGAGCATCTGCGCCAGCGGCTGAGTCTCAGCAGGATAGAAACTGCCGGCCAAGGCCGCTTCGCGCGGTCGGTCACTCGTATCGATCCCCGGTGTATTCGATGCCAAGAGCGAACTTGCCGTCGAAATGCACCCAAGGGTCATGACGGTGATAGGTTCATTCCGTAAACGGATCATCGATGCGGCGGCTTCGAGCAATGCATGCGAAGTTTTACTTGAATCGAAAGCCACCGCGACCCGTTGACCGCAAAGGGCAACGACGGCCCTTTGGTTTGCATGAGCACCTGCAAGATCACAATCGTGCAGAACTTCCTTGAGCTTACCCGACTCCCAGTCCTGAGGATGGATTGTTCCGTGATGGGCCGGGTCATACAAAGCGCTGATCGCTAGATCGATATCGACCGCTTTATCAAAGCGAGTTCGCCGAAGTGTTTGTTCGGCAGCACGGCTCAGCTCAAAGATGCTCGATTGCAGTGGAACTCCAGGACGGAAGGAGGTCTGTATCCAATGTGCCAAGGGGACTTTGGAATCCACATCGACAGCCGAAAGGACAATGGTCTGAACCGTTCCATCCATCGCATCTAGGACGTAATAGTTTGGAGTGGCTCCGTGCGAGAGGTTGATCATGTTTTGGACTGTAGCCGCTTTGAGCTTTTGCAGGCTATCGAGATCGCCCGGTGGGCCTTCGATGGGCATCGGCTCGGGTAGTTCAATTGCATTTACATGCCCGACAATCTCAAGGCCTTCGAACGTTTCGAGCATGACGGATTGATCTTGCCATGCGTCGGAGGGCAAACCAGCTTTGCGGCACACGCCTTCTAGGTACGCTTGCACATCCCAACCTTGTTCGACCGGCACGCTCGGCAAGAGCAATCCTGCTCGCTGTCCGTAGGGGCTCGTCAAGCTGGTGGTGATTCGTAGCCCATGCTTACCGATATGGATATGATCGCTCCTGTGCTGAGCATCGGCATCGATTGCATAAGGATCAGCCAGGAGGGTCACATGGCATGACAGATAGGGGAGTTCGACACTCGATATGGCGGGCATGCGAGGGTCTTCTTTTGCGGTCCGTTGGGCCGACTCAGCAATCGCATCGGCCAATCGTGTTGGGCGGCCTAGAAAGCCACAGCAACCTCGCAGGGTTTTGCCACGTTTGAGGGTTGTAAAGCATCCATAGACATAGTGATCCGCAAGCTCCCCGAGGGGCTCGAAAATTTCTCGACCCAGACGCTCCTTGAGAACCTTGGCCGCGACAATCCTTGCAGCGAGCTTTTGAATCGTTTCGCGGGTTTCCTCAGTGATCGAGCTAAGATCGAGTAGATTGAGTTTTCGGATATTCGGGTCGCTCATCGATTTGGCTTCCATTCTTGCAGGTCTAGGGAGAGGCTCGTCAGGCATCCGTGGTGCATGCCCGAGCGATTCTAAAGGTATCACAACTGGGCGGGCTTGGAACTCTCGCATGTCGATTGGAAGCCTTTTGCGGCCCCAGGTTCCCAAGCTTTGCTCAAATCTTCCGACGAGTTTGGTACTGCAGAACTTGCAAGCCCCATTTTGAAGGTTCACGCGATGAAGCTCGTACCAATCCCTCTCGATGAGCAATTGGCCACAGTTGCTGCAATACGTCGAGGCATGCTCGGGGTCGTGTACATTCCCAACATAGACATGCTCAAGACCATGCGACTTGGCAATCGCGTAGGCCTCAAGCAGTTTCGAGACCGGAGTGTTAGGCCGATCGGTCATTCGAAAGTCTGGATGGAACGCCGAGAAGTGGATCGGCACGTAGGAACCTAAATGCTTGGCAATCCACTCGCACATTCGATGGAGTTCATCAGCTGAATCATTGGCGTCGGGGATCACCAAGTTGGTGATTTCAAACCACACGTCGGTCTCGTGCTTGAGGTACCGGAGAGTATCGAGAACCGGTTCGAGGTGGGAATAAGTGATCTTGCGATAGAAGTCTTCCGAGAAGGCTTTCAAATCGACGTTCGCAGCATCCATCCATCGATAGAACTCTTGCCGTGGTTGGCTTGACATAAACCCTGCCGTCACAGCGACCGTCGCAATACCGAACTCTCGGCAGGACTTGGCCGTGTCGATGGCATACTCGGCCCAAACCACTGGGTCATTGTAAGTAAATGCGACGCTGCGGCATTGATAGGTTTTCGCAGCCAGCGCGATCGACTCAGGAGTTGCATGGCTACTGAGCTTGGCGACTTCTTTGGATTTGCTGATGTCCCAGTTTTGGCAGAACTGACAACCGAGGTTGCAACCTGCGGTGCCAAACGAAAGGACACTGGTTCCCGGATAAAAATGATTCAATGGTTTCTTTTCGATCGGGTCGATACAAAAACCAGTGCTCTTGCCGTAGGTGTCGAGAACCATCTGCCCTTTTTCGATCTTGCGAACAAAGCAGAAGCCTCGATCTTGCTCCTTCAATCGGCATTCTCTAGGACATAGATCGCAGACGATCCGAGGTTCGGGATCGTTGAGAGTTTGAGGATCGATGTGCCACCATCGACCCGGATGCTTTTGGGAAGCTTGGTTCATAAACAAGTCTGCCGATAAGGCGGAGACTTACAACTGGAAGGCATCTTCCTCGGCTTGCTCTGCATACAGAGGCATGTAGCGGTAGTAGACCTCGAGCATCATCGTCGACATGCAAGTGCTATAAAGGCGTCCACCGGCATCGGTCGAGTGGCCGTTTTCAATGAACCAACTGCCTGCCCCGTGTCCCGTTTGAATTTGGCTAGTTACAAGCTGGTCACGCATGCGGGTGTTCCAGGAATCCCATTCGGCGCCACCGTGTTGCTTCATGACCTGCGTGGCATAATAGTTGTAATAGATGTCGGATTTGCTAGGCCCATCTTTTGCGAATTGGGCGACAGCCGCTTTGATCGAAGGTTCGTCTTTTTTCCAGCCTGAGTACATCCGACACAGAACACCGCAAGCGGTCATCGCAGGTCTGTATTCGAGTGGATTTTTTTGCTTCGAATCCATGCTGTAGTGGTATCCGAATCCGCCTGGAACCATCATCGTATCAAGGAAAAAGTTAGCGCGTCTGATGGTGTCTATGTCGAAATCCAACCCCGACATCGCAGCGCTCTTGATCGCCATCATCTGCCAACCTACGACAGATGTATCACCAGGCATTTTGGTTTGAATGTAAGGTGTGTAGTGCCAACCGCCCGTCTGAGGATTCTGCGCGGGGGTTAAATAATTAATCCCCAATTGGGCTGCTTCTCGAAGCCTAGGGTCGCGCGTCATTCCATAGGCCTCGCACATGGCGATCGCTGCAATGCCATGTCCATACATGTCGTCGGCAGATCCACCGAGCCACCAAGCCCCATAACCACCTTGTACCTTCATGCTCTGGATCAGGAAGCTCAGCCCCTTGAAGACCGTCTCTTTGTACTCGCCTTCCATGTGCGTTTGACCAGCACCCAAAAAGCACATCAGGGCCATACCCGTGGCTCCATTCATGCTCGCTGTTTTGTTCCCTGGTCGATCGCACTGACCTCCACAAACCAAAGAATGCGACCAGGTCCAAGCTCCCGTTTGGGGATTTTGGTGCTGGGCAAGCCACTTCAGAGCCATCGAGACGGCTCGCTCGGTGTCAGAAGTGCCACCGAATTTTTTAAGTAGTTCTCGCTTGGTTTCACTCGAACGACTGTTGAGTCCGGCCCGCATGGCGGCGTTGCTTTGCGCAGCGATACCCGAAGCCGGAGCAAGCGATTCACTCAATCCCGAAATCGAAACCGCCGGTGCATCAGCGACCAAGGAACTCATGTCGATTTCGACCTTGGCATCCACCGCCGAGGGTTCCACCGTCGGCACATCCGACGGACTATCTTCAGTGCTGTCGGATTGCATTTCGGCAGTCGAGTTGTCCATCGAGAACTCCTCGAGAGCATCGGACTCGTTGCCAGATTGCTCGCCGATATTCAAGAGCAGATTGATCTCTTTTTTGATTGGCTCGATGTTCCAAGCAGCCAGCCCCAGGATGGCTGCAACGTGAATGACGGTGCTGATGAGCCAACTAGGAGCCGCGTTCCAAAAACCACTCTTCTTGCGAGGTGCCTCCTGGGTTGCCTCAGATGCTTCTTGCGTTTCGCCCGAACCGACAGAACTGCTAATGACCGCAGCACTAGCAGCCTTCTTCGAGACAGGCTCGACCACTGGTCTCGATGGATCAGCTTTGCCAGAAATCCCCTTTTTCGATGCCGGAACCCCTAGATCGAACTGATTTAGATCCTTGCGATCTTTTTTCTCATCGGAACTCGACATACGCCACCTAGGGCTAGAAGCTAAGAGAAGGATTCAAGACGGGAGGTTCGAGGCTTCGGTTCGGAGTCTAAAACCAAACAATATCTTAGCAGTTCTCAAGGCCCAGTGTACTCTTTTTCCTGTGCAATTAGCTCGCACTGGCTTAAAATCGCTCCCTTAGCACTTTTCGAGGATCAACCCAAGTCCCAAGGCCCACATGCCATCAAAGCGTCTTTTAAAACCTAGACAAATCACCCGTCTTCCCTTGATTGCAACCCTTGTTGTTGGCCTGCAGTTGCCGCTGTTTCTGGGCTGTAAACCCAGCCTTTCTGCCAAGGAACCCCGCCAAGTAATCGCTGAGAATTCCTCCGAGAAACCAGTCGTACAAACTCCCCCAACGCCGACGGATCACAAGGAACTGGTCATCGAAGTCCTTGGGCTCGATAGCCAAGAGGGCCGCGCTCGGCTTGCCTTGTACCGAAACGCCGAAGGTTTCAACCAGCCCGATAAGGCTTGGACCAAAGAGACCCTCGAAATCCCCGTCCAAGGCCCATTGGTCTGGACCGTCAAGCTCGATGCCGGTGCTTTGAAGGAACCTCAAGTTCGTTGGGCTGTCTCTGCCCATCACGACAAAAACAGCAATGACAAACTCGATAAGAGTCCGCTTGGGATCCCAACCGAGCCGTACGGTTTTTCTAACAATCCCAAACGAGGCTTTGGTCCTCCGAAATTTGACGACGTTTCTTTTTCGATCGACTCGAGCGACTCTGCACCAAACCACCGAATCGAAATCAAGATCCAATAACGATCGATGATCCATCCACGCTTGAGTTCGAACGTCGGATCCCGCTTGAGTGCCCAAGCGGCACGCTTTCCTGAATTGCTGGGGATTGCAACGCCAACCGGTTCTCATCGTCAAGGTACCTCGCGAAGTTATCGAACCATCAGCTTAAGGGACCTCGATGAGCGTTCGACATGCATCGCTGCGGGATTGCAGTCGATGGGAATTGGACCTGCGCATCGCATCGCCTTGCTAGTTCGTTTCGGCGAAGACTTCATTGCATTGGTCTTTGCACTGCTCAAGACCGGAGCGACGCTGGTGCTGGTCGATCCAGGGATGGGGCGCAAGAACTTGCTGAAGTGCTTAGCGGAAACTCAGCCTGATGGATTCGTCGCGATCCCTTTAGCCCAAGCGATCCTCAAGGCCAAACGAAGTTTGTTTCCAAACGCCAAGCTTAATGTCACCGTAGGTCGTCGGTTTGGGATCCTTCCATCCCCGACTCTCGATCAACTCGAAGCCAACCGCTCGATTCGTTTTCAACCTCCTGATACCCAGTTGCACGACTCGGCTGCGATCATCTTTACTACCGGTAGCACAGGACCACCCAAAGGGGTTCAGTACACTCATCAAACTTTCCAATCCCAGATCGATAGGATCTCAGATCAGTATCAGATTCAGCCCGGTGGCAAGGATCTCAGCGGTTTCCCGCTGTTTGGTTTATTCAATGCGGTTATGGGAACCAGCACGATCTTGCCAGATATGGATCCGTCGCGTCCTGCCGATGTCGACCCACCCAGGTTGCTCGATGCGATCGGTCAGTGGGAAATCAATCAGTCCTTTGGCTCACCAGCCTTATGGACCAAGATGGGGCTGTATTGCAAGTCGACAGGTCGACGTATGGAGAGCTTAAAGCTTGTCCTCAGTGCCGGGGCACCGGTGCCGAGTCGAGTGCTCGAGCAGATCCGCACCGCAATGCACCCAGACGGGAAAGTCTTCACTCCCTATGGAGCTACCGAGGCCCTACCGATCGCCTCGATCGAGTCTCGCGAAGTTTTGCAGGAAACGTCTAAGCTTACCGATCAAGGGCTGGGTACTTGTGTCGGCAAACGCTTTGCCCAAGTGCAATGGAAAGTCATCGAGATTACCGATGAACCGATCGCAACGATCGATCAAGTCCGTCAAGTCGCAACGGGTCAAATCGGTGAACTCATGGTCTGTAGTCCGAGCGTGACGCATCGCTATGTGACTCGCACGGATCAGAACTCCTTGCACAAGGTTCTTGGCTCCGATTCGCAGGGGAACCCTATGGTTTGGCATCGCATGGGGGATGTCGGCTACCTCGATGCATCCGACCGTTTCTGGTTCTGTGGACGCAAAAGCCATCGTGTTAGGACCTTGCAAGGCCCGATCTTTACCGAGCCGATCGAAGCGGTCATCAATACGCATCCGAGCGTGTACCGAAGTGCTTTGGTTCCGCTTGGCAGCACCCAAGATCAAAAACCCGTCGTGATCATCGAGCCTTGGCCCGAGCATCGCAAGGAAGTGCAAGCCAACTTGGCAGCGTACCGGCAGCAATGGCAAGCGTTGGTACGCAAGTTCCATCCGAGTGTCGAGATCGAATCCTTTGTGGTGTATCCAAAACGTTTGCCGACGGACATACGGCACAATTCGAAGATCTTTCGCGAAGAGCTAACGGCTTGGCTCGCCAGAGGCAAGTGATCGGAGGAAATAGTAGGCGATCGCCCCCAAGCAATTTTGGCGAATCGAGTGGAAGAAACGAAACTAGTCCATCGAATCTTTCTTGGCCCATCGGCAGCCGATCCAAATTGCCAGCGACGCGATAGCGACATCGATCAA
>JBJSXX010000239.1:0-5108 GCA_046086605.1 Pirellula sp. | reverse complement strand
ATTTCGCAACAAGCGTCCCGCTTTCCCAACCGGGACTGGAGGTCGCGTGGGAGGTCAAAGATCCAGGTGATGGGTTCCCCGAGTCGAATCTCGACTTTCCGCAATGGGTGATCGCATCCGGCTCCATCGACGAGCAATGGGCGCAAAGTTTAAAACCCGTCATTGAACAAGGATCACAGCTTTTGTGGGTTTTGGATCGGCCTCAATCTAATGACAAAGCACCGCAATACGAACGGGTTTGGAGTCTGTGGTTTCCTGACGATTCAATTGAGATATCAGAAGGCGGTGAAAAGAAATTCCATCTGCTTGAGAATATCGATATGGCGCATCCGATGTTTGCCCCTTTTGCAGACCCCAAATTCAATGACTTCACCAAAATTCGGTTTTGGCACCATCGCATCATCCGAGGGATTGGAGGCGACTCTTGGAATGTGGTTGCAAGGTTCGATGACCAAGAGCCTGCGGTGCTAGAAAGACAGCTTGGGAAGGGAAAGGTAACGGTTCTTGCAGCCGGTTGGCAACCGACAGAAAGCCAGTTAGCCTTATCGACGAAGTTTGTTCCGATCATGACGTCGATGTTTCAGCAAGCGAGTCCGACACGGATCGTTCCACAGTTTTTCTGTGGCGATGCGATTCCCGGTGTACCCGCAAGCCGTTTTGAATCGCCGGGGATTTTTAACGACTCGGATGCTGGGGAATTTCTCGCCGTCAACCTCCCTCGCAGTGAAAGTTTCACGGATCCGATCGACTTGGAGCAATTCGCTCGATTCGGTATTTCACTCGATCGAAAACTCTCGATCGATCTGAAGCAAGAGGCGACCACACGCAAGCATCAACTCGCCGAGCAGCTTGAATCCAATCAACGCGGTTGGTGGTGGATTTTACTTACGGTTATACTGATCGCTGGATTGGAATCGATTTTTTCCGCAGTCCGCTCGCGTACGTTGCAAACTCAAACGGCCAGTTCGTAGGAGAACTATCATGGATCGAATGATTCAATATCGACTGGAACAGTTAGCCAAGCGACTACGGAGTCAGGTATTTGCAATATTGTTGATCGCATTTTGGTCGATACTTTTGATCGGGTTGGCAGTAGCGTTTCGACAGGGTGTGATTAGTTCGTTTGGATTCCTGAGCGGGCTGATTCTTGGAGGTGCAGGACTTTTGTTTCTTGGGAGTCGTTTTGGATACCGGGATTTGAATGTTTTAGCTGAGCGAGTCGAACGTCAATATCCGGATCTCGATCAGAAACTTTTAACTGCGATCCAACCTGCGAAACCCAACGAGTCGGAGTTCTTGAGGAGTAAGCTTATCGAGGAAGCACTCTCGCATGCAAAGAGAACTGAATGGGATAAGGCTGTTTCGGGGAGTCGACTCTCGGTGCTTTGGTTACTGCAATGGGTTTTACTACTAGCTACAGTCTCCACACCATTGCTTATGAGGGGAGTTTCATCGGGAAATCGGTCCTCGGCAGACGCTAAGCGTGAGTTGCTTACCGACTGGCAAATCGAACCGGGCAATACGGAAATTGAAAAAGGTACGGATCTATTGGTAACGGTACGATTTCCTGATGAGTTCGCTGAAGAAATCAGGCTTGTTGCCGAGTCTGCAGATGGTCAAACACAGACGGTTGGATTGCAACGGAGTCTCAAGGATCCAATCGCTAGCACGACTCTCCGGAGGGTAAAAAATCCGCTGCGATATCGTATTGAAAGCGAGACTAAGAACAGCGAATCATTCGCAGTTGAGATATTTGAGCATCCAGGTGTCGTGCAAAGCGATGCCTTCATCCAATCCCCTTTGTACGCAGGACAGGAGGAGAAAAACGTAGCGAACACCCGCCGTGTTTCGGTGGTCGATGGTGCTCAGGTTACATGGAATTTGAAGCTCAACAAGGATGTTGCATCTGCGGAGTGGATTGATGAGGCGGGTAAGTCCATTCAACTGACACCCACACAAGAGGATGCGACCCTATATCGTATTCCCGAAAGCCCCACGGCATCCACTCGCTATCAGCTACGCCTGACCGATCATCAAGGAAGGTCTGAAAAAGTCTCTGAAGAGTTCATCGTCAAGGTGATTCCGAATCGCGAGCCCGCTTTGAAGCTGACCTCTGCTTCTGACCAACGGGTATCTCCAATCCAAGAAATGTTGGTTGGAGCAAAGGTTCAGGATGATTTTGGAGTTCATCGTGCGGGCATTAGCGTATCGGTGGGCGATAGCGAGCCCAAGGAGATCGAGCTAACTGGGGCTGGTTCAGAAGAAGCGGCAATCAAAAAGAAGGAGCTCCTTCACCTGATCGATCTTGAGTCGTGGCAAGCCAAAGCGGATCAGTTGGTCACTTACCATTTCTGGAGCGAAGACCTTGATCGCGATGGCCAACCTCGGAGAGTTGACAGCGAGATGTTCTTTGCCGAAATCCGACCTTTCGAGGAATTGTTTCGAGAAGGAGATGCATCGGCGACCCAGCAACGACAACAGCAGCAGCAACAGCAGCAACAAGGGTCACAGGGAGCTCAGCAAGCCGAAGAGTTGGCTGAGTTGCAGAAAAAGATCATTTCAGCCACGTGGAATTTATTGCGAGGGCTGTCTAATTCAAAAGCTACAAATGCGCAGGACTTGCAGGATAAGGTAAAAGTCATCGAAGATTCCCAACAGCAAGCCATCGAGCAGAGTGAGAAGCTCAAGGAGAATCTTCAAAGTCCCGAATCGCTTGAGGATCTTCTCAAGGTGCAAGCGGACATGGGCCAAGCCGTAGGAGAGCTTAAATCCATCGATACGAATTCTGTTTCTGTCGATTTGAGGGATGCGATCAAGCCGATGCGTGCAGCTTATGAAGGGCTTCTGAGACTTCGCGCGAGAGAGCACGAAGTCACGCAGAACCAGCAACAACAGTCACAGAGTCAGAGTTCCCAGTCGGCCAGCCAACGCAATCGCCAACAGCAAATCGAGCAACTGCAGCTTGAGCAAGATATGAATCGGTACGAAGAAGAATCACAACCGATGCAGCAAGAAACGCAGGCCCAGCAAGAGATGCGACAGGTAATGAATCGTTTGGACGAACTCGCCCGACGTCAAGAGGATCTCAACGAGCAGGTTCGCGAACTTGATCTGGCTCTGCAAGCTGTCAATGACGAGCAAGAGAAAAAAGAATTGCAGGAAAAGCTCGATCGTCTCAGGGAAGAGCAGCAGGAGTTGGTACAAGACGCCGACGAGTTGATCGAACGAATGAACAACCCTGAAACAAGAAATGAACTCGAAGAGTCTCGGCAGGCCATCGAGAATGCAAGACAGCAGATGCAAGAGAGTCAGCAGCAGTTGAGCGAAGCGAAGCCCTCTGCGGCTTTGAATTCCGGAACTCGAGCTCAGCAGGATGTCGAGCAGACAAGGGAGCGTCTAAGAGAGCAAAGCTCCGAAGCATTGCAAAGGGATGTCCAGAAGCTCGTTGAGGAGGCCGAGAGGGTTTCTCAAAAACAATCGCAATTGGAGCGCAGTCTCAAAGAGCAAGCGGGGATTACAGACAAAACATCCTCCGAATCCGAGAAATCGCAAGACGCGAATAAGGAACCTCGGGAATCCCTTTTGCGAAGTGAATCAGAACTCAACCAACAGCCTTCGGATCAGCAACAAAATCTTGAAGCCTGGAAGGATCAGAAAAATGACTATGCTGAATTGCTTGAGCGGATCAAAGAGACCGTCGAACGGGCAGAGGGTAGCGAACCGCTATTGGCCGAGCAACTTTACGAAACCTACAGGGATGCGACACGTCAACCGACACAGCAACGGCTTGAGCGTATCCCGATGATGATCCAGCGTGGTATGGATCAACCTGCGGTCGAAGAGTCTCAGGAAGTTAGTAAGGATCTACAGGGACTCAGAGACAGCATTCAAAAGTCGACTGAAAGTGTTTTAGGCTCGGAAGAGGAATCGCTAAGAAGAGCGATTCAAGAGCTCGAACGAGCCAATCGTGCGATCCAGGAGGAATTGTCTCAGCGCAGTGCCCCCGAGGAGCTTCGTGACATGCAAAAACGCGACACGAATCAGGAACCAGGTCAGCCGCAACCAGGCCAGCCACAACCAGGCCAGCCACAACCAGGTCAGCCACAACCAGGTCAGCCACAACAAGGCCAGCCACAACAAGGGCAGCAACAACCGGGCCAGCAACAACCGGGCCAGCAACAACCGGGCCAGCAACAACCGGGCCAGCAACAACCAGGCCAGCAACAACCAGGCCAGCAACAACAAGGTCAGCAACAACAAGGTCAGCAACAACAAGGTCAGCAACAACAAGGTCAGCAACAACAAGGTCAGCAACGACAAGGTCAGCAACAACCTGGACAGCCGCAACCTGGGCAATCGACCCGGGATCAGATTGGCCAAGGGAGAAATGTGTTGGAGGAACTGCGCCAGCGGGTAGCAAGAGCGCAGGGTTCGGGCCGAGGTGAGTTTAGTGCACCCTTGATGGGTGAAGATTACGCAAGGTGGACGGATCAGTTACGGGACATCGAAGAGCTGGTTCGGGACACGGATTTGAAGGCTGAGGCGGCGCGTGTACGCGAGGCCGCAAGGGAGTTTCGGATGGAGTACAAGCGGCATTCGAAGGAACCGCAATGGGATTTAGTGAAGAAGATGGTTTCTGATCCCCTTAAGGAACTGCAGCGCAAGGTGCAGGAGGAGTTGGTGCGCAAGACTGCCAAACAAAATGAATTGGTTCCGTTGGATCGCGATCCAGTTCCGGACAAGTTCCGCTCGGGTTTGGATCGCTATTTTGAGAGGCTTGGAGGAGAACAGTCCAAGTGACCAGTTGGTTCGATGGCATAGTGTTTGCTAAGTGGGCTTGGGCTCCAGCGGTATTTTCGCTGTGGGCCATACTGAGCATTGCAGCGTGGTACTCTTATCCTGCAATGCAGTCTGAAAAAGTACGCTGGATTGGATCATTGCTTCGTTCGTTAGGGCTTGGCATTTTATGCTTTTGCCTATTAGATCCGAATCGCATCATAACAGTTCCAGAGCCTCAGGCGAACAGCGTTGCGGTAGTGCTCGATAATAGCAGATCGATGCAAGCGTTGTATCAAAAGCCGAATTCAGAGGATGATTCATTAGCAACC
>JBJSXX010000238.1:0-2886 GCA_046086605.1 Pirellula sp. | reverse complement strand
CAACGCAGTTAGAAATGCTGCATTTGTGGCCGCGGGACTTCCGAGCATCGGTACTCGTGAAGTCATGGGCGCAATGGGCCGCGGACCAGATGGAGTCAAGTTGGCAACCATTGTTGACGGACTTTCCAACACGCTGGTCATTGGAGAAGGTGCCGGTCGTCCTTCGATGTATGTCAGCGGCAAGAAGGTTGCAAACCCTCGCACTGGTAATATCGCGTTGGGAACCAATGTCACTGCCGACGGTTGGGGATGGGCTGATATCAACGGTGGATTTAGTGTGGACGGTTCGCGTGCAGACGGTCAGCAAAATAGCACTACGAGCTCGGGGGCTACGACGATTGTTGGTAACTGCTTCATGAATTGCACGAACGATTCAGAATTCTACGCATTCCACGGCTCGGGTGCTCACTTCGTCGTCGGTGATGGTTCCGTGCAATTCATCTCAGCGAACATTGCAGGTCCTTCGTTCGTCGCACTATGCACCAGAGATCGCGGTGACATCGGCAAGTTCGAAGACTAAGCCGTTTGGAATCATCGACGTATGATCTGAGAAAAAACGACTTTATCAATACTTTCAAGAGCTTACACAATGACTTGTGTAAGCTCTTTTTTAATGGTGAATTCAGGAACTGTAGTGGGTGCAAGTGCAACCAGGCTTTTTACCTACTCGCAAGCAATTGAAAGTTGTCTTCTTATGAGTTTTGCAAGGATGGATCGATCCCTTTTCGCGATTTCGGTTGGATGGTTTTGCCTATTGGGAATGCTTCCAGTTTTTGGCCAAGTTGAGTTTCTAGGTGCGACGAGGCTTTCGGGAGAGTTGACAGATAACAGCGGCCTTAGTGGGATGCTTGAGACCAACACGCCGATCAATGCTTTCGGCGGACTTTCAGCCATCGATTACACAGGCAAGGACAATCGTTATGTGGTTCTTTCCGATCGCGGGGCAGGTGATGGCGCGGCATCTTTTCCATGCCGCTTTCATTTCGTCCAGCTCAAACTCAATCCGGAAAAGCGTTCGATCGATTTCCAGCTCGAACGCACCGCAATGCTCAAAGATGCATCTGGCGAATCAATGACTGGTAGTTTGTCGCTATTGAAAGCTTGGGATAAACCCCAACGATGTCCAAGTTATGATCCCGAGGGAATCCGAGTCTTAGGCGACACCGGTGTCTTGATCAGCGATGAATACGGTCCGTACATCGACCTGTTCTCCAACGATGGCAAACATCTCAGAAACTTTGCACTGCCAACTACGTTTCAACTTAGCGAAAAACTCAATCCTGCGTTTACCCAAGGTGCCTTTAGCAATCGAGGACTCGAAGGCATCGCTCTTAGTCCCGATGGCAAGACGATCGTCGGTGTGATGCAAGGCCCTTTGGTGCAAGATGGACGCATCGAAAAAAACAAATGCCTAGGTGTCTGGACTCGATGGATCGCGATCGATTCAGATTCCGGAAAAAGCAAACAGTGGGCCTACAAACTCGATGACGAATCGACCGGAATCAGCGAGGTTCTCTGGGCTGACGCGGGCCGCTTTTTGGTACTCGAAAGAGATAGCAATGCGGGAGATAAAGCGAAGATCAAACGGATCTACTTGGCCGATGCCTCCGGAGCGACCGACATCACCCAAGCAAGTTCGATGCGTCAAGGACCACCTGAAGGTACTGTCGTGATCCGAAAAACCCTTTTGATCGATCTACTCAATCCCGCCTATGGTTTTTCCGGTAGCAATGCGCCAGAAAAACCCGAAGGGATCGCATGGGGGCCCAAACTACCCGACGGCAGACGGCTTTTGATGCTTTGCTTCGACAACGACTTCGAACCGGCCAACCCGACGATTTTCGCCGCCTTTGCAGTAAGCCTCTAAACTTGTCGGTCTCAGTGATCCAGGCCCGGAAGTTGCCAAAAGAACCTTGCAAGATAGAATTTGAGCAGTGTGTGCGATGCCGCAACTTCTCTTCTACTGCCCAAGGTTCCCGAGCCAACCATGCAAGAGTACCTCCTGGAGTCGCCCTGGATCATCGGTTTATTAGGCTCCTTTCTATCGGGAGTACTGGTCTATGCGTGGCTTGAATCTGGAAGGGCCGCATTTTGGAAGTGGAGTCTAGGCATCGCCCTGGCGACACTGCTGTGTCTGTTGGTCAATATCGGCTTCAAAACCGATCGAGAGATCCTCAGCCAGTTCATGACCAAAATCGCAGCCGATCTCGAAGCAAACCGCTTCAAAGAAGTCACTGCTTGCGTTCATCCAGATGCCAGCGAGAGCCTCAGAAGCCTCAAAACCCAACTCGAAACCGTTGAGTTTGAGTCCGTTAGGATCAAGAAAATCCACGGAGTCGAACTCGGCAAAATGAAAAACCCAAAGACCGCAACCATCCGGATGAACGTTTTTGTCCGAGCATCCCGAGACGGAAACACCGGCTCGGTTCCCAGATGGGTCAAAATCCACCTCGAACAAGAAAAGGGCAAGTGGATGGTTGTCGACTACGAGCACCGAGATCCACAGTACGAAATGCTCAATCGCGACGCTCAGGATCGCATGGATTCTAATTATCGAAGATAATTTCCTAATTCTAGGTTGACATTCGGGCTACTGGACCGAATCATGGAACAAATTCGGGAACGACATTCTCCGATTCTAGTCCTATTTCCAATCCACTCCGAACTCATCCAATTTGCGATCGGTTCCGATGCCCAATCCTCGATCATCAAATCGAAAGCTAGCGACCCCCTCTATGTGGGGGGTGAGTGGCTCTTTGGGTGCTTGGTTTGGGTGCTCACTGGCAAGGCTCATTCATCTTGTTTTGATGATCGGTATTTGCATTGGGATGTCGGCAGATGCTTCTGCCAAGTGTGGTTCATCGTCACGACAAATGATTTGGCGAA
>JBJSXX010000237.1:0-11689 GCA_046086605.1 Pirellula sp. | reverse complement strand
GCTACTGCTGAGAACTGTTCTGCTAAAGCTTAAACCCCACCAGAAGACTTGACAAAGACCAATCTCCTAGGATTAGTACCAATTCGGAACTTCGATGGCGGGTTTTGAAGGAAAAGCGGAACGGTGCGAACCGTCCGGCGGTGGCCAGAGAGTTTACCCAATAGATTCCCTCTACAGCCGAGAACACCAAGCAATTCATCCAATTTGGTAGGCCTAGCTCGGTTATAAACCCAATCCCAAGCCTTCTTTTCGAGTACGATGAAAGTCCCCCGGGCTCCCACCTTCGTAACTCCATGAATCCTTCAAAATCCGAAGAGAACTCCAACCCTTTCCCAAGCTATGACTAAGCACTTCAAAAACTTTGTTCTTTTCCCCGCCTTGGCCCTCTGCAGCTTCGGTTTGCTAAGCACTCATCCAGCCAAAACAACCGCTCAAGAATCAGCCTCGAAAGACGCGATTCAGTGGGGGCACTGGCGAGGTCCAAGCGGCAACGGAAAATCTGACACCGCCAAACCGCCCAAGGAATTCGGTCCTACGCAGGCTCTCCGATGGAAGGTCCCTATCCCAGGCCAAGGCTCCGGATCGCCCGTTATCTGGGATCAAAAAGTTTTTGTCACCAGCGCCGTGGCAACACCAAATCGGAATGAATTCGATTTCTACGTTTACTGCCTCGATCGACAAAACGGCAAAATACTCTGGGAACAAAAAGCCCTGACGGCAAAACCTCACGAAGGCACCCACGAAACCAACGGATATGCTTCGGCAAGCCCCTGCACCGATGGCAACTTGCTCTACGCCTTCTTCGGCTCGCGAGGCCTCTTTGCCTACAACCTCGATGGCAAATTGGTCTGGTCTAAGGACCTCGGCGATATGCAAATCCGAAATGGTTTTGGCGAAGGCAGTTCGCCTACCATCGCCGGAGACTTGCTCATCGTGCCATGGGATCACGAAGGCCAATCGATGCTCTATGCCCTGAACAAAAACAACGGCGATATCGTTTGGCAAACCAAACGCGATGAACCCACCTGCTGGGCAACACCGCTGATCGCCAGCGACCCGCAAGGTAATTCTCAAATCATCATGAATGGCCAAAGTGCCGCCCGGGGTTACGACCTAGCCACAGGCAAAGAACTTTGGCAATGCTCTGGCCAAACGCAACGTCCTTGCGCCTCGGCCGTAGCCCAAGACGGTGTGGCCTATGTCGCTAGCGGTTTTCGAGGTTCCTACATCGGTGCGTTCGATCTCAACGGTCGGGGTAAATTGGAATCGACCAAGCATCTTCTCTGGTCGCAAAATCGCGACACCCCCGACGTGGCCTCTCCACTGCTCACCAATGGACGCTTGTACTACTACAAAGAAAAAACAGGACTGCTGACTTGTGTCGATGCCAAGTCAGGTAAGACCCTTTACTCAGCAAGCCGCGTCCCGGGCGTCACTAGAACCTACGCCTCACCGGTTGCCGCCAACGGCTACATCTATCTGACTGACCGGGGTGGAACCATCGCAGTCATCAAGGATTCGGCGGATCTAAAAGTTCTAGCCAACAACAACGTCGGCGAAGGGGTCGATGCAACGCCCGCCTTGGTCGGCACCGAACTATTCGTTCGTGGCGAAAAACATCTGTTCTGCTTTAGCGAGACAAAAAACTAGAGGTGCTCAAGGCTCTGTGCTCTCTGCGACTCTGTGTTTCAAAAAGATTTCTTCAGGAGTCTTTATCCTAGATTGTTACCCACAATAATTCCCCGAAGACCCCTCACATTCATAGAACGTCCTGAGCATCCTTAAGGTAGATATCACAACTCTCGGGACGAACCCAGCGTGTGTACTCGCGTGTTGCGTCGACGATGCCACCGTCGGCATAAACACCCGGACCATCCTGGATCTTTCGCATCGCTGCTAAAATCCTTTGATGCTCGATCGGATCCGACTCGGTCTTGCGCATGTGCTCCTGCACCCGCATCTCATCCATCCGCCATACACCCTCGGAGTCTTGATAGGCGGAATCCCGCCAATGGTAGATCTCCAAACATTTCAAATCCAACGTAAAGGTCTTGTTGCGCTTCCAGAAATCTGAAAAGACCCCAGCGCCCATGTAAAAGAGCCACGAACCCTCGAACCCCAGCGCCTCGGCCGAGGCCGGGTCGGGATTCTTAAACCATACCCGATCCCCCGGCACGTAATAGCTCTCAGGCAAAGGCCTCTGGCGAGATCCATACTCCTTCATGAACACATCATGAAACTCTCGCGAACGAATCGCACGTCGCTGAGATTGTGACTCAAGCTGCCGATACAAACGAGGGTTGACCCTCAAGGCCTCTTGCGCCACCCCCAAAGCCACTACGTACTCCGTGGCGCGATAACACGAAAACGAATAAACAATCCCGGTCTCCCCCGGTTGCGTCGCAAGTCTCAATGCTTCAATGAGCGATCGATCGGGTTTGATCAAGAACCCTCGATCCTCATCGTAGACCCAGTAATCCTCAGGCCGCTCGGCTCCATAAGCATCAAAGGACAAAAACGTCTTGCTCGCCGCCTGAGCAATATTGACCCTGATCCTTGCAGAGGATTCGAATTCCTCGATGCTCGGATAAGCGAAACACAGTGGGGAGGCGAGCATCGCAAGCAATGTCTCTTGATCGATCAGTTCCGATGCAGGTTGACCGAAGTGACTGCAAAGTCGCTCGGAGAGCATCAACGTGTTGTAGTTGGGAGTCCAATCGGCAAAGGCCTCTGGAGTCAAGCAGAATCGATAGCCCATTTGGCCGGCATACTCGCACGCGTGCGACTCAACCAACGATTCGATCCCTAGAGATTCGAACCATTTTAAAACTCGGTCTTTCGCCGAGCGATCGCAGGCGACAAAGACACCTTCGAGAGTGTGATTGGTCATGAGAGCTCACAAAGAGTCAAGCGTCGTCTGGCGCGAGCACCCTGGGGTGATCACCAAACGCTGCAAGAGGAGAGGTAGGATTCTATCGGGGAGGGAGGATTCGACGAGGAAACAACAAAAGGAGTGCAACACTCGGATGCTGCACTCCTTTGAACTCTTTTATAATTGACCCGATGGCTTCAGACAACCTGCCAAGGACTAGGAATCGGCTTCGACTTCCTCTTGGGCTTCTTCGGGAGTGGCGGGGCCTTCTGGCCCTGAGTATCCACCTGCGGACTCGATCGCTTGGCGAATCTCTTTGGCCACCGATTTGTTTTCCGAAAGGTAGTTTCTGGCCTTTTCTTTGCCTTGGCCGATATAGGTTTCCCCGTACTTGAACCAAGCCCCACTCTTGGTGAGGATCTTGTGGGCGATACCCAGATCGATCAAGTCACCTTCGTAGCTGATGCCGTTGGTGTGCATCATATCGAACTCGGCAACTCGGAATGGAGGTGCTACTTTGTTCTTGACGATCTTGGTCTTGACCCGCTGGCCGACGACTTCTTCGCCATCCTTGAGCTGGCCGATACGCCGAACATCGACGCGGACCGAAGCGTAGAACTTCAATGCCCGACCACCAGGGGTCGTTTCGGGACTTCCGTAACTCATGCCGCCGATCTTCTCGCGGATCTGGTTGATGAAGATCACTGCCGTCTTGCTCCGTGCAATCGCACCGGTGAGCTTACGCATCGACTGGCTCATCAATCGAGCTTGAAGCCCCACGTGCGCATCGCCGATCTCCCCTTCGAGTTCTTGACGCGGCACCAACGCTGCCACCGAGTCGATCACTACCACATCGACCGCGTTGCTCTTGACGAGCATTTCGGTGATCTGCATGGCCTCTTCACCACTGCTTGGTTGACTTACAAGCAACGTATCGAGTTCGACACCTAGCTTCTTGCCCCAGCTCGGATCAAAGGCATGCTCAGCATCGATGATCGCAGCAATGCCACCGGCCTTTTGAGCTTCTGCGCAAACATGCAAAGCAATCGTCGTCTTACCGCTAGACTCTGGACCAAAGACCTCGATGATCCGACCACGTGGTAGACCGATCCCACCTAGAGCCAAGTCAAGCGAGAGCGATCCGGTACTGATCCCTTCGATCTTCAATTGGGTTTCACCACCCAATGGCATGATCGATCCTTCTCCGAACTGCTTTTCGATTTGTTGCAAGGTGGTCTTCAGAGCCGGCTCCTTCTTGAGGATGCTCTCCAAACCAGTTACCGGTTCGACCGGTGCCTTGTCTTGCTTCTTCTTGGTTCCAGAACCTTTTCCTGATGATCCAGCCACGGCTATTCTCCTTTTTCTTTCAGCGGATGTCTCACCGCCGCTTCCTTGTTACCAAACGGGTCAATCATGCTAACGCGTACAAGCGACGTCAACAACTGCCTATAAGAATCGCCCAGGGGTGTGACACCTCTGGTCACAGCCAAATCCCGCTACGGAAAAAAACAAAAAATATTTTTGCTCCTTCCTACCCAAATCGGCCTGAATCAGCCAACTTTTCTCGCTATCCTTCTGGTTCTAGACAACCCAACTGAGCTTTCAAGGAGCTTAAAAAGCTAAGCCTTCGATCATGTCTCTGGAAAAAACCGATGCGATCGTCCTAAAAACGGTCGAATGGAGCGAAACGAGCCTGGTCGTGACCCTCTTTACCAGGGACTTTGGCAAAATCTCAGCCATCGCCAAAGGTGCCCGACGCCTCAAAAGCCCCTTCGAATCTGCTCTTGACCTTCTGTCGCTCTCCTCCGTAGTGTTCCTCAAGAAATCGGGAGAGTCCCTCGACCTGCTGACAGAAGCCAAACTGCTCCGGCGGTTTCGCTCAGCACAAGTCGGATTGCTTCCCCTTTACTGCGGTTACTATGCGAGCGAATTGATCCATGCACTCACGGAAAACCACGAGCCGATCCCCGGTTTGCTCGACTCGTTGTGCCATGCCCTCGATGAGCTCGATCGACAAGCAAACCCCGCTTGGACGATCCTTGATTTTGAACTTCAAACAATCCAACGACTAGGGCATATGCCCAGTTGGAGATGGTGTGTTGCATGCGGCGAAGAGATCGAAACCGATCGTCAATCGATAGCCTTCAGCCCACAGGCCGGTGGCGTGCTATGCCCAAACTGCACCTCCATGCAGCGCAGCTACATGCGCATCGGTCCCCAAACTCTCCAAACTCTCGAAGCGCGATCGACCCCCATCGCGGATTCGCCTTTAGCAAATTTGATTGCCGAGCAAACTCCCCCTCCGATCGTCCCAGCATTCGTGCGAGCCGAAATAAGACTGGTCATGGAACAAATCGTCATCTGCCTCGCGGATCGACGCCTGAGAATGCTCGATTACCTCGAAGATCTCAAACGCTAAGCCACCGCACCTTGGCCCTGCTCGTACTGCTGCTCCTTGGCAATAGCGGCTGCAGACTCTTCAAACCTTGGCAAGAAGACGAATACTCGCGAGCCAAAAATGCCATCGAAGGCTACGAGGATAAAGAAGGAAACTGGATCCGTCCCGAAGGCTCTCGAGCCGATAAGATGATGAATTCCGATGTCCCAAAAATACTCCGAAAAATCCCAGGTCTGGGCGAACGCAAAGTCGATAAAGACCTTGCCAGATCCACTCTCAAAGAAGCCAACGAGATCTACCAAGCTGCACTGAGCACCCAAGACTCACCGGATCGCAAAGAACTCTTCCGCAAAGCAGCCAAGAAATACAATCAAGCCGGTAAGCATTGGGCTAGCAGCTCCCTCGAGCAAGACGCCCACTTCATGACCGCCGAATCCTACTTCTTCGCCGAAGACTACCCCAAAGCAGAAGACTTCTACGTCAAACTCATCAAAGAGTACCCTCGCACACGCTACCAAGATCGCGTCGACCAACGACGTATGGAAATCGGAAACTACTGGTTGCAGTTCCCCGACAAGTTCTACAACTTAAACTTCACCGACAAGTCTCGGCCTTTGAACGATACCGAAAACCACGGCAAACGTGTCTTGGAAAAAATGCTCCTCGATAGCCCCACCGGTCGACTCGCTGATGATGTCGTCATGGATATCGCGAACACCGAATTCAAACGCGAGAACTGGAACGAAGCCCTCGATCGCTATCGAGATCTTATCACCGTCTACACCGATAGCCCCCATCAGTTCGATGCCCACTTCCTGGGTGCTAAATCCGCTCTGCTTGCCTATCAAGGCCCCCAGTACTCCTCCGAACCCCTCGAACAAGCCGACAAACTGCTCAAGCAAATGGTCAGGCAGTTCTCCAAACAAGCTAGCGAACGCAAAGAACCCATCGCCGAAATGCTCGCCGAAGTCAAATACCGACAAGCAGAACGACTCTACGATGAAGCCACCTACAGAAACAACAAACAGGAATACGCCGCTGCAATCGTCTATTGCGATCGGATCCTCGACAACTATCCAGATACACCCTTTGCTGACAAAGCCCAACAAATCATCGATAACGCTGAAGGCAAACCCTCAGTCCCAACCCCCTATCTGCATTGGATGACTTACGCGTTCCCAACCCGCGATAAAGTCACTCCTCTCTTGAAACCCACCCAAGAAGAAATCGCTCAGCGACAATCTCTCATCACCCGAACCCGACCCAAACCAACCCCAAATCCACTCGATCCAAACAGTGGTGATCCCCAAGTGCGTACCGTAGGCAACCTCGAGCCAGTAAAACGATAAAGCCTATGGCCATTCGCAATTTGCTCTGCTGGACCCCCATCCTGCTGCTCTTTGCCAGCGGTTGCTTCGGATACCGCATCGGTACGCGCAACGTCTATCGAACCGATGTCAGAACAATCAACGTACCAGTCATACGTAGCGACTCGTTTCGACCGGAACTCGGGGTACTGCTGACCGAAGCTGTCCAAAAAGAAATCGAACGTAGAACCCCCTACAAACTCGCCGACAACGCCGTCGCCGATTCAATCCTCTCGATCCGACTTACCAACGACACCAAACGCGTCATCGCCGAAACCAATACCGATGAACCTCGCTTGCTCGAAACCGTCGTCGCCGTCGAACTGAATTGGACCGATCGTCGCGGTATGAACTTGGTCACAACCCGATTCCTACCCCCAGGCGAAATCACGCACTACTTCGCAGAACGAACCAAATTTGTTCCCGAAGCCGGCCAGTCGATCGCAACCTCTTTCCAACGCAACGCCGAACGACTCGCCAACCACATCGTCGACCAAATGGAAACCCGCTGGTAATCCCACTCCAACGACCTACGAATGATCTTTCGCCGCGCAACTGTCTTTGCCATTCTCGCTGCCCTGGGCACTAGCATCGACCTGCTTACCAAAG
This sequence comes from Pirellula sp., assembly GCA_046086605.1. Classification (GTDB taxonomy): domain Bacteria; phylum Planctomycetota; class Planctomycetia; order Pirellulales; family Pirellulaceae; genus JBKCUI01. Next base: position 4,443 of record JBJSXX010000237.1, on the reverse strand, counting down.
AACGAATATTCGCTTGGAAAGGACTCCCAGGCCAACAACCCCCCACCTGGTGGATCGAAAATTACTTCGGCATCGAAACCGCAGTCAACCAAGGTGCTGTATTCGGACTCGGACAAGGCTACGGATGGCTCTTTGCCGCCGTCTCGATCAGCGCCATCGTCGGTCTACTCGTCTGGTTGTTCCTGTACAAGGCCTGCCAATCGCTGTGGCTCACCGTCAACCTAGGACTCGTCACCGGAGGTATCCTCGGTAACCTCTACGACCGACTAAACCTCCACGGCCTGCCAGGCTCCTACGCCGGCGGCGTTCGCGATTGGATCCTTTGCCGGTATGGCCAATACACCTGGCCTAACTTCAATATCGCCGATAGCCTCCTGGTCGTCGGTGCAATCATGCTGGCAATCCACTCGCTGTTTTTAGGGGAGCGATCTGTCGGATCGGACAGATCAGACCGATCAGTCTGATTCCAACACCACCACGACCTGCTTTCGCAGGTCCTTGGCAATCTTTTGCAGCTCCTGCGAATCTCCTGCACCCGATTCCAAAAGCCTTGCGGATTTGAGCATCAACTCTGCTGCTCGATGTTTGTGCGCTGCTCCCTTGGTCTTGCTCACCTCACTGCTTGAATCCGTCTTGCCTTGGATCTCTTGATCCAATCGAGGTAGCTTACCCATCCGCTCCTTGATCGACTGCATCAGAGGATCCGCAGGATCAATCTTGCCCTCGGGTGGTTGCGGCCTAGCTGCCGAAAGACAAGCTCCAAGACCAACCACCCCCATCAGCGCCAACATCCCATGCACGCGATTGCTCAACATCTGCGAACTCCATTTTGACTTCAGTTGTCTACTTATGCTTCTTTAGCCAAGCAAGCATCTGCTTGGTCGTCTTGGTATTGAGTACCTGCTTTTTCACGATCCCCGCCCGACGCGCCACGCCTATACCATACTTCATAAGCTCCAGGTGACCAACCGCATGGGCATCGGTGTTGATGACCATCATCACCCCTGCCTCAACTGCCGCTGCAGCTTGCAAGTCGTTTAAATCAAGCCTCTCGGGATTGGAGTTGATCTCTAAACACTTGCCATGTTCGGCTGCCGCTTGGATCACAGCCGTCAGATCGTACTCATAAGCCGGCCTGCGCGAAATGAGCCTTCCGGAGGGATGCGATATCGAATGCACACTCCGATGCGCGATGGCTCCAAGGATCCGATCGGTGATCTCTTCCCTGGATTGCTTGAACCCAAAATGGACGCTGGCCGTCACCCAATCGGCCTTGGCCAACGTCTCGTCGCTAAGATCGAGTGTGCCGTCCTCGAGGATGTCGCATTCGATCCCCTTGAGCAATTGCAATCGATCTTGATACTCCGAAGCGATCCGATCGATGTAAGCCCACTGCTCCAAGACTCGCTCGTCATCGAGCCCTCGGGCCACACTGACTCGCTTGGAATGGTCGGTAATCGCGATGTACTCAAGCCCCCGTGCTATGGCCGCCTGCGCCATGGCTTCGATCGTATCGGTGCCATCGGTATAGACCGTATGCATGTGCAGATCGCCTCGGATATCCGATAGCTCGACAAGATCCTTGAGCCTCGATGAAACATCCTTTTGAAACTCGAATCGGTTCTCTCGCAGTTCCGGTGGGATCCATGGCAAACCGATCGCCTCGTACAAGCTTGCTTCGTCCGACCCCGCTACAGGTTTCTGATCATCTCCTTCGCGAAACACACCGTACTCGCTGATCTTCAGGCCCAAGGACTTAGCGATCGAGCGGACATGCACGTTGTGCTCTTTGCTTCCGGTGAAGTATTGCAAAGCCGCCCCCCAGCAAGCCTCCTCGACGACACGTAGATCAACTTGAAAAGCCCCAGTCATCCGAACACTCATCTTGGTATCGCCTCGGGCCAGAACCTCGCTGACATCGGGGAATTCCCCAAAGCGATCCATCACCTTCTCGGGCGACGTGCTAACGACCAAAATATCCAAGTCTCCGACGGTCTCTTTGCCCCGTCTGTAACTGCCAGCAAAATCCAACCTTTGAATCGCTTTGCAGCTTGAAAAATGCGATCTCAAATCCTCTGCGAGTCGATCGGCCTGATCGAGTCGCAGTCGCTCTGCAGCCTTGGCAACAATATCGATGTTCTGCAAAATGCTTTGCTGGGTCTTGTCTCCGAACCCTTTCAATCCAGCGACTTTTCCATCCAAGCAAACTTGCTTGAGAGTCGTCAAATCCATCACACCGAGCTCTTGATGAAGTTTCATCGCTTTCTTCGCACCAAGTCCCGGAACGCGCATGACGTCTCGCAGGGCCGTAGGAACCTCGGCTCGCAGTTTCTCCAGAGCGGGAATCGAACCAGTCTCGATCGCAACTTTCGATTTCTCCGCCAGCGTCGATCCGATGCCATCGACCGTCGTTAGATCGAAACCTTGGGCAATCAGTTCACCGACCGGCTGGCTCAGTCCTTCGATGGCCGAGGCTCCGCTGCGATAGGCTCGGATACGAAACGCGTTCTCTCCAGATAATTCCAGCAGGTCTGCCATCTCCTCAAAGAGACTGGCCAGGTGCTGATTGGTCATTGGTGTTTTGCTAGTCATGGCAACTTGGTTTCCGCGGCGCGCAATAGGATCCCAGAGACTCTTTGGATCCAGCGGTCAAGATCGTGATGTTCGAGAACATGATGGTAAGCGACAGCGGCGCGTGCTTTCCATTTCTCGGGCTGATCAAAGCAGTTCTCCATACGTTCGAGCATCAGTGGGATGCTTCCAATGGGAACCAAATCGCCAAGCGGATACTGACGCAAGTACTCTCCGGCTCCTTGCTCGGTGTTGGTCGCCAAGACCGGGCATTGGCAGAGCATCGCCTCGAGCATCACGTTCGGAAGCCCTTCGTAGAGCGAAGGGAGCACCATCAAATCCGCCTGCTTCAGGAGCGGATAAGGATTCGATACATAGCCGTGAAGGAATGCGCAGTCGCTTAAATTCCGTTGGGCGATCAAGCCCTCGAGGCTCTCGCGGAGTACTCCTTCACCGGCGATGTGCAGGTTGAATTGCTTACCCCGCTTTTGCACCAGCAATGCGAAGGCCTCGATCAAATCCGAGTGTCCTTTTTCAGCGCCTAGCCTGCCGATGGCGACGATGTTCTTGACCGAATTGGACCAGCGAGAGAATTCGATAGGCATCGATGCTTTTACCTCGATCGTCTTGGTATCGATCGGGCTCATGACGACCTCGAAGCGTTCGCTTGGAATTCGGTAATACTTCGAGCTAGCAATCGCGGTGCCTTGGGAAACACTCAGCAGCGCTTGACTTGAAGCGTAGGCTTTGGCCAAGTATCGGCGCTTGATCCAGCGCCAGCGGGTTTCGGTCCGTTCGACGTCAAACTGGGGTGGTGAGACGATCGTCGAGACTCGGGCACAGCGAGCTCGCAAGCATGCCGGTCCACTGATCATGGTCATGTGGAAGAGCCGATCGTAGAGGACCTGGATTCCATGGCTACGGATATGCTGTGCCAGATGCTTGATTTGGAGTTTGTAATCCCTTCCGGGCCAGTTGAGTTTCGTGGGCTCCCGGCCAGTCCAAAAATCGCTTACAGGGCAATCGGACGGGATTTGCTCGAGCAACTGCCCAGTGGTACGAAGCAGATACAGCGAAGGCTCAAAGACCTTTCGGTCTAGTCCTTTAAGCAGATAGAGCAGTTGGCGTTCGCTGCCTCCACCGTCCATGGTCGATGAACAAAACAGCACGCGGGTTCGAGGCATATTGGAGCAAGCGGGTTAGGAACCAAGCGACGGATTAAAAAAAGCACCTGTGGACCATGGAGAATGACTAGTTTACTCGAAAATCTGTAAAATGGTTTCAGCCACATCAATTCTTCAGAAACCGTTGCGAACTTTACGCCTTGGCGAGATACTCGAATCCGGTGCGATTGCTCCGTAGGGTCGGTCAACAAGAGCGAGGAAGGAAAATGATAAAATGGAAATAGTCCATCGGGATGATTGCGAGCCGTTTGTGACCAAGGATGGATCGATCATTCGCGAGCTGTTGGCTCACCGAAACTCTTCGATACGAAACCAGAGTTTGGCAGAAGCCACAATTCCAGCAGGAGTCGTCACCCAACTGCACCATCATCCAAAGACCGAAGAGATTTACTACATCCTCAGCGGCTCTGGAAAAATGGAAATCGACGGCCAGCTTAGGCAAGTCGGCCCCGGTGATGCGATCGCCATCGGGCCGGGCAAATGGCACCGGATCCACAACGATGGCTCCGTCGATCTTGTGCTACTATGTTGCTGCGCACCGGGCTACGAACACTCCGATACCATCCTTGCAACCTAAGAAACAAAGCGATAGCGTCGAGTGGCCAACGGCAGCGCAAACGCATATTGACTAAGACAGATCCGATGCAGGTATGCTCGCGGATTTCAAGCCTGACTGAGTTAGAAAATT
>JBJSXX010000236.1:0-8099 GCA_046086605.1 Pirellula sp. | reverse complement strand
GTAAGCTTGTTGCGCTTGCTGTGCATGAGAAACAGAAGCGGTCGAAATGCTGGCAACTACTGCCAGGGCGACTACCATCAGCGCCTTGCGAATCATAATTCCCCCCCGAGAACACGGCTTATTGGACGTCGCCGGTACACTTGCGCCCTTGCGACTATCGGGGATAATCGGCCTAACCGGATCTCAAAGTTGAATCAATTTAACCGGATCCGTCGGATCAGACGGATCAGATTTGATAGCCTGGAGAGTTTGGAATCGGTACAATCACAAACTCGTGCAATCCACTCCCATTGCAAAATCCCATCGCTGAAACCAACTCGGGGCGATCATGTCCTTTAAAATTCAAAAGGGAAAAGCCCTCGATGCCCTGAACCTTACCCCACTGATCGATGTGGTTTTTCTACTGCTGATCTTCTTCTTGGTCGCTACGCAGTTTTCCCAAGACGACCAGCAACTTCCTATCCAGCTCCCGTCGGCAAAAAACGCCTTGCCCATGACCGTCCAGCCCGAAGAACTCATCGTGAGTATCGGCCAAGACGGTACCTACATGCTCCGTGGTCAGCGACTGAGCCTCGAACAACTCGAACCATTACTAGCCAAATCCGTTTTGGACAACCCTGTTCAGCAGACGGTCATTCTCCGAGGGGATAAACGGGTCGAGTTTCAGTCGGTAGTCTCGCTGATCGACCTGTGCAATCGACTTAAGGTTCCTTCGTATCGAATCATTGCACAAGACGAATCGATAGGCAGCACCGACACTCCAGCAGGATCCCAGCCATGAACCGTTCCAAGGCGGATATCTGGCTCCTGGATTTGGGCATTGCCCTTTTGGGCATCTTGGTCATGGTAATGGTCTTGCGAGTACTTCGATTTGACGATCCTAGGATCCTCTACAACGCTTGGACCTACTGCCTAGCGATTCCTACGGTGATCATCTCCTCGACGATGCTTGCACATGTGATGATTCCTCAGCATGCCGAGCGGTCGATTCAGACCGGGTTCCTCTTGAGCGTGCTGGTTCATTTGATGCTGACCGTCGCGGCCATCAATACAGTCCTGTTTGCAGGGATCTGGAACGATGGCTCCAAGAAGATCGAAATGCAAGTTAAGGCGATGTCTCAAGGCACATCCTTCCAAGCCACCCCAACAGCGTCCAACCAAACCGTTCCAGATTATCTTCGTCCAATCCAAAAGCAGATCGATCCGGCAAGCCAAGTCGAACTGCGACCGGAGACTCAGGCTCAAAAATCCCTTGAGTTGATCGATACGCCCAAGGATCCGAGTGTCGATGCTCAAAAGACGGTCCAAGACGACCAACTCGCAGAGCAAGAGATGCTCGAGCCGGAGATTGCTACGGATCAATCTCAATCCATAGATCGACCAGACTTGCTAAGCGTTCCGATGCCACGTTCGCTGATCGAAGCCCAAGATGCGCAGCAGACACCGATGGCCCAAGATAGCTTGCCAGAGGCCAAACCGATGTCGATCGAGCGGACGCAGCTCCAAAGCCTCGAAAGATTCGAGCGTGCGACCACGGCTCCTTCGGTCGAGCCGATCTCAGGCGGTTCGTTGGCGGCTAGTAGTTCTGCAGCGGCTCGGGAGTATCGCCTCGAACGGGAGCTTCAAGGCTCGATGCAGTCATCCGATCCGCGCGTCGAGTCGAGTCCAAGGCCTCCGGTTCGAACCGAATCTGTCGCGAGAGTCCCTGTGGATCGCGCGAAGATCAATCCGAGTCCTGAGCCTAGTTCGAATCAACCTTCTGGAAACCCAAGCAGTGTTGCTAGCCAATCGATCGATCAGTTGCTCGGCAATCGAGGCCAGTTCAATCGCCGCAGTCCGGCTTTCTCAACCGTGCCCTCGAGTACTACCGGGGGGATCGAGTACAAAGACCCAATCGCAGGCCGGATCGCTTCGGCAAATGCAGCGAAACCATCCGCCAGTCCATTGCGCAACGCTACTGAGCTTCCTAGTATCAGCGATGCAATTGGTTCGAGTCCGGGCTTGGATCGTTTCCGACCAGCGAGCAATTCAAGCAAGCAGGCTAAGGGTTTGGTTCCAGTCCCTGCTCCGGCATTTGTGCAACGATCGCGTCGGATGGATGAATCGAGCAATCAGGAGCTCAAGGCGATGGGGCCGCTGGGGCCAAAGACCGAGGAGTCGATCGAGAGGGGGCTAGAGTTTCTTGCCAAGTATCAGCGGGCAGACGGATCGTGGAAGCTTGAAGATTTTGGTCAAGCGACGGTGATTCGAAGTGATACAGCAGCGACCGCGCTTTCGCTGCTATCGTTTCAAGGGGCTGGATACAGTCATGTGCAGTTCAAGTATCAAAAGGAATGTCGCAAGGCCTTAGAGTTTCTCGTCGCTGGACAAAAGACCAATGGGGATTTGTATCGACCTATGGAGGAAGCCTCTGATCGCAACGGGTGGCTCTATAGTCACGCGATTGCAACATTGGCACTATGCGAAGCTTATGGCATGACCCAAGACGAGAACCTGCGCACCGCTGCACAGCGAGCTGTCGACTTTCTTGCGTATAGTCAAGATCGCCAAGAGGGGGGATGGAGGTATGTGCCACGCGTCGGAAGCGATACGAGTGTGACCGGTTGGGGGATGATGGCGCTCAAGAGTGCAGAGCTTGCCGGACTGTATGTTCCGCGACAGACCTATGAAGGGATTGAAAAGTGGCTCGAGCACTCTCAAGCAAGTGCAAGAGAGCGATACTTGTATCGTTACAATTGGCTTGCCAATACACCCGAGACCAAGCATGGGGCTGTTCCTACACCTGTGATGACCAGCGTAGGGTTACTGATGCGGTTATACACCGGTTGGAAAAGGGACAATCCGGCGATGGCCCAAGGGGCCGATTGGTTGCTCAAGCGAGTGCCTGCAATGGGTACTGAGCAAGCACCTTTGCGGGATACTTATTATTGGTATTACGCCACGCAGGTTTTGTTTCACATGGGAGGGGAGCGATGGAAGACCTGGTATGAGTCCCTCTATCCGATGCTTATTGAAACTCAATTGACCAGTGGGCCGTACGCTGGGTCTTGGGAGCCAATGGGTGCGATCCCGGACGCTTGGGGCGAATATGCTGGTCGACTGTACGTTACGACGATGAATTTGCTCTCCTTGGAGGTCACTTACAGGCACCTTCCGATCTACGAAGCCACCTCGAGATAGAAACTCCCAAGTTTTCGCTACTTGACATTTTGGATCTGGGGTGAAAGATATGTCGTTGTCGAAATTAACAGTCTTACCTGATGCGACCCTTTTCGTTTGGACAAGCGGAAAAAGGTCGCATCTTTTTTTCTGTCGGAACAGGAGTTTGCAATGACCGATTACGTGCCTATGACCCGTGACGGGTACAACCGTATCAAGGCCGAAATCGAACGCTTGGAAAACGAGGAGATGCCTCGTATCGCCGAGAAGATTGCCGAGGCCCGCGCCGAAGGTGATCTCAAGGAGAACGCCGAGTACCATGCTCAGCGCGAGAACCAAGGGCTCATGCAAGCCAAGATCAATGCGCTCAAGGCCAAGTTGGCTGGTGCTCAAATCGTCGACACCTCCTCGATGCCTAAGGATCGAGTGGCGTTCGGGGCTAGAGTCAAACTCAAGGATTTGAAGTTCGATGATGAGGAAGAGTATACGCTTGTAGGTGCCGGCGACGAGGACTACGAGAAGGGTAGGATCTTGACGACGAGCCCATTTGCCGTCGCGATGATGGGCAAGAAAGTTGGAGAGACCATGGAGTTCAAAGCCCCTGGTGGTCTGATGCGTTACGAGGTTCTTGAAATCCATTTTGATGAAGCCTAATGAAGGACATAGTTCTTTGAGCACCAGCAACAGTCCAGATAGCAGCACCGATCCGAACTCTCAGAAGGATGTATCGCTCGGGCCTGCATGCTTGGTCGTCTTCGTCGTCGGACTCATGCTCCTGTGCATCGCGGTGGCTTACATGTCCTTTATGCTTACGGGCAATCAAGGTCCAAGGGCGGCAAGAGCCCTGCGCGAACAACTGATTCCATGGGTGGATGGTTCAGCGCTGAGCAAGAGCGATCAGACGGCCATCATCGATGAACTCAGTGATCTTGCATCGCAGATGGAGCGAGGCGATTTAACGTCGCGGCAACTGAGTCGGTTGGGTATTCGGCTTCAGGATTCGACGATCTTGCAATGGGGAGTCGTCGAGGATGTGCTCAGGTTTGTCAAACAGTCCAAGGGATTTACCGACGCAGAGAAAGAGGACATTCAAAAGACCTGTGATCGTTGGTTGCGTTGTGCAAGCGAAGGTAAGTTGTCGATGACCGAGATGGAGTTTGCCTTCCAGGGCCTTGGGCTCAAGGAGCCCAAATCCGGACGCTTGAGTTTGCGTAAGGATGTTACTGACGATCAGGTCCGAGAGTTCCATCGTCGGGTGCTTGGGGTCTGCGAGAAGTACAAGACCTCGACCGAGCCTTTTGACAAAAGTGTCTCTCAGGTCTTTCACATGATGATGGAAGACGGACTGTCTGAAAAATAGTCCATCGTCTAAAAATAGCCCATCGTCTAAAAGCAGTCCATCGTCTAAAAGCAGTCCATCGCCTAAAAGCAGTCCATCGCCCAATAGTAGTAGGCACATTCCATGTGCCGTTTGCAAGGATCGAAACCAAAACGACGCCGACCCCGGACCATACCGCATAAGCAATTCCGACGGGGATCGACCGGAGCGTAAGCAAAAGAAAATAAAACGAGCATCCATAGCCGATCGCATATCGGTGCGTAAAACGCAATCAACCAACTCAAGATCGCCTTCGACGAAAACTGAGTTGGCATAACAGCGAGCCCTAGAAATTATCGTCGAACTTAACCATCCTCTTTGCGAAGCGCGAAATAGTCCAAGGTAAATCGGTGCAGTTTCGGATGGTCGATCACCGATCGAGTCGTTGACTCGGCCACCCCGAGGGAGCCGGTCAACGTCTTCAAAGAGCTGAACGACCCGATGCACATCGAGCAACTTGGAAGCTTGCATGACCCAGTCGGGGTTCTCGAAAATCAGGTCGCAGTCGATCCACGCGATCTTGGAAAACCTCTCAGGAACGAACGAGGCGACCAGATAGTTGATGAGTCGTTCTTTCTGCCAAAGTACGCTTGAGGCCCGCAATTGGATCACGTTGGGAGCTGCATCCAAATCGAAGCTCTGATGTTCTCCAAAAATGCATTCGATCGTGAAGAGTTCCGCGTGGCTCTTCCTGCACTCCTGGGAAAAGGCCTCGTAATTGAACCTTCGAGAGTGATACCCACAAGGGTTGAAATATGTTGTTACGACAGCTAAATCACCCAGCGGCTAACCTCGATCAACGTCTTTATTTGATATCTATTTGTTCAATGGTTGTCATTTATCGACAATTTCCTTAATTTGCGGCATTTTCGGGATAAAATCAGCCCTCGGGAACGTTCCACTTCTGGAATCGCCTCAATCCTGCCGATCCGATCCAAAAGACCTCCCCCACTATCCTACCCAAGACCGGTTTCTTCATGAGCGCTTCGAATACCGCTAGCCGTTGGCTCAAACGTTTCCTGATCCTGGCCACCCTAGCCGGTGGCACCTTGGCCCTAGGGGCCATCGCCCCTCGCTTCATGACCAGCAACAACAAGGTCAAGCATCTTATCCACAAAGTAGCCCGTGGGGATCTGGCCGTGGTGGTCACGGAAAACGGTGCTGTCGAAAGCTCTAATAACAAAGAAATCAAATGCTTGGTCAAAGGTGGTAGCACCGTTCTGTGGGTGATCGAAACCGGAACGATGGTCAAACCCGGTGACGAACTGGTCAAACTCGATCAATCACAAATCGAGGACAAGATCCTGCAGCAGAAAATTGTTTATGAAAACGCGATGGCCAACAAGATCACCGCCGAAAGCGATGTCGCTGTTGCCAAAACAAGCATCACCGAATACATCGAAGGTACTTACCAAGCAGAAAAAAGCAACATCGAAAAAGAGATCTTCGAAGCTGAACAGGCACTGCGCAAAGCGGAACTCGCCGTGCAATCGGCGCTACGGCTAACGGCCAAAGGCGTTGTCAAAGATCTGCAACTCGAAGGGGAGCAATTTGCTGTCGATTCGGCTCGCAAAGACCTGCAACTCAAAAAGACCAAACTCGATTCGCTCGAAAAATACAACAAGGTCAAAAGCGTTCAGGAACTTCAAAGCAAACTTCGTGCAGCCGAAGCCAAACTCGCTTCCTACGAAGCCTCCTTGTCGCTCGAACAAGCTCGCCTCGAAAGGGAAAAGAAACAGCTTGAAAATTGCATCATCCGCGCCGAGACCGAAGGCATGGTGATCTTTCCATCGATGGCCGCTTGGAAAGATACACCTGACATCACCGAAGGTGCTGTTGTTCGCGAACAACAAACCCTCCTGATGATCCCTGATTTTACGCAAATGCAAGTCAAGGTTGGAATCCATGAATCGAAGGTCGACCGGCTCAAAGTTGGGATGAAGGCTAAAGTTCAACTTCAAGAGTTGACCCTCGAGGGCGAGGTCAGCGAGATTGCCGAGGTGACCCGACCTGCGGGTTGGTGGACAGGCAACTTGGTCAAGTACGACACGATCATCAAGCTTCCTCAGCATCCTGGGCTCAAGCCCGGCATGAGCGCCGTGGTCGATATCGTCTTGGCCGAGCACAAGGATGTGCTAACGATTCCTGTTGCAGCGATCATTGAGGGAACTGGCGGTTTGTTTTGTTGGGTTCAAACTCCCGATGGGGTCCGCAAACGCTTGGTACGAGTGGGTGATACCAACGACCAATTCTCGATTATTGTCGATGGTTTAAGCGAATCGGACGAGGTGATCCTTAATCCGCTAGCCTACATCGAGGAGGCCCAAGAACTGGCGATGGAGCTAGATCAAACCACTCATGAACGCTGATGTGACCATCCGCAAAGAATCCATGCGCGATTTATTAATGCAGGCGGACGGCACAGCGGAATGTGCCTGCTACCTTGATCCGGTTTCATCAGCGGTCGAAGCTCTACTTTCTACTCTCTAAAATCTACTCTCTAGCCGCCCAGCGGCTCGCTGTTGGCCGATAAACGACCTCGTGGATCATCTTTTCATTGTAAATCGCGTATTTCATCCAGTTTTCTAGATAAAATCATCACTCCCAACCGTTCCTCTCCTACAAGCACCTTGATCCTGCTGGTCCGAATCAAAATAGCTTACGATTCCCACTAGATGTTAGCCTCCTTTCTTCAAACGTTTCGGCTCGGGCTCAAGAGCCTCATGCTCCAAAAGATGCGCTCGGCCCTGGCCGCCTTGGGCATCTTCATCGGTACGACCACCGTCATCTGGCTCGTTGCCATGGGTGAAGGCGTCTCCTATCAAGCCCAGCAACAGATCCTCGAACTAGGTGCCAACAACATCATCGTTCGAAGTATCGAGCCCAAGTCATCGAACAGCTCAGAGAAGAATCGGGTCAAAAGTTACGGACTCCTTCGCGACGACTACAAGCGGTTTTTGAGCAACATACCCGGCATTTCCCGCTCGGTTCCCATGCGTGAACTAAGACGCGAGTTTGCTGCCAAGGGCCGATTGCTCAACGCGACCCTCGTAGGTTGCTCGCCTGAATACCAAGATCTCAACCGACTCGAGATGGCCCGAGGCCGTTGGTTCAATGCGAACGACGGCGTCGAGAATGTGATCGTAATCGCCGATGGAACCGCCAATCGACTCTTCCCCCAAGAGAACCCGATCGGCCAAAAAGTCCGCGTCGAGAGCGATGTTTACACGGTCATCGGTCAAACCAAACAACGAGGAGCTTCGGCTGCCATCGGTGGAAGTCTAGAAGCTCGCGAGTATAGCTTTGATGCCTACATTCCCCTGGACACCTTTCGTCAGCGCGTCGGCGATCAAATCATGACCCGCACCGGCGAAGGTTTCAATTTTCGGGGTGAGATCGTGGAACTGACCCAAATCACTCTGACCCTTTCGGATATCGCTATGGTCGATGAGACGGCTGCGATCCTCGAACGACTGCTGAAGAAATACCATGATCAAGAAGACTACGCGATCGTGGTTCCCAAGGAGTTGCTTCGTCAAGCCGAAAGAACGCGCTCGATGTT
>JBJSXX010000235.1:0-2709 GCA_046086605.1 Pirellula sp. | reverse complement strand
ATCGATCAATTCGATCAAATCCGGGTAGCGGATGTCTTGGTACAAAGCTGTCGAGACAAAGCTGAAGGCCGCCATCAGCAAGAGCATCCCGAGCAGGGCGTACATCAGCCAGTTGCTGCCGGGTTGACCATTCCCTTGTGAATTGGAGCGTTTATCCGATTTATTGTCGTCTGCCATGCATCGATACCCGATGGGGTAAAAAAGTGAAAATTCCCAAGCCTCGTTGGCCTGGAATAGCTCCCGTTATTATGCACACGGGATAACGCCTGGGCAGGGTTTGATGTTGAGGAATTCCGAGACAGTCCGTAAAATTCCTAGAATAAATCCGTTTAATTCCCGATGGCCACTTCCGCGGATAACCCCGCGCAGGACGGATCATGCGACTGCTGATCTCCAAATCCCAAACTTCAGGCTTTCGGTGCGGGAGTCTTTTGAGTGAGTAACCCTCGTCAAGTAGCCATCCTGGGTTCCACAGGGAGCATCGGTCGTTCGGCGTTAGAGGTACTCCAATCGCATCGCGGTCAATTTGAACTCGCCTGCATCTCCTGCCATCAGCAATTGGACCTTTTCGAAAAGCAGTGCCAGGAATACCGACCTAAACTTGCCGTGGTCACCGATTCAGCGAACCCTCAAGTCGAGCGTTGGCTATCGGGTACAGAGCCCCAATCGATGCGGCGAGCCTGTGGAAGCGAAGAACTCATCGAGGTAATTTCTGGCCCGCAAGTCGATATTGTCGTGGCAGCGATCGTCGGCGTCGCTGGCCTGGAAACTAGTCTTGCAGCGGTCCAAAACGGCAAGCGGCTCGCATTGGCCAACAAAGAATCCTTGGTCGTCGCCGGAGAATTGCTTCTGGAACAGGCAAGAAAGTCCGGAGCCGAAATTATCCCCGTCGACAGTGAACACAGCGCCATTTTCCAAGCCTTGCAATGCAACATCCCTTCCGATGCATTGGGCGATCCGAATAACCGCCATGGACTCAGCACACAGCAGAGCCAGATCGAAAAAATCATCCTCACCGCAAGTGGCGGCCCACTGCGGGACTGGCCCTTAGAAGATCTCGAAAAGGCCACCATCGAGGATGCCCTAGCCCATCCCACTTGGTCGATGGGCCGCAAAATCACTGTTGATTCAGCGACAATGATGAACAAGGCGCTTGAAGTGATCGAGGCACATTGGCTTTTTGGACTTCCTGCAGAGCAAATCCAAGTCGTCATCCACCCTCAATCGATGATCCATTCGATGGTAGAATATCGGGACGGTTCAGTCATCGCCCAACTAAGCCCCCCCGATATGAAACTTCCTATCCAATACGCACTGACTTATCCCAAACGAACCTTGGCCACCGCCAAGCGTATGGATTGGAGTCAATCGCAGTCCCTGAGTTGGTATCCCGTCGATCCGGCCCGATACCCCGCTCTGGAGCTTGGGTTTGAAGTCGCTCGTCGCGGGGGAACCTGCGGGGCAGTGCTCAATGCGGCCAACGAAGCTGCCGTGGAACTGTTCCTGCAATCGAAAATCCGTTTGACAGACATCGCCAAAGTTTGTCGATCCGTTTTACAACATCATGATTTCGCAACGAGTCCGAGTCTTGCTGAACTGCTTCGTCAGGATCGCTGGGCCCGTGCTGAAGTGTTGCGATGGAATAAATCTCTATGCTAGATCCATTGGTTTTCTCTCAAAATATTCACTCGATGGTATTCGGGAACAGCTTACCCTGGATCCTTGCAGCCGATGTCTCCTTGCTGCAGTCGCTCCTATCGAAGGCTTACAACATCGGCATGATGCTCCTGGGCCTAGGCTTTGTCATCTTTGTCCATGAGCTTGGACATTTCCTCGCCGCAAAAATGTTTGGAGTCAAATGCGAGAAGTTTTACGTCGGGTTCGATGTGCCGATGAAGATCGGCCCGATCCGACTGCCGTCAAGACTCGCAAGATTTCAATGGGGCGAAACCGAGTACGGTATCGGTAGCATCCCACTTGGAGGCTATGTGAAGATGCTCGGGCAGGACGACGACCCCCGAAAACTCAAAGAAGAGAACCAGCGAATCGGTTTAGGTGAGGACCAAGAGCAAACCGTCAAACTCGACCCTCGTTCTTATCCTGCCAAACCAGTCTTTGCCAGAATGATCATCATCAGTGCCGGTGTGATCATGAACTTGATCTTCGGCGTGCTGATGGCTGCCGCTGCGTTTAGCCTTGGTGTTCCGTACACTCCAGCAATCTTAGGAAGCACGATGCCTGGCGATCCAGCTTGGCAAGCTGGACTTAAGCCTGGAGATCGAATCGTGGGTGTTGGCACGTCGGAAGATGATCAAATGTCTTTTGACGAGATCCGAAAGAAGGTCGCTATCGGAGGTATTCGAAACGCATCGGAACCGATCGAGATGACCTATGAGCGTCAAGGGCAACGCAATAAGGTCAAGGTCAGTGGGAGCATGGCCCATGCGGATCCTGATGCTCGCCTCAATTTCCAAACCATCGGTATTCGATCCACCTCAACCACTACAGTGGGCAAAGCGGCATCGTTAGGGAATCTGCAAGAGTTCGAGGGAAAGAAGCTCAGCAACCTGCAACCCGGCGATAAAATCCTCGGAGCCGATGGCGTTCTTCTTGAGTCCAACGACAAAGCAGGTGAATTCTTTGGCTATCAACTCGATGAAATCCTTCACCCACGCCTCGACAAGAAGGTCGAACTTTCGGTCGAGCGAA
>JBJSXX010000234.1:0-2365 GCA_046086605.1 Pirellula sp. | reverse complement strand
ATCGCGCGCAAGACACCCAGCGCATGAGTCTCGAACTTCTCCTGCCAAGCGGCATCAAGGATACAATCACTATCCTCCTGAGCACCCCCAAGGTTCCGCAATTGCTCCGCCGTCGGGCAATAATAGATGTAGCCATTGGTGTAGCCCGAAACAAAGACGCCCTGCATTTGGCTCGCCCGCTGAATATTCAGTCCAATCTGAACCGTTAACTCACCCGGAAACGTCACCAACCGAAAATCCCCCAGTCGCACTCCACAAACCTCGACATCGATCGTTCGCTTAGGTGCCGACGTATTGTCGACATGATGCTTACGCAACAGTGCAAGATTCGTTTGCAAACGCGTCAGCGACTCCATCGTTTGTATGTTCTCGACATAAGCGGCCATGTTCCGACGATTCTCCGCATCGAGTCGCTTAAGATCCTCGCGACCTTGTTCCTTCTCTCGCAAGTAACGATGCGAATAGTACGATGGATGCTCGGGCTCGAGTTGGTACTGAACCACCAGCGGTAGGAAAGTCTTGAGATTTAAGCTCGTCCCTTTCAGGTTGCCCATCAATCGTTCGCGCTCAAGTTCCATCTCAGCGATTCGAGGCTCAAGGTTCGCACGCGGCACCTCGATCGACGTGTGCAGATAACCAATGGTAGCATCGCCTCTGGCTTCGATTTTGCGCCAAGCTTGCAAAGTGCTTAAGCCCAACATCGAGCCGTGCCAGTTGCCGTCCCGAGGCTGATGCACATCCTTGTACAAAACAGGGTTGATGTCCCCACCGCACCCTTGAAAGAACAAGGCCACGCAATCATGACCGAGATTATCTTCGATCACACGCGAAGCGGCACCTGAGAGATCCGCCGTATTGCCTCCGCTCGCTGCACCCTGAATCGGATGGCAAGCGAACTGATAGAGAACCGCAAGTGGACTTCCATCCATCCGATCGATGCGAACCACTCCGATCTTCGGGTCCACTGGACCGATACCGGCGACTTGATCATCCGGAGGAAGCGAATAAGCGTGCCGAACATCGATCTCCCGTCCATCCTTCATCCTCAGTCGGCGATTTTCCATGATCCGATCTTCCGTCCCTATCCCAGTCCCGATCTTGACCGGAACCATATTGCTCTTGGCCTTTCGGATCGCTTCGAGCGTCCGCTCGGCAACGTCGTCGCAAACGATTCCATGGCAATGGCTCGCGTTGACCACAAGATGACTAGCCGGGATCCCTAACTCTGATTCGAGTTGTTTGCGAACGGTGGGCAAGTAATCATTTTTGATATAGCCGATCTCACCAATCGCCACCGCATCGACACTCACCAACACGATCGTCTGTTTTTCGTCAGCGATCACCAACGCTTTGGCAAAGAGCGGATCATTCACCGGCCCGGCCTCGACCTTCGTGATATCCACCTTGGCCACCCCTGCTCGAATCGATTGAGCCAAGCTCATATCGGTGCAAGCAAGTGTAAAGATCAATTGACAAAAAAGAGCACAAATTCGGATCATGGCTTCTGCGAGTCCTAACTGGGGCGTTCCATTTGAAACAAATCCGTACTACGGCACCAATGCTCACCACCCAACCGTGCTACCGAGCGCAGCAACCGTGGATCAACCTTCCCATCTTTGCCCAAGATCGCAGGATCGATATGCATCATCAACACATCGCCGATGATCAAGTTCGCAGAGATTGGCCCGTTGCCAACAGGCACAATTTGACGAAGCTTGCACTCAAGTGCAAAGGGTGCATCGGCCAAACGCGGAACCTTGACTAATACGCTCGGTAAAGTCTTCTTGCCAACGTACTCGACCTCACTAAGCTCGGGTGAAAGCGACGCACTCGAAGCGTTGATCGCATCGACGTCCCCTTCCGTGGAAGCATGAATGACAAACTCACCATGCCGCTCGATGTTGATAAGGGTATCCTTCTTTGTCGAGTCCCGCTTAAGCGTCGGCGAAAAAACCACCACCGGCGGGTTGGCACCAAAAACATTGAAAAAACTAAAGGGGGCCAGATTGACCACTCCCGTATCAGACAATGTCGTCACCCAAGCGATCGGACGTGGAGCAACCAACGACACCATCCACTGATAAGCTTCCGTGACCGGAATCTTCGATATATCGATCTGCATGTATTCTCCCAATGAACAAATAAATTTCAGTTCGGTAGGAAATATTGTGGCTAAGGTCACATTTTACAGGAAAACTTCGTGCTCGTGCTCGAAGCGTCCTAGTATAGCGATTCAGTCGATTAGTCGGCAAACGACCGCGCACCGATTCGATAAATCATCAGCATCGCATCATTTCATACAGCCATCGAGTAGCGGATCGGCAAATTATCGCAAAACCACTCCTCTTCCTCCCCCTCGCCCGCT
>JBJSXX010000233.1:0-14240 GCA_046086605.1 Pirellula sp. | reverse complement strand
GCCCTGGTACTTCTTGACCACGCTCTCACGCTCGACCACTTCGGGTTCGGCTTCTTGGACCGATTCGTCTTTCGTAGAGCCGGGTTTCGCCTGAGTCGCCTTAAGCGAAAGCCCAATGCGTTGGGCGTTTTTGTCCACCGAAAGGATCTTGACCTCCACCTCTTGTCCCTCAGTAATCACCTGCGAGACATTGTTGACTCGGCGATGAGCGAGTTCTGAAATGTGGATCAATCCTTCGATGCCTGTTGCGAGTTTCACAAAGGCCCCGAATTCGGCGAGCCTCGATACAGCTCCTTTGGCAGTAGATCCTACAGGGAAGCGAGCTTCGACATCACTCCAAGGGTCATCTTGCAGCGAGCGGTACGAGAGGGAAATCTTACCGGTTTTAGGATCAAATTTTTCAACTCGGACTTGGACCTTATCACCTTCCTTAACAACCTCCGATGGATGCTTGATCTTCTCCCAGGACAATTGGGTGATATGGATCAAGCCATCGAGGCCGCCGATATCGACGAACGCTCCGAAATCGGTCACCTTGCGAACGGTTCCTTCGCAGAGTTCGCCGATCTCGAGATTCGCAAGTCGCTCCTGTTTCTTCTGTTGCTTTTCTCGCTCGAGCACCGAGCGGTGTGAAAGAACAAGATTCCCTCGTCGGGGGTTAACTTCAGTAACCATGCACAGGAGTTTTTGTCCGATGTAGTCAGCCGCCGACTCGATGCGGTATTCCGATAATTGACTGATAGGAATAAAGCCTCGTATGTTGCCCACTTTGCATTCGACACCACCGGTATTGGCGCTTTCGATTTTCGCTTCTACCACGGCGCCTTCTTCGAGGTCGGCCCAATCGTTCGCGGTGATCGCTTCGCCAGGGAGTCCCAGTTCATAGAGTCCCTCTTCGGCGTTAAAAGAGCGGATGACAACATCCAGGAGTAAGCCTTCGGTCGGCATGTCCAAGAATTGCAACAGCGGTACGACTCCCTCGTTAGGGCCACCGAGACTTACAAAGACGTTCGCATGATGGACCTTGATCACTCGGGCTTGGTATCGATTACCGATCTCCAAAGCGACGCCGACTCGCCCAACGTTTTTATCTCCGATCATCAAGTTCTCAAGATCCGCTCCATCGAGCGCGGCCTCGAGTTCCGAATCCTCCTGCTGGTCTCGTCTTCGCGAGCTAGGTACGGGGACTTTGGCCGCCACGGGTGCGACCGTGTCTTTGTTGGATCGATAGCGTTCGGGCATCGCCTCGGCATCGATTTTTTCCGGCAGTGGTTGGCCCTGGGCGTCGGAAGCTACGGAAAGAACCTTACTTTCACCAGGGCTGCTTTGGTCTGTCGAATCCCCCTGGGGACGGGGCCCAGAAGGACCTTTCTTTCGACGGTTATCCCTTTCTTTTCCGGCAGCCTGGTCTTTCGACTGCTCCTGTTGCATCCTGGCTCTTCGGATCGCTTCGAGGTTCAGTGGGCCTGAAGCGCCTTGTTTCTGCTCAGTTTTTGCCACTGGGCTTGTGTCGGGTGAATTGGATGGTTGATCTTCTTGCTCGGCCATGCCGTCGATCCGTTGATTACAAGGAAAACTTGGGCGACGGTTGTTCGCCCGGAAAGATCTACAGTTTATCAACGAAACGCCAAGTTTCCAGTGATCCCCACAAGCCGACTTGCCCGATCCAATTTGCCTAACCTGGCTTAACCTGGGTTCCGAAACGGTTATCCTAAGGGTAATCGCAAACCGCCTTGCGTACCTTTTTTCCTGAAGTATCCGCACCAAAGTCCAAATATGCACGATTTATTTTCAGCCTTACCGCTAGCTGTGAACATTCTCGGGCAGAACGTAGAAAGCTCGGATTTGTTGGTCATCGGTCTGCTGATCATCCTGGAAGGACTTTTGTCGATCGACAATGCGCTGGTTCTGGGGATGCTTGTAAAAAGGCTTCCGAAGCATCAGCGGGCCAAGGCTCTTTCGTACGGGCTCATTGGAGCTTTCGTCTTCCGCTGCATTGCAATTTGTCTTTCGGCCTACCTGCTGCAATGGACGATCGTCAAGTTCATCGGGGGCGCTTATCTGGTTTACATCGCGGTAAAGCACCTGTTCTGGGACGACGCGGAAGAGGAACTTGTTGTGATGGACAAAGAGGGCCAACCCGGGTTGGTCGACGCATTCACTGGGAAAGAACTCAGCGATGAGCGTTTGAAGTCCGAAATCGAACAACGGATACCGATTCCTGCAAGCTTGGTGACTGAGGATGGGGTGGTCAATCCACCTTCGGGGACTCCTGCAGAGAAGGCTGTCTGCGATGTACCGAGCCACAGCAATTGGAAATTCTGGAAGACTGTCGCGGTCATCGAATTGACCGATATCGCGTTTGCAGTCGACTCGATCCTCGCCGCGATGGCTCTTGCTGGCTCTCGCACCGATAAGCTTTGGGTAGTCATTACCGGTGGTATTCTTGGTGTGATCCTGATGCGATTTGCGGCCTCGGTGTTTGTCAGATTGCTAGAACGCTATCCTCGATTCGAAATCTCCGCCTACCTGCTCGTGATCGTCATCGGTCTGAAACTTCTTGCAGACTGGGCCCTCAATAGCGATTGGAGTTTCCGTGGTTGGAATTTCTTGGGAACCATGCGAGAAACCTTCGTCGCTTTGGAAGATAAACGGCGAGGTTTGACCGAGGGCTACCTCCATTGGCTCGACACGTCATGGTTCTTGGGACGCGCTGCTGAAAAACACGTCGATGGTATCGAGCATATCCCACATTTGCTTGACTTCCACGATCTTCGTCGTCCGGAGTGCATCGCATTCTGGCTGACGATGCTCTTATGCTTCCTCTATGGCTTCATGCCACGAAACGCAAAGAAGCAATCGAGTTCCACATGAAAGACGTCGCAGTGATATTGGCAGCCGCAGGGCGAAGCACTCGGTTCAATGACCCTTATCAGAAGAAAGTCTACGCGACGATCAACGGCAAGCCCGTTTGGCAATACAGTGCCCAACTGTTTGCAGACCATCCTCGCATCGGCCAGATCATCATGACCATCGCGCAAGAAGACAAAGCGATGGTGCAGGAAAAATTTTCCGGCAACCTTACCCTTTTTGGGGTCGAAATAGTTGTCGGTGGAAAAGAGCGATGCGATAGCGTTCGAAATGCCCTTGAAAGGATCAAACCAGGGATTGCACTTGTTGCAATTCATGATGCTGCCCGCCCCTGTTTATCCCGCCAGAGCCTCAATCAAGTCATCGAAGAAGCAAGCAAGCACGGAGCGGCAATCCTCGCGTCGCCTATCCGCGCAACGGTCAAACGGGTCGATGTGAACTCCAATAAAATCACCGAAACCGTTTCACGCGATGGACTCTGGCAAGCCCAAACGCCCCAAGTCTTCCGAACCGAAGATCTCAAACGCGGGTACGCAAACCTCTCGGGTAAGCCTACCGATGATGCACAGGTCATCGAGAACTTAGGCATTGGAGTTCGTGTGGTCGAAGGCCCTGAGTCAAACATGAAAATCACCACCAAAGAAGATCTCCGAGCGGTCGAAGCGTTCCTCAAGACACCCACCCGCAGCCGTGACAACCCCTTCTTTTAAAAATCTGCGCTGCATAGAGTGCTCTGCATCGTGCACGAGCAGATTCAGCGCCAACGCGGCGCTAGCCGTTCTTATTGCATGTTTCCGTAGCGTGCATTAAACCCCGGATATATCCGTACGCAAACAACCGACCGAGCATCGTGTACCCCGGCTCACCATCCTCTTCGCCAACCATCTGCGGCACATGGTCAGGCCGCATCGGACCAGAAAAACCGATCTCTCGCAGTGCTCTGATCGCTTGAGCCATATCGGTCGGGCCGTTGTCATGAAATGTTTCTGTAAACGCTTCGGGGGTGCCTCGTACATCCCGGAAATGCACGTACTGAATCTTGTTTCCAAAATGCTTGATCGTCTTGGGAATGTCGCATCCCATCGTTGCAAAAGTACCTTGGCAAAAACAGATCGCATTGCTTTTGGAATCGTACCTTCGAAGCAATTCATCAAAACATTCGACGCTGTGCATGATCCTAGGCTTACCCAGAAGACTAGCCAAGGGTGGATCATCCGGGTGCATGGCCATGGTGATCCCACAAGATTCCGCCACTGGCAGTAATCCTTCAAGCATTCGATCGAGGTTTTCCCAGAGCATAGAAGGGGTCTGAGATCTCGCTACTTGTTCGTGCTCAGGATCGCTGGGGTGCGCTCCGAGCAAGACAGCTTGCTCAACATCCTTCAAATAAAAGGCCGTTACTTTGGCACCACCTCGCTCAGGCGCATCAAGCCTCGTTCGAGCCCAATCGGTTCCCGCCATGAAGTTGTAGCAAAGGAGCGGGATATGATTATCGCTCATGGCTCGAAGAAGGTCCTGCATGGCACGAAGTTCGCTACCGTCGTCGATCCCAAGTTTCATGCGTTCGATGGGCAAGTATCCTTCGAGAACACGAATCTCTAGACCATAAGGCCTTACTCGCTGAATGGATTCCTCGATCGCATGGGGGTCGGATCCCGGATAACGCAACACCAAGTCCGTGACACCACACTGTGAGGCAAGTTGGAGGTTCTCATCGGAAACTGGAGTTAAGACAGTAGCCAACCGCATGAGAGCCTCATCCGAAAAAGATATACAGGGATGCTAGGTAACTGGTGACGCCGTCTGCAAAGGCTTGGTAGCATCCATGCCAAGTGCAGCCAAGCCGGCGATGAAAAAGGCACAAGCGCATGTGATGAACACCAAGCTTTGGCCGGAACCGGATGTGGCACCATAGAGCAGCAGGGCAGGGACGACCTTGGAACTGACCGAAGCCCCAAAATTTCCCCACATGTTTGCCCAACCAAAAATCGCACCAGTGTTTCGACCTCCAACATCTTGCATAAACGCCCAAATCGATGGATTAGCAAAGTCGGTCATCAGTGAAACGACTGCACAACAAAGAACGACTCCCCATGCCGAATCAATGAACAAGCAACATACATACGCTATACCTGCGATGCAGTTGGCAACACTGATTGGCAACACTCGACCTAGACGCAATCCGAATTTGCCAACGCTCCAGTCCGTAGCCCGACCACCGATGAGTTGTCCGAGCATCCCGGTGGCTAGAACTAAAGTCACCATCATAGCACCCTGACTATCGGATACCTTGTGCGTTTCTTTGAGATAAGTCGGCAACCAAGTGACCAAAAACGCCCAGCCAATATTCACACAAAACTGTCCAAGGGAATTGAGCCACAGGCTGCGACTACCGCAATACAGACCGATCATCCGGACGATATCACGAAGCTGTGGCTTGCGATCGTCGGCGATCGGGCCAATGAATTCCCTTTCTGCAAGATTGCACGAGGGGTGCTCCGAGGGCCGATCCCGCACGATCCAGTAATAAGCTGCCGCGATCGCTAAACCTAACAATCCGTATACCGATAGAACACTTCGCCAAGATCCAAGCTGGAGAATCAGCAGGGTCGTGAGGAAGGGGGCTGTTGCTCCTCCGAACCGACCACCAAACGCAATCAAACCACTTGCGAGCCCACGCCCCGATATAGGGAACCATCGACGAACGATGGCACTTGATGTCGGGTAAGCACCCGACTGTGCGAATCCAAAAAGAAACCTGGCGATCATCAGTCCGTAGAGACTGGCTACCCATCCGGTCATCAATGTTAAAATCGACCAGATGAGGATATACAGGGATAGCATTCGACGAGCACCCAAGCGATCGCTAAACCATCCTGCGGGAACTTGAAAGAGTGCATAGGAGAAAAAGAAAGCCCCGAGGATGTCTCCGATTTGCGTTTTGGAGATCCTCCGTATGCCCGTCCCGCCGTTTGACTCGAGTGCTGCAAGCAGCCTATCTGCTTGCTCGAGCGACAACCCGTCAGCGACGGTGTACGGGGTTTTGATTTTCGAAAAATCGAGAGCTTTCTGATTTGGACTTTGCCTGCTTGAAAGCCAAGACTGAACCTGTGAATTTTCGAGTCCAGTCCTGAGTTCAACCGAGAACCGAGTCGATTCGGCACCCACGAGCGAAGTGTCTTGGAGAAAGGAATCCGATTTGACGATTTCCCCGATGGTATTTCGAGTCAAGTACAATCCGAATGCCATCAGGACGCTGATCCAGACGATTCGCAAACGAACATAAGTTGGTGAGGATGCATTCGAAGTCATATCGAGTAAGATAACAGATTCCAAGTCTGATTGCTGGTTACTCGATGAAAACCTATTCCAAAAAATGATTGTGGGGACAACTGCACTATGAAAAACTTTAGAGCCTTGATGTTCGTATTACCATTGTTGTTTGTATCCTTTGTGGTTGCTCAAGAACCCAAGCCGATTTTTGATGGCAAGACATTCGAGGGTTGGGAAGGGAACACGAAAACCGTTTGGCGGATCGAAGATGGTGCTCTCACTGCCGGTTCGCTGACAGCACGCCAGAAAGACAACGATTTTCTAGCAACTACGACCGAGTACCAAGACTTTGAAATGGAACTCGAATGGAAACTTGAAGGCACCGAGGGGTTCATCAACGGAGGAGTCCAGTTCCGAACTAAGCGGATCCCGAATCACCATGAAGTCTCAGGTTACCAAGCAGACTTGGGCGCAGGATTCGATGGGGCACTGTACGATGAGAGTCGCAGGAATAAAATCCTCGCTAAACCCGATGAAGCGACCCTCAAGAAAGCGATCAAGCCGCTGGGGGAATGGAACCATTATCGCATTCGTGCGCAAGGGGATCATTTACAATTGTGGCTAAACGGTATCCAAACAGTCGACTACAAAGAAACCGATCCCGGTATTCCTCAAAAGGGGATTATCGCCGTGCAGATCCATGGTGGGGCGACAGCCATCGCACGCTACCGCAAGCTCACGATCAAGGAGCTCAAGTAAAGCATAGTGGGAGGGACTGATTCACGAACCCTATGGGGTTTGTCCCAACGCTTGGAGGAGGTCTTGATCTGCCATCAAACTCGAATTCGGCGGGCATATCCGCAATAAAACCAACCCTTCTACTCCAGGCAACGGCATCGAACGAAATAGAGACTTTCCATCGTTCCCCCGGGGTACGACCCCACGTATCGAAACTCGCATGTCCTCTAAACTCACGCCTCGATCTGTCCTTACTGCCACCAACCTGATCATCGATCGACGCTGCGCCTCGGTGGTCAGCATCCATGTCTTGCCGTCCAATGGAACCAATTCCAACGAGTGATCTTCCAAAAATCGATTCGAAACCTCCAGCAGCGTGCGGCCTCGTAATACTGACAATCCCATGCGATTTGGATGCAAGCCATGCGACCAAACCGATGGCCAATCCAAAAGCATCTCCACCTGACTCGATTGAGCTGCTCTGGTCATGATGTCGATGATCGGTCGCTCTTCATACTGGATCTCCTCTTTCCCAAGCTTGCTTTGACTTTTGCGGTACAAACGCACCCACGCCTCTGGCCTATTAAAATCAAAGACATTCTCGGCACCCTCTGCTCCAGGATTCGCTGTCCCCAATCGCTCGCGAATCGAAGCCAATGCTGCAAGAACTTGCGCTTGCTGATAAGCGTTCGTTTCGGCCCCCCAGAGCAACTTGCCATCCCTATATTCGCATCCATCGACCTGCAACATTTCTAAAACCAGTTTCAAAATTGCCTGGTCTTGTCCCTCAGGTAACCCCTTAGACATGGGCCCTAGCTCTGTGCTCCCATCAGGTTTGAGCTTCGTCGATAACTTCTCAGCACTCGGTCTTAAAACCAAGAACCCCTTGGCATCGACATCGACTTCTGCCCCAATCTTGGTCTTGAACTCGTCGAGAATTCCACCAACGGTCGTCCCTTCGGACTCAAAAGCATAAGGCTGATCCAGTGGTATGTCGGACAAATTAAAGAGGAACCAATCGATGGAGATGGCATGTCCAGAAACCCGATTGATCCATTGAACAAATCGAGGCAAACTCATCGGCTTTGTCCTGATCCGCCCTAGCTTACGTTCGGCACGCTCAGCCCATCCGGGCAGCGCGATTGGCTGCGGATAGTACTCCTGTGAAAAGATGACGTCGGCATTTTCAATGGCAAGCTCTTGGTCGATCGTCTTGTCCCCAATCTTGCCAAGGTCGCTCCAACCTGGCTGACTCGATCGATCAAAGATCGGTAGAAAGTCTTTGAAGATCGGAGGTAGATCTTCATCGATCGCTTGATCTGCTGGAGGATCGCTTGCCTCTGAAGGTTTGTTCGGCATCACATCGATTACCTGTGTGTTTTGCGATGGCTCTTTTCTAGTGTTGTCCGGCTCCATGTTCAAAGGTTGTTCGTTGGCCGGTTCGACCGCTGCTGCTTGGGTGTTCTCGGGTGGCAGGCCACTTGCATCGGCAACCGGAGCGACTTGTCCAACTTGTCCGTTGGATTCGGCCTCGGCGATCAACTCTGCGGGCTTCTTGGGATCCCCCTGTTCAACTGGCTTGATCGGTTCAACTGGTTGGGGTTCGACCACAGGATTTGCTTGTTGTTTGTCCCGATTCGGTTTGCCATACAAATTCAAAAATCCGATGAAAGCCAAACCAGCGAGTAAGCAACCTGAGAGTCCGACGACAAACAATGTCAACAGTTGCCGCCGCGCCTTTGCTTGAGGGCTTTGCCAAGTTGCCGGTGTCGTGGACTTGGCGCTTGCTGTCGGATCCAACGGCTGAATCGAGAAGGGTTCGCTTTCTTTGCGACGGGCCGTAGCAGGCTCGTTTCCAACCTCTCGAAAGAAGACCTCTTCACCGGCCTCGTTGGTCGTCGGTGCCTGCGATGCCAACGCAGTCTCCAACTCTTCAAGATTCCAATCCCCCGGATCCGCTTTGGTGATCGCTTCGGAGTTGACTGTCGAAGCCGGACGACGGGGGGGCTGAGGCTGCACCGGTTTCTTCTTGGGATCTATACCTGCAGGAGCTTGGGTTGTTCCTACGGTTCCAGGATTCCAAGCGACCTCGCCGGGTCTAACAACATGGATCGCATTCTTGCATTTAGGACAAGGCACCGTCCGTCCAACCAATTCTGGTTGACGTACCACCAATTTCGTGGAACATGCTGGACAGATGATGCGAAAAGGATCCACTTAGAAATCATCCTTGGTCGATAAAAATGCTTGCGGAGTAAACAAGATCATTGTAGATGTTTCGGTTTCCTCAAGGCAAACGGATCCAAGGAAAACCCCTAAAACAATGAAATCTGACCCGAATTCAAATCCGATGAGCCTCGATCTGCTAGTCGTCGGTGGTGGTCTTGCGGGCTGCGCCATGGTTTGGCAAGCGTTGCGACGGGGCCTAAACGTGGCCTTGGTCGATCAGCTAAGCCCTCAAAGCTCATCGAGAGTGGCCGCTGGATTGGTCACCCCTATCACCGGTAACCGTCTGGCTTTATCCTGGAAATTCAACGAGTTTTTTATTCAAGCCAACGAGCTTTACCGCTATGCCGAGACCCAGCAATCCACATCGTTCTGGTCGGTCGCCCCAGCCTTAAGAATCTTTTCGAGCGAGCAAGAGCACGAATTGTTTCAGAATCGATGGGCTCGGCCTGAGTATCTTGCTCCCAACGACTCGTTGCACTTGCGAGTCCTTACCGCCGAGGAACTCGATGGATTCCATGCCACCTACGGCGGATTCATGATGTCCCCCGCAGCACGGCTTAACACCCAAGTTTACATCGATAGCACGCGACGGTTGCTCGATGGAAAAGGACTGCTTTTCGAACGTGCCATCGATTTGCATGCGGATATGATCCCAATCGAACAAGAATTCGAATTCCCGTCGCTGCAAATTCGCGCTGGTTATGTCTGTTTAGCGCAAGGGATCGATGCGAGGTCGAATCGATGGTTCGATACACTTCCTTTGCATCCGGCGCGAGGAGACATTTTGCGTGTTTGCGCCAAAACACCACAGGTTGATCAAGTCGTCCATGGCGATGGTTGGTTGGTTCCTTTGGAGCGTGGTGAATTTTTGGTCGGGGCGACTTATGCAAGGGATGCACAAGCTTGCGTGATCGATTCCCCAGTTGGAATCGCGGCCCGCGAAGAGTTGCTCGGGCGCTGGGATAGCTTTTTCAAGCCTCCTGCACCGATTGTCGAACGGATCGATCAGCGGGCCGCAGTTCGGCCTGCAAGTTATGATCGCCATCCGCTGATCGGTTCGCACCCAACGTATCCGAAGTTGTGTTGTTTGAATGGATTGGGCTCGAAAGGAAGTTTGATGGCACCTATGCTTGCCAACCAACTGCTCGATCATTTGCAGTTTGGTACACCTATTGATGGTGATCTGGATTGGTCTCGTAGAGAAGCGAAGTAAGCCTGATGAAACCCTTTGGATGGACGGATACCCACGCTCACCTAGCAGACTCCGATCTCTTTGAGAAGCTTCCGAGCGTCCTTGCCAATGCTTGTGCACATCAGGTACGACGCATTGTTTGTGTTGCCGTTGATGCGGGTTCCTTGGATACCATCGATACGATTCATCGACAAAGCAAGGAGATTCTTGGGGACAAACCTGAGATTTGGAGCAGCGTTGGAATCCATCCTAATTACGCACAGCAAGAGAAAGCTGGCGACTGGGAGAAGATCGTCGCCAAGGCAAGCGACCCTCGTGTTTGCGCCCTTGGCGAGACAGGATTGGACAAGTACTGGGATGATTGTCCATTCGAGCTTCAGCAGATCAATTTTGGTCGACATTGGGAGTTGAGTCGGCAAACAGGCCTACCCGTGATCGTTCATTCCCGAGATTGCGATCGCGAGATGCTCGATTGGCTTCGAAAAGAACATCGCCATGGCCCGCTTATAGGGGTGATGCACTCGTTTTGTAGCAGCTATGAGATGGCCATGGAGTGCATCGACATGGGTCTCTACATCAGCTTTTCTGGAATGCTTACTTACAAAAAGAACGAACCGCTTCGGCAGATCGCTGCTCGATTGCCCCTGGATCGCTTGCTGGTGGAAACCGACGCCCCCTATTTGAGTCCCGAGCCCAAGCGGGGATCAAGGCCCAACGAACCCGCTTTTGTCTCCTACACCGGACGGGTGCTTGCCGAATTGCATAGCCAAGCAGAGACGCAACTGGCGAAAATTACGACCGACAATGCGCTGCGATTATTCTCGCGCATGCGGTGAAGGGAGCTTGCGTCTGCAGTTTTGAAACACAGGGTATCTGAAACACAGAGTAACAGAGAGCACAGAGGGTTTACTTGGGGAGATTCATGATCGCGTAGGTGCCGCTTTTGCCAGCGACTGCGATGTCGATTCTGCCGTCGCCATTGAGATCACCTGTAGCGATTTGCAGGCCCACGCCGACATGACCTCTTTCGATCGTCGAGCGTGTGAACTTTCCATCGACATACGAGTAAGCTTGTAGTTCAGGCATGTCCTTTCCACCTGGATCTCCACCGTTGTGGGCAAAGTATCGTTTGCCAGTAATGATCTCTGCTTTACCATCTCCATCGAGGTCAGCCATGGCGATAGCGTGGGGTTGGGAGAAACTATTGTCGATGAGTTTTCGATCGAATTCGATGGCACCCTCGGCGGTTTTGCCCGTTTGTCGCCACCAGTACAGACCGTAGTCATGACCTTGTCCGACGATCACATCGTTTTTCCCATCTTTGTCTAAATCGACAACGATCATTGGGATGCTTCCTTGGATATTCCAGTTGGCATGAAATTTCCACTCGCCCTCCCACGGCTTTTCGGGTTGTTCGTACCAACCGTGTCCGACCAGCACATCATCGCGTCCATCACCATTGACGTCGCCGACTCCCATCCCATGTTGATTCCCAGACTTGCCGATAACCTTCTGCTCGAGCGAATAACTGGCTTGTTTGCCATCGCGGTTGCCGTTGTCGACAAGTCGCCATACGGTCAGCGGGTTTTTGGTGTTCCAGCTATTGACGATCCAATCAGGGATTCCATCCTTATCGATGTCGTGCATCAATTGAGCTTCGTTTTCGGAGGCTTTGGTGTCGACCCACAGATTTCGTTTCCATGTGTGCCCGAGTCGCAGTCCCTCGTCGCATGGGTTTTCGTACCAAGCGATTTC
The DNA here is from genome assembly GCA_046086605.1 of Pirellula sp. Lineage (GTDB taxonomy): Bacteria > Planctomycetota > Planctomycetia > Pirellulales > Pirellulaceae > JBKCUI01. Next base: position 2,182 of record JBJSXX010000233.1, on the reverse strand, counting down.
GGTGGGGACAAACGAACCGGCGATGACATCCATTTTTCCGTCGCGATTGACATCGAAAGGGAAGTCGCCATTGCTTTGGATGTAGCCGTTCCAGTCGTCAATGTTTCGCAGTGGGCGAGACACGAACGAAGGGCTTGGGTACCAGTGCCGACCTGCGATGATATCTGGTTTGGAGTCACCGTTGACATCTGCGATTGCGCAACCCTCGTTCGCATCAAGCGTCAGCGGTTCGATTTCCCATCGGATCGGCAGTGGTTTATCGGTGCAAAGGGCTTCTTGGGCAATCCCCTGAGAATCGAAGGCAGAAAGTGAACTGAGAATTGGGAGTGCAAGGAAAGCGGTACGATGAAGTTTCATGTTTGCTAAATTGGAGGTGGAGCCACTGGGAGGGGATCGGTCAACAGCGAGAGATCCGAGTTGCGTTATGGTTTGGGAGCCCATTGTTTGCTCGATAGCCACTGGGAGATTTTGTTTTCTCCATCGCGGACAAACTTTTCCATTTGTTCGACTTCGACGGCATTGTTTCCTTGTTCATGCTTTCGAAACAAGAATAGATAAGTTTCGTTTTGAGGGCGGTATCGATGAAAGAACCACTCGTTTTTCGATTTGATCGCTGATTGCAATTCGGCGATCGAGTTGGCCTGATCCTTAAGTCGATTGATGGCTAGATTCTTGTAGCCGAGTTGTTGTAGTATTTCCCGAGCGCTTTCTTGGTAACCTTGGTCGTTCCAGACGACCCCTTCTTCGGTGAACCTTTTGTCGGTTGCAAGTTTTTGGAGATCGATCAAGGTGGCTTGGTGATCGACTGCGATTTTTCGGATTCCCTCGGCGAGTTGGGCAAGGTTGCTGTTGTAGTATCGTGGATTGGGAAACTGTGGTCCTGCATCTTCGCGTTGGCGAGGAACGACCATAACGATACGGCAGCCTTTTCGCTTCAGATCCTCGACGAGTTTATGGTAGCCTTTGAGGAATTCTTCTCTTTCGGCTTGGCTTCCGTGCGCTTCATTATCGCCGTAGAAGAGGATTGCGAGGTTAGGGTTTGCGTATTCGAGATCGCGCATGAGTCGTTGATAACCATCGGTTCTTGACCCAAAGACGGCCCTTGCATCGCCAAAGACGGTGTCTCCACTCCAGCCCATATTTCGAAACGTGACCCCTGGGACTTCAAGCGTCAGCATCGTTTCGAGCCAGGGATGATTATGCATTCGTTCAACCCAACCTCCACCTATTAGAGCGATTCGATCACCGGGTTGAACGATCGCCTTGTCAGGACGTGCCGTTGTGGGATCTTGGGCAACGGCATCTTGGGCCAGAGTGTCCAGAGACAGAGTGCCGCTTGCCAAGGTAAGAGCCAAGGCAAAAACTACAAGCTTCGCAGGGGAGGTTTTCATGCTAGGAAGGATCCAAGGACGGGTCGAAAGTCAGCAGTAAGTGTGGGTGAGGTTTCATCCCCGGCCCATCATTATAGTCTACAAAAGATCCGTCGATTGTGGGACGGCCTTGATCTATTCCTACTGAATTGCTCTCGGGGCCCTCTGGGCTAGCGATCCCTGCCGACGATCACGATGCACATGTCGTCCTCTTGTTCGCACCCAACGATGTGCTCTTTGACGGATTGGATAAGTTCTTCGCCTGCGGGAACCACGCTCCCCTTCGCAGCTTCGATGATCTTGCGAACGCGATTGATCGAGAACTGCTCGCCTGCCTTGTTGGGGGCCTCAAATATCCCGTCGGTGTACATCGTCAGGCACTCTCCGGGTTCGAGGGTGACCTCGAACGAATCGAACTCGACGTCGGACATAATTCCCAGAGGTGGACCAGAAATTTCGTCACCCGGCTCACTGATCGAGCCATCGGCGTGGAAATGGATCGGGGGCATGTGGCCGGCGATGACGATCGTTGCCTTGTGGGTCGTCTTGTCTAGAACGATCACAGACATGGTAATGAAACGCTCGGCTTCTAGGGCGGTGATGCGGTCATTGAGTTGTGCCATAGCTTTGCGAGGGTCGCTGATCGATGCAAAAGCAAATCTTGCTTCTGCTGACAACTTAGCCATGAACATCGCAGCTGCCACCCCGTGGCCTACGACGTCAGCAAGTGCGATAACTAAACGGTTATTATCGAGTTCGAGATAGTCGAAGTAATCGCCACCGATTTGCTGAGCGGGATTGTAGTATTGGTA
>JBJSXX010000232.1:0-24612 GCA_046086605.1 Pirellula sp. | reverse complement strand
ATTGAACCGGTCGCCAGAGCCAACGATTTTCAAACCGTGCGACTTGAAACGCTCGTCTTCATGAAGCTCAACGCAAATCGAGATAAAGATCGCGTACATCTTCGGGACATGATCTCGTTAGGCTTGATCGATCAGACCTGGCCTGATAAATACCCCGATCCGCTGCGAAGCCGGCTTATCGCAGTCCTCAACGACCCCGAGGGCTAAACAATAGATTTCGTCGAAACACTGTTCTCTCTGTGCCTTTGTGTTTCAAAAGGATTTCGTCGACAAGGATTTGTCGCATGGAACGGTTTTAGATATCCGATAGCGTTCGATCATAGAGCCGATAGGTTTTAGCAGGCACCAATCCTGCTCTTTCCAGGGAGCCTCGCGATAATTGGTTCGACTCCAATACCCAAGAGAATTCCGCATCGGTAATCCCGATGGCAAGCACATCGGGCAGCATTCGATTCAAGAGTACTAAGCCCAAGCCCCATCGCAGATATTCTTGTGTCACATTGGCGCTGATGATCCGCATCTTGGTGATCTTCTTACGATCGAGCAAGATTCTGAGCCAGCCGAAGGGAAAGAGTTTCCCGTCGATTTTCTTAATGATGGGGTTGTAATCTGGGAGCCCTAAGCAGACCCCAACGGCCTGTCCTTCGACCTCGATGACACTCGTTGCCGCCGGGTTGATCAGGAGTTTCATCGACATCCCGAGGGCTTTGACTTCGCCTTCGCTCATCGGGACAAAGCCCCAAGTCCCTTGCATAGATTCGTTGTAGATCCTGAGAAACAGCAGAATCTCTTTGCCGAAATTTTTGCGGCTCACTTGACGCACCTTCAGCTTAAATCGTTCTTTGGTCAACTCGACGGTTTTGTTGATCTTCGGATCGATCGTGTTGAGCATTTCGACGTTGCCATTGTAGGCATACAAGTCTTGTGTCTTCTCGAAACCAAAACCTCGAATGAGTCGATCATGGTAGGGTGGGTTGTAGGTCATCATGAACGTCGGTGTCGAGTCAAATCCATCGACGAGTGTTCCGGCTTCGTAATTCTGCGATGGATTGCAAGGCCCACGTACATCGGTCATCCCCTGGGACTTGAGGTACTTGCCGGCAGCATTGAACAGCGCATTGGCAACCTGCTGATCATCGATCGACTCGAAGAACCCAAAAAAGCCTCGTTTCTCCTCGAAACGTTTGTTGTGTCCGTGATTGATGATTCCGACAATACGCCCGACAACTTGGCCATCGCGTCTGGCCAAAAAAGGTTGGCATCGGTTGTTCTCGTAGAAAGGATGCTTGCGGAAACCGACGAGTTCCTCTTGGTTCATTCGGATCGGAGGTATCCAGTAGGGGTCCTCCTTGTAGAGCCTCCAAATAAGCTCCATGAACTCCTTGCGATCCTTGCGGTTTTCAACCGGAGTGACTTCGACGGATTTCATTCTTCTCTTTCTAGGATTGCCGGTGCAATCGATGGATCCTTTGGACTTACTTGGGCGGCTTGCCAGCGCCCGGCTGCATGCCCGAGGATGACGCTACCATAGTACGCTGGGAACGATATTGAGGGTAGCACCGAACCAATGGCTCCACCGACGTAAGTCCCATAGGCTGGAAACAATATACGGTAGGCTTCTTGCTGCAAACGAGCATCTTCACTCTCTTGAGCATAAGCCAAAACATCACTCGTGGCGACCGACTCATGAACCAAAGGGACGACCGGCAAACCGTAAAGGGCCGCATAAGTACCAGGAAAATTTCTCCTTGAAAAGTCTTTCGCATGGGCCGCTTCGTGCAAGGCGATTGCAGGTACATCGCTGTAAAGATGGATCGTCTGGGAGTACGGATTAAAGTGATCGCCTCCGAATATACGACCCGGTACGATGGTCTCGCCAAGAACGCTCAAAGTTCCGATGGAATAACGCCATGGCCAAGCCATCGACTTGTTCTTGGTCAATCGCTTCATGTCATCCCAAGGCCGATACTCATTGAGTCGAACTTTTACATGATCGAGTCTGTTTTCACCCAAGTAATCCGCGATTGCAGTCTCCGTTTCAATCCCGATCTTGTGGTTCTCGACCCTCGAGTCCCATAGCAAGAGCTTCGAAGGTATTCCGACGACCCATCCAATGCCATCGATGATCGGACGTGGCTTGCCTCGCTCGATCGGCAACGTGTTGGCCGCGATTAACTCCGGTGCAATATTTTGTTTGGAGTTGTCGATCGCACGAGGAACCAGAACCCGGCACCCGGATAGAAAGACAATGCTCAGCAGCAATAGACCTAGGTGCGGCTTACTCATTGTCCGTCGGTGGCCTAAAGCCTCCCCCCGGAGTCACCTGTGTCGATGGAAAACTCAAAGGTGCACCGTAAGGGAACAATGTATTCCAAGCCCGCTGACCGAATGTGGGTTGGGGTGCTTGGACCACCGGTGGGCCTGGCACCATCGTCGGGCTTGGGACAATCCCTACGGGTGCAGGGGCCAAGATCGGTGTCGATGGTTGCACCACCGTGGGCGGTGGTGTCACGGCTATCCCTTGACCAGCTTGAAGCCGCAACTGCTCACCCGAAGCGATCAGGGCATCCTCGGGCACATCGAACTCGGGAGTCAACTGCACATCGATGATTCTCTCATCGCGGGACTCAAATGGCCACAGTGTGTCGGAGACAAAATCCAATGGCGGGATTTGATACCAAGGTGCATGCATCTTGCGCAGAAACTTCTCCGTTCGATATCCATCCTTCACAATCTCGACGCTGCGTGTTCCGTAATACGTAAACCCAGTCGAAACAGGAGTCAGTCCCACCGGTTGTTTATCCATATAAACCATCGCACCGGCTGGATTGGTTCGAAACGTCATGCGTTTTCGAACACACCCACCCTGGAGGCACAAGCTGGCAAGAAAGGCCACCGACAAAATTCGTACGACGGCAGGAGAACAATCTTTATGGATTGAAGTTTTCATGATCGGCGTTGTAGTGATTTTCTCTACAAGCGATCAAGAGAGCTTGGAAAACAAAGCGATTATAGGGAGCTGAGCCAAAAGCGGGGGGCTCGGAGGTTTAGTCAATCTAGTTAAGATTGCGAAGTTCTCGGCGACCCCCAGGTCGTATCGGCAACACCTCGCTCAAAGTTCGCATAACGGGCCATGACAAACAGCAAATCGCTCAAGCGATTCAGGAAAATCACGATATGAGACACATCGCTGACACGTCGATCGTGACCGAGCCGTACGATCTCTCGTTCAACCCGACGGCAGATGGTCCGAGCCAAATGGAGCTGCGCAGCCTGTGGACTTCCGCCAGGAAGAATAAAATTCCTCAATGCAGGCAACTGAGCCTCCATCGAGTCGATCCATTCTTCAAGCTTCGAAACGTGTGGATCGCTATCCCACTTGAGTTTGTGTTGTTCGGGATCCGGACTGGCCAGTTCAGCACCGATAGAAAAGAGTTCGTGCTGAACTGCATCGAGCATCGGATCAAGCTTGACCGATAACCCGGTACTGCGAGCTGTTCCCAAGACTGCGTTGAGTTCGTCCACCGAACCGTAGGCACAAATCCGCGCATCGTCTTTCGAGACGCGAGGGCCACCAAAGAGTCCTGTGGTACCAGCGTCCCCGGTTTTTGTATAAATTTTCATATTGGTAAGCTACCAGAGCATCATAAGAACAACGCGGGGCATCCATCCGGGGGTATCATACTGGCTCGGCAACCCGTGGGAAGTCCAAGCAAGCGAAGGCAATCGCCGCCGGTATGGCAAGTGATCACTTATCGAACGAATCTGAACCGACCGTTTTTGCGGCGGGATATTTGGTTTTTCGCAATGCCCAGCGACTCGAGTTTCTACTGATGAAACACCCCGATCGCTGGGATCTGCCCAAAGGTCACCTCGATGAAGGCGAGAACTGCATCGAGGCCGCTAATCGAGAGCTCTTGGAGGAGACTGGCATTCCGATCGATGCAATATGGACCGATCCGCAATTTTGTTTCGTCCATCGGTACTGGGTCACTAAACGGAAAAAACCCGAACAAAAATCACTTAAAGAACTCACCATCTTTCTAGGGCTCCTCTTGCGCCCGATCGAACTGGTCTGCTCCGAACATCCGAATTACAAATGGTGGGACTGGAACCCTCCCCATCATATCCAGCCTCAAACCATCGATCCGCTTCTTGCGAGCATCGCAAAGCACTTTCAAGAACATCCCCAATCACTTGCTCAGATGCTCAAGTACAAGATCTGATCAGATTTCAAAAACGCGTCGGAATGAATTCAGTTCCTCGACAAAAGCCAACGCAGCATTGAGCATACCGTCGACCGGTGCCGTCGAAGCAGCTCGCGTGTAGGAACCCATGAAGGAACTCAAATCATCAGAGGCTTGAGCACTAGAGGCTGTTTCTGTTTGATGCTTGATAAGCCATGAATCCATGCAAAAGGCATCGACACCGCAGCTGAGTAAACGCAGCCCATCTTCAACCGAATCGATATCGCTTGACACAAAAAGCGAGATGTCAGAAACCCCAGACTTATCGATCGCCGCTCGAGCTTGCTCAATCACCCAATCGATCGGTTGAAAACAAAAAGTCTTGGCCGGTTTGAGTCCCGCTACAACTTGGCCTAAAACATTGACATAGTCGACTCCACTGTCGATCAGGAATCGAACATCGTCGTAGACAGCACCCGCCGCAATACTGCCCCCAACAATCACGGTGGCTTGATCGCTGGCGCTGCGAAGAAGATCGATGCGTTTGCCAAACTTGTCCACATCGGTCAGATCCGAGGGCAGAGTCGGCATCCACCGCTGAGCAAGATAGCCGCTGCAATGAGAACCCCTGTTGGATTTCGATCCCGCTGAAACAAATTGCAGCTCGATCTGTTCGGCATGCATGAGTCGTTCAAAGCGAATCGGCTCATCGATAAAGATCGGTTGAATCGATAAGCCGTCGTCCATGGAACGATCCGCGCCCGAGCCCATACGATCGGGCATCCCCTGAGAGGAATTCAGATCCGGTTGAACGATCGAGATGCCAGATTTCTTTTTAAGGCTTTCAATGGTCGCGAGCCATGGCGTTGGATCCGACAGATCGATCGCTAGCCTCGTGAAAATCGGAACTGGCCAGTGGAGCTTTTGACCCGTAGCTCGGCAATGGAGCTTACAACCCAACTCTCGCTGAACCCATAGCTCAGGCTGCTGGTCCATTCGCTCCGCAAGAGACCTCGCCCGATTCAAGTTCGAGTTTTGTAGCTTGCTCTTGTTTGTCATAGCTCAGCCGGAGATCGATAGACACGAAACTCTTTGATCGCAGATGCCTTCAAGCCCGCTTTCATCAGCAATAAACTCAAGATGAGCCGATCCGGTTCGCGAAGGCGGCACTCTTCGATGTCCGGTGTCATGCTATCGGCTTGACCACGAATATAGATCCGTCCACCGGTGAGTTGATGGCCGAGCTTCGGACCGGCATCTCCACCGATAACCAAAATGCCCGATCGCATCCGAAAACCCGCTTCGGCTCCCACGTTCCCTCGGACCAAGACCGCTGCACCTCGCAAGGATGCTCCAGGCCGATCAAGAGAATCACCTAAGGCAACCGATAGACCTCCCTGTGCCATGGCCGAGAAACCATGACCCGCCGAGCCCATCACCAAGAGCGTTCCGGAGATTTGAGAGTGTCCAAAAAAATCGCCCACGTTTCCCTGCACAGCGCACTCACAGTCGCTCGTTGCGGCAAAACCATAGTCGCCAATGCTCCCCATGGTCTCAACCTTCAGAAGATTCTTCAGGCCCGCTCCGAGATAGTCCTTACCATAACCGCCTTGAAGGATCGCGTAGATCGCCTCAGGCTCCTCTTCTGTGGTTTGAATCGTCAGACGTTCGAGTATCCTCGGGTCGCTCAACGCATCTTGGATTACATGTTGCAATCGCGCAGGATGCACTCGCTCGGAGATCTCTAGTTCGATGACGCGTGCCATGCTACTGTTTCTTTTTCGCAGCCTTCTTGGCGGTCTTCTTGGTAGCCTTAGGAGTCTTTGAAACCTTCGTGGACTTTGTCGCCTTTGTCGCCTTGGTCGCCTTCTTTGCAGCCTTCGGAGCTTTTGACGCCTTGCCCTTCTTTTTCGATGGGCCCGCCGCAGCGCGAGCCTCCAACAGAGCAACTGCTTGCTCAAAGGTCAGATCGTCGCCGGAGGTGTCTTTGGGAAGCGAAGCGTTCGTCTGACCGTCAGTCACATACAAACCATAACGCCCATCGCGCAGTTCGATCGCTTTGCCCGTCGCAGGCGATGGGTCAAACGTCTTGAGCGGTGGTGCTGCTACCCCACGTCCTGCTCCACGCAGAGCCTTGGGCTGCGCCAGAACCTCCAAAGCTTGCTCGAGTGTGATCTCCAGCAGCGAATACGTAGCTGGGATCGAGCGAGATTCATCACCATGCTTGAGAAAAGGCCCAAATCGGCCTTGTGTGGCAATCACCATTTGGCCATCGATAGGATGAACCCCTAATTCGCGAGGTAACGACAGGAGCTTGACTGCAAGATCCAGATTGACGTTTTCGGGCGCTACCCCCTTGGGCAACGATGCGTTCTTCTTTTCTTCATCGTCGTTGGTACCAAGCTGAACATAAGGCCCGAAACGACCCTGCTTGATATAGATCGGCTTGCCCGAAACGGGGTGGTGCCCCAATGGCTCCTCTGCCTTTTGATTCTTATCAAGCAGTTCGATCGCCATCGACAGCGTGAGTTCATCAGGCGGCATGTCCTCAGGGATACTTGCTCTGCGTTCCCCTTGCTCGATATAAGGCCCGTAACGTCCGATCCGTACAACAACCTTGTCTTGGCCAGAGACTACCTGCTCTGCATCAAACTTCTCGAGTGAATACGAGCAAGCGTTCCTTGGATCGATCTCGGTAACTTTCTGAGAAATCAACGGCTTGAGACCTATGCCTCCGGGAGCCGCCTCAAGCTCATTGACATCATCGCCAAAGTAGAACTCTTGGAGATAAGTGAGATTCTCTTTTTCATTGCGGCTGATTTGATCCAGATAGTCTTCCATTTCGGCCGTAAACTGATAGTCGACGAGCGAAGGGAAGTGGTCTTCCATCAACTGAATCACAGCAAAAGCTGTCCAGCTTGGCACCAATGCGTTGCCCTTTTTAAAAACATAATCTCTTCGCAAAATCGTATCGATGATCGACGCGTAAGTACTCGGTCGACCGATCCCTCGTTCTTCGAGTGCCTGGGTCAACGAGGCTTCGGTGTATCGGGCCGGAGGCTGTGTGGTGTGCGACAGGGCATCGAGCTGCTTGAGCTTGAGCCTCTCATCGGATTGGACGTTGGGCAAGAGTTTTTCTTTCTCAGCCAACTCCGCTGCTGGATCGTCGCTACCTTCGACATAGGCCCTCAGGAAGCCTTCGAACTCGATCGAGGTACCCGTGGCTTGAAAGACCGCATCGCCCGCGTGGATGGTCATGATCACGCGCAGCTTGCGAGCATCGGCCATCTGCGATGCGACGGTCCGCTTCCAAATAAGATCAAAGAGTCGGAATTGATCGTAATTGAGTTCGTCTCGGAGGGCCTCAGGCAGTCGGAACGTGTTGCCCGCAGGTCGAATCGCTTCGTGAGCTTCCTGCGCATTTTTGACTTTGGTGGCATACGAGCGCTCGGTGTCGTAGAGAAAGTCCGGGCCGTACTGGGTTCGAACAAGACTTCGGGCAGCGGCAACGGCTTCCTTCGATAAGGTTGTCGAGTCGGTCCGCATGTAGGTGATATAGCCATTCTCGTAGAGGCTCTGCGCGATGCGCATCGTGTCTTTGGCTGTAAGCCCCAACTTGCGGTTGGCTTCTTGCTGGAGCGTACTGGTCGTAAACGGAGCCTTGGGCCGCTCGGTAAATGGCTTGATCTCGACCTTCGCTACAGTGAAAACTTCGCTAGATAGACGCTTCTTGAGAGCCTCGGCAGCGGCTTGATCGAGCAACAGTAGTTGCGGATCCTTGAGCTTTCCGGTCGAAGAATCAAAGTCTTTACCCGAAGGAACCCTACGCCCTGCAACACTCACAAGTCCCGCCGAGAAAGCCTCGCCTTGGTTGGTGTTCAAATGGGCTTCGAGATCGAAATACGTAGCGCTGTGGAAGGCCATCCGTTCGCGTTCGCGCTGGACGATCAACCGAACGGCCACGCTCTGAACCCGGCCAGCAGAGAGTCCTGGCCGGACCTTTTTCCAAAGCAATGGCGAGACATCGTAACCGTAAAGGCGATCGAGGATGCGTCGTGTTTCCTGCGCTTTGACCAAACCCTGATCGATCTCCCGGGTGGCCTTCAAAGCACCCTCGATGGCCTCTTTGGTAATCTCGTGGAAAACCATCCGTCGGACGGGAACCTTGGGCTTGAGCACCTCCTGCAAGTGCCAGGAAATGGCTTCTCCTTCGCGGTCTTCGTCCGTCGCCAGATACAGAGCACCGGCATCCTTGAGGGCCGATTTAAGAAAGTTCACGTGCTTTTTCTTGTCCGCAGGCACGATGTAGACGGGTTCAAAGTCTTGGTCGACGTTGACACCTAAGTAGGCCCACGGCTGAGACTTAAGCTCTGCAGGCATCTCCTTGGATCCGCCGGGCAAGTCCCGAATGTGCCCGATCGAGGCTTCGACTTGAAAGCCACTCCCGAGAAACTTCGAGATCGTCTTGGCTTTGGCTGGCGATTCGACGATGACCAAGGACTTCTTTTGACTCATGGATGAATGCAGTTTGGCTGGTAACCGAAAGGATGGTGCGCAAGGGCTAGAGTGGGGTTGTGTTCCAGAGGTTGGCACTTTGTCAAGCCCCCTTCGATTGCCGAGTCGGGGGGAAAACCATCCCAAATGCTTCCATTCGTTGGTGTCTCTGCGATTGCGTAGACTCAAGGATTTCCTAAAATCCTTGGTTCCCTTTGCGGCTTTCAAAGCCGGGGTGCCGATGGCTAAGTACGGCTCAAGGAAAAATTTTTTATGGCTAGTCCGTTTTCGTATTTTCGTAAGAACCAGCGGCTTTGGATGGCGGCTGCTGTTTTGATCGCAATCTTGTCGTTCGTCGTTGCACCGATGCTTCAGTCGTTTACTGATAGCTCCCAGAGAACCGGCGGCATACAAGGTGGAAACTCCACAGCAGCCTCCTGGTCCGGCGGTTCGATCAGCCGCGAACAACTCGATGTCGAGATGGGTCAGCTTTCGGTCGCCAACATGTTCCTGAAACGATTGGCCTTCGATGTTCGCGACAAAGGTGGCTACCCAAGAGTTCCCGAGGTGCGTCCCGACTTTGGACTCGTAGGCATCACCCCCGATACCCGAGACCCCTCGTCAATCCTCGAACGAAAAATCTTGGCCGCAGAAGCCAGCCGCATGGGGATCCATTTTGATGACCAAAGCGTGAGACTGTTTTTGCAAAAATTCGTTGACGGCAAACTCAGCGGCGAACAAATTCAAAAGACACTCAAAGAAGTCTCCGGCGGTCGCATGTCGCTGACAGATTTCAATCGACTGATGAAAGAAGAACTCGCAAAGAATGCCGTCTTGCGACTTGCCAACGGCGGCCAGCGTTACGAAGAACGCGCCAACGCGATGGGGGCCCCGACAGCCCTTTTGAATCCACCTAGCAAGAACTGGCAATACTTCACCCGCTTCAAGCGACGAGCGTCGATCGAAGCCTACCCTGTGGCTGTCAAAGACTTCGAGGATAGTGTCGATAGCAAGCCGACCGAGAAAGAGCTTCGAGACCTCTTCGACAAAGGCAAGGACATCTCTCGAATCAGTCAACCTATCCTCACTGAACCGGCTTTCATGACCCCAGATCTCGCCGACTTTGAATTCATCGCTTGCGATATCGAAAAGATCATCGAAGAAGAAAAAGGAAAGATCCCCGAAGAACTCCTCCGCTCCGAATACGATCGCCGAGCCAAAGACAAAGCCTTTGATGTTCCCTTGACCGAAGAAGAGACCAAGGCCCTTCAAGAAAAGATGGAGCAGGAAAAGAAGCAGCAGGAAGCCAAAGCAACCCCCGAGCAACCCGCAACGAACTTGCCCCCGACGCTCGAGAACCCAGGTGCCGAGGTACCCAAGGAACCCGCAAACCCTCAATCCTCGCTCGGTGCTCCCCAAAAGACTCGCCTGGTTTCATTCCAAGACCCAGCCCCCGCGGCTGAGCCAGCCAAGGAGCCTGCTACCGAACCTGCCAAAGAAGAGCCCAAGCCCCAGGCCCCTGAGCAACCCCCTCAGCAAGCCAAAGTCACCGCAGGGGACTTGCCCACGACAACGCCTGCTGCTCCGCAAGAGCCGGCACCCGCTCAAGCCCCGACAAGGACTCAGAGCTTCGATGAGGTCAAGGATATGCTCGCAAGGCAGATGGCCGCCGGGTCTGCATTCAAGGTGCTCGATGAACGTTGCAACGAGATTCGGGAAATGATGGAAGTGTACGCCTCCGAATGGCAAGCTTGGCAGCGTGCCGTGGCTGAAAAAGACACCTCGATGAAAGAGCCTGTCCCATTGGATCTCCAACAAATTGCTGATAAGTATGGATTCCAATTCGGACGAACACCATTGATGGACATTCGCACTGCAGTGACCCTGCCGATCGGACGTTCGCGTGTCACACGAGGCCCAAGAATGCAACCTTTTGAGTTCCCAAGCCTTATTCGAGTGCGTCCAACTCCGACCCAGTCGGATAACTTGGGCAACCTCTATACGCCCCTCCAAAGCACTGCTTTGCTGACCCGCTTTCTGTTTTGGAAGACGCAACACCAAGACGCATCGACTCCTTCATATGAAACTGCCAAGGAGCAAGTGATGAACGTTTGGAAATTGCAGCGGGCCGCTGAGAAGGCCGAATCCAAGGCCAAAGCGATTGCAGCCAAGGCGACTGGAGCCACGCTTGCCGAAGCCCTTGAAAGCGAAACCGATCGAGCTCAAGTGGCTCGTCCAACTCCTTTCACATGGCTCAATCCAGTGGTGGCTGATGTCGATATCCAGTTAAGCAACGTCGAGAATCTCAAACCGCTCGATGATGCTTTTATGCAGAAGGTCTTTTCAGCCGAGCCAGGCACGACGTTTGTTGCACCGGATGCGGCCAAGGAGATCTACTATGTCGTCAAGGTGCTATCGTATTCCCCTTCGGATGAGGATCTCATGCTGAGTTTCTCAGCGGCACCCAACACCGGTGGCGTGCAAAACGTTTCCAACTTGGAAAGTTCCTCGTTGATCCGCGATTGGTTTTCGACCGTTCAAAAGCAACAAGGTTTTCAGACCAAGCAGTGATTAGGCTACAGAAGTCCGCCCCGAGTGGAACGATACTCATCGATGCTCCTGCGACGTGCAATGCGATGTCGCGGGAGATGGTTCAGCAGATGATCGATGCGTTGTCAGACTTTCACCAGGACAAGTCGGTTCGTTGCGTGATACTTACGGCCAAGGGAACCTCGTTTTGTTCGGGCGTGAATCTTAAAGAGTGGCAATCGCAGAGCAAGCAGCGGGATGCGATCGAGCAGTGGCACAGGATCGCTTCGGAGCTTCGAGAGCTCATTGAAGCGATGCTCAGGTTACCCAAGCCGATCATTGCGGCCATTGATGGGCCTGTGTTGGGGTTTGGCTTGACGATGGCATTGGCTTGCGATTTGGTGGTCACGAGTCCCAATGCAGAGTTTGAGGTACCTTCGTCTCGGCATGGATTGGTATCGGGGCTGACGGTGCCGCTTGCAGCATTTCGCTTGGGAGCGAGTTTTGCGTCGCGGATGGTTTTAGGTGGACAACGGATCGACGCAAAGGGTGCTTTGGCGTTGGGGCTTTCGCATCGAGAGGTTGGTTCGGATCAGATTTGGGCAGCGGCAAGCGAGTGGTCTAAGAAGATTGCCGAGAGTTCGGCGGAGTCAGTGCAGCTTGGTAAGCGGTTGCTCAACGAGATGGTGGGCGAATCGTTGCTGATGAATTTATCGAGTGGAGCGGCGGTATTGGCGACGGCTTGCAGCACCGAATCGGCCACCGAGGGCTTAGATGCATTCGTTTCGAAACGCCAAGCCAAATTTCCGTAGCGCCCAAAGTCGCAGGCACACTCCGCTGTGCCGTAGCGCCCAAAGTAGCAGGCACACTCCGCTGTGCCGTCGGCCATTGAAGTCAAAAAGCAAACACCCAGCGGTTTGCTGGGTGTTTGTAGGGAGAAGTTAACAACGATTTGTTTTGTAGAAACGTTGTTACTTGAGCAGTTCAGAGATCTTTTGGAAGCTCTTGATGGAGCTCAGTGCGGCATCTACACCACCGGTAGCCTTGACGAAAGCTGCGGCAGCTTTGATGCTTGACAGATCGAATTCGGTGGTGGTAGAAGTTGCCTTGACAGCGTTCTTTGTTCCTGGCTTGCGTCCTCGCTTGGACTTACGCTTCTTTGCACCGGCGGTACCTCGAAGGGCTTGCGAGACGATTGCAGCGTAGACTTTGTGCCCTTGTTCATTCAGAGCCCTGACGATCTCTGATGATTTCAATCCTGGGTTTGCGGCAGCAAAGTCTCGGATGATTTGTGATTTGTTACCGTTTTCCTTTTTGGTGCCTTTTTTCATATGTTCGATCCTATGGGTGAAAGTTCTAGAAGGCGCAGTGACGCGAGTATAGTTTAAATATTAAAAGTTGTGGAAGAAAATCGAAAGAAAATTCGGTTTGCAGGTACAAATACGAGTATTGCCGAATGATATCGGCGTCGTTAGGTCTGCAATATCTGCGATTCAAGGCTCTTCGAAATTGTTAGCGCTAGGGGTTTGAGCGGACTTGGGCATCAGCGAATAGAAGCGTTCATCAGCGGTTCGAAAAATAGCAGGCACATTCGGATGGAACCATGGCAACGGGGAAACCGTAGTCGCAAAGACGGAACGAGGGATTGTGCGCGTACCTGACAATCCAACTGAATCATCCCAAAAATCAATAGGGATGGTAATAATATCGATAGTGGACGCGGCATGTTGTACCAGCTTCAGCGATTCAGGTTTTGGCTCAGCGCAAATAGCGTAAACGTTGACTAGCTTTAGCTTAGTAAACGAACGAGCAAATAGATACTGGCCCTCCGGCAGGTGCTGTGTGAGGGATTCCGAACCTTCACACCCGTTGGATTGGCCTTCAGCATCGACTAGAACGATTTCCTGACCACGTTGTAAACCGCTGGATGGGGCGCTAGGGCAAGGTAGCCGAAAAACACTACTTACAAGTCACCGAGGAACATTGGGGAGAGGCGAGCCGTTTCGGTTCCCATACCGGTTCCCATACCCCAAAGCATCCAACGCCCATCAAGGGAACTCACAAAACGAAAAAACCCAGCGTATTGCTGGGTGATGATGGTTGCAGAGGATCAGTGAATCCTTACCTAGTGACCCCGACGGGAGTCGAACCCGTGTTACCGCCGTGAAAGGGCGATGTCCTAGGCCTCTAGACGACGGGGCCATTGATTGCTTTGGGACTTGTGAGCACCATCCAATATGCTTCCAAGGACGCGAAAGTGTAAGCCACAGGCCAAAACTGTCAAGCCAAAAAGCGAGCGATTCACCCAAGCCCCCGGCCCGCGAATCCCCGGTAAATCCCGGATATCTCCCCAAATTACCGCTTTTTACCCTCAACGACTACTTGATAGTTAGCGATATTACGATATATTGAAGTGTCCAGCGGGGGCTCAGCGGTTCCCCCCAATTCCAACTCGACATTGCAAACTCGACAGCGAAACCCAGACCCACTGAGCACAAACGACCAAACATGTCGACCACCAAACTCAAACTCACCAGCCTCGAATCGCTCGGCCAAGCTGCCGAGTGCCTCAAAGTCCTTGCCCACCCGCATCGACTCCGGATGCTCCAAATGCTCCATGCACAAAACTTCACCGTCACGGAGCTTGCACAAGCCTGCGAGATCCCAACCCCCATGGCCTCCGAACACCTTCGACTCATGCAACGCTGCGGGTTCCTCAAAAGCACTCGCGATGGACGCAAAGTCTACTACGAAGTCATCGAACCCCACCTGAAAAATATCCTCGATTGCATCGAAGACCGCTTCGGTGCAAAGAATGGCAAATAAAGAACAGTTCGTTCTTTAGGCTCTAGTGTTAAAGCCAATGCGCACAAAAACTCCAGTGAGTGCTGGATAGTCCAAGATTTCGCAATCCTTTATTACCGGACAGCTCGCGGCGTTCCGCTTTTCATTCCTGAAAACTTTATGATCGAAAGCAATCAACAATATGGCCTCTCAGAGCATCACCCCCAAGGAACTCTTCGAACGGATCTCTCAAGGAAACTCGGTCAACCTGATCGATGTGCGGACTCCCAATGAGTACCAAGAGATCCACGTCGATATCGCAAAGAACATCCCACTGGATCGTTTAAGCCCCACTGCCTTGGGGCTCGATGCAAACTCCAACGAACCGCTCTACGTGATTTGCCGCTCTGGGGCCCGGGGCTCTCAAGCTTGCCAATCCCTCCTGCGCTCGGGACTTGCGAATGTCGTGAATGTCGAAGGTGGCACCATGGCTTGGGCCAACGCCGGACTCCCAGTGATCCGAGGCAAAAAAACAGTCTCGTTGGAACGGCAAGTTCGAATGGTTGCCGGTGGCCTAGTCTTGTTGACCTCTATCTTGGCTGTCGCACACGACCCTCGCTGGGCGATCCTCTCGGGCCTTATTGGTGCAGGACTGTTCCAAGCTGGACTTTTCGACAATTGCATGATGGGTATGCTCCTTGCCAAAATGCCTTGGAATCAAGCAAAAATGTAAAAGCAAGAAATTGGCGGCAAAAAGATGGGAGGCAAAAAGATGGGAGAGGCTCCAGAGGTTTCTAAGCCGCAGGGGTAGCGCTCGATGCGACAGCCACCGGGAAGCGGATCGTAAAGGCCGTTCCCTTGCCCACTGTGCTCTCGACTCGAATGCGACCACGATGATCGTCGATGATCTGCTTGCAGGCCGTCAGCCCCAAGCCCGTCCCACCCTTGCCCGTTGCGTCTGGTCCGGTTTTCGTGGTGAAAAAACGATCGAAGATCTTTGGCAAAACATCCTTCGGGATCCCCGCACCATTATCCCGAATCGTCAAAACCACCGAGTTGGTCTTGGCCTCATGCTTGACCACAACCCGGATCGTTCCATTCTCTTTAATCGCTTGGCGAGCGTTGGTAATGAGGTTCAGCAAGAGACGCTGCAGTTGCCCAGCAGAACCAAGGATGATCGGCACACTCGAAATCTCTTTCTCGACGTGAATACGATACTTTTGAAGCTCCTTTTCCAACAGCACCAAGGAGTCTTCGACGATCGCCACCAAATCGATCGGATCGTTGGTACTCACACCAGATCGCGATAATCCCAACACCAAACTCGTGATCTTGGCCCCTCGATTGGCCGCATCGAGGATCCGTGTTAACGCCTTCTCGCGAGTCGCTTCATCCTTGTGTCGCAACCCTAGCTTGGCGTAATTGAGTATCGTCATCAGGATATTGTTGAACTCATGCGTCGTGGTGCTCGTGAGCTCTCCGACACTGGCAAGCCGTTCGCACTGCACAAGCCTCTGCTCGAGCTCAGCGATCCAGCGCTGCGGATCATTTTCAACCGATGGCGGTGTATTTTTATTGTCCATAGATTCTGTATCGGATCCCAAGCCCGCCATATGCAATAGGATTGCTCCGGAGCATGCAATTGTGTTAGGAAATGTTTCGGAAACTCCCCTGATAAACCTGTTTTCATTAAACCCCAGAAATCCAATCGCTATGAACAGCTTGGAAATCCTCGAAACAATGCTAGCTATCGCTCAAGAAGAGGGGATCGAGATCCGAAGCGAGTGGCTCTCTGGAGTGCGGGGTGGACTGGTCCGCGTCGGCGACAAAGCGGTACTGTTTGTTGACCAAGCGTTATCGGTCCCCGAGCAACTCCACCAAGTCCGCTCGGCGCTGCGACCTCTGGACTGGTCCGAGACGCCACGCGGCGCTTGCATGACAGAGTGCTTGGGTTGACCGGACGGATCGGACAGATCACTGGGCTTTAGCGCGGTCTAGGTCGGTTTTGAGCTCTCGCATATAAGCGTGCCATTCTCGTTCAAGCTTTCTAAGATCTCCGAACGACTCTGCAAATAGTTGGACCAGATCCCCACGGGTGACTTGTCCACTGGATGATTCGATCGCAGAGATCTTGCGATAATAATCGATGAGTTCTTGGAAGTGCCTTTCCATCAGGAAATGCGTAAGCCCCCATGCTTGGCCGTAGACCTCTGCCTCCTGTTGTTGATTTCTCGCAAGATCGAACAAACCATCGCACACGAGCAATCCGATATCAGCCCTTCGTGGATCGTTCGAAACGCGGTAGTAGCTTTTAAGGCGTCCTTCATTGACCGCACCGATTCCACCCCATCCAGCATCGCTGGAGGTCTCGAAGTAGCTTGCGAGTCCTTCATGAGCCCACCTGAGTGCGACTTTGTTTCTTGGCATGATCCCTGAGTTGCCTGCCAACTGATGGGTCGCTTCGTGGGACACCACCTCGATATCGTCTTCTTCGCGTGTGAGTTTCACAAGCAAATCGACAGTATTGGCAAGATAAGCTGCGTCCTTGGCTTGAATTGTACCTCGAGCCCGAACCTTGTTCCTTTGCAGTTCTTTCGAGTGCTCTTCCAGGGCTTTCATTCTACCGGTGGTTCCTTGGTCAAAGAACACGGCTACGTTGTCCTGGGCTGACCAATACCCGAGTGCTCCGATGAGTCCGGCATCGCGTTGCTGCGTATAACTGACGTAGTCTTTCTCTTGGCCAAAGAGCACCACTTTCATCGGCTCTTTGGGTGTCTCCAGTACCTCGCCTTCGAGTGCGAACTTCATGAAGTACGATTCATAGACTTTTTCGAGAAGCTCCAAGCGGCTTTGTGAACGGCTCTGGCGACGTCGACCTACTTTGCTCGTGCCTGTATCGTGGAGCAAAAGATAATGTTCGCTTCGAGCGAACTCCATCGAACTTAGCGGAACGGCCTCGCGTAACTCCTTCTCGCATTTATCCCAATGGTCCAGTGGTTGCTTGATCCGCTTTCGAGCTTCGAGCAGTCGCGCGATGGTCGGATGATCGGGTTGGATTTTGTAAGCGGCGTTGCAACACTCTCGAAACTCATCGAGCATTCCACTGCGGATCGCAAAACGTGCTGCTTGGATGTAGCCATCGAAACTCTGTTCCTGGCGGGCTTGGCCAAAGAGCCGGCGATACTCTTCGGTCTTCGTCGGTGCTTTGATGATCAGTGCGGATTGGTGGCTGAAGGTCAATGTTCCTAGCGACGGGTGGGTGTATTCAAAGACACCTTGTCCGATCCCTTTGGTTTTACCCTCAAGCAGCACGGTCACTTCGGTCCCAGGCAAACGATAGACAACAAAATCCGCCTGCGAGCAAACACCCGTGGCCAATATCCATGCGCATGCCATGCAAAGCCGTTGCAGTCGTTTGGAAGCTTGCGAAGGAATCATCTTTTGCTTACCGACAGTCACCAAAACAACCCGAAAATCGCTGCTTGACATTATGGAGTCTACTAGGTCAAAAAGAACATGCTGCTCGGATTTTTTCTGGTTCTTCGAGAGATTTCGTGGGTGATTTACCCACAAAAACACTTGAAGGAAAAAATTTGGATGACGACCTATCTTTCCACGCTTACCTAAGCTTGCTTGACCCACACGATTGGACTTTCGTACAAACCTCACCGGTCGAAATCGGCTGTGTTGGACTTTGCAAATCGTCAGGATCAAGACAGATATGCTTCGCTTTGGATGGATGATTGCCGGAGTGCTCCTGGTCTGTGGTTGCCGCATGAGCGCCCCGATGCACGTTTGGAAACAGCCACAATTGGCAGGAGGCTCGACGCTCATTGTTGCAGTCGCGCCGGTCGGTGGCCCCAATGAGATCACCGAGAAACTCGATCAGAGTTTGATCGCTACCCGACCACAAACGATTCCCCAGTTGGCGGTTCTGTATCCGGACCAACTTGAAAAAATCAGCGGTATACAACTGGTCTCCTACGACGGCCAACCCAGCGAAATGGCTTCATTTGGCGCGGCCAAACGAGCCGGTGCCCAGTACATCCTTTCAGGCGAAGTCCTCCAACACGACCTTGCACCCCGCGAGGAACCCAAAAGACCTCGACTGCTCTCTTGGCTCAAAAGAAAACAACCCGACGAGTCGATCAGTGTCCGCTGGAGTGTTTTCGATGCGCAAAGCGGCAGTCGAATCGGAGAAAACACGATTTACATGGATACCAAGAAAGCCGTCGGCGATTATCCCGATCTTGCGTACCACGGCTCTCCGGACATGAAAGTCATCGCGGCCAGCGCTAGGCGATCTTGGGAAATGGTCGTACCGACAACGGCGGCAACCCAAGCGACCCTCGATCTGCCGTGGTTCATGCCTGGCTCGTCCCGCGTACGAAAGGGGAACGCCTATGCTCGCCTAGGACAGTGGGAACAAGCTGAACGCGAGTGGCAGGAAGCTGCCGACGTACACCCTTGGAACCGGGCCGCTTGGCACAATCTGAGCCTGGCCGCAGTTGCCAAAGAAGATTTTCAGCTGGCTCGCGATCGACTCACCCATGCCGAGACGCGTTGGATACCTGGAGACCAAACCGCAAAGTCGGCCGCTTGGATCGACTCGATCGAGCGACAGCATGAGGCTTGCTTTGACCCGGCAAACCCCTCAAGCTCAGGCCAACCGATTTTTGTCCCTGTGAACTTCGAAGGCTCGAAGATCGGTGCTCCTCCGAGAATGCCACCGAACCCTGAGTTTAAACCGATGCAAGACGGCCAAAATACCACGAGCGTTAAACCTCGCTCGCTCGACGATCAGCCTTGGTACACCATGATCCCCTTTATGCCTCCCCCAGGTTGGTCTTGGAGCAACTGGTGGTATCAATCGACATTGTTTTGATGGAAGCCAAACCCATTCGACCTACTCGTACTCGAAAAGCAACGTTGGTACACAGGGGCTTCGAGTACGAGTACGAAGAAATCCGATGTGATGCACGAACTTATATTTCACTCACGCTAATCCTTAGAAACCGATGCTAGGGATTCTGGACTGGCGTTGACTTTGGAAGCTTTGGTACTTTGCGACGATAAAGGCACTTTGTTGGACCACAAAAACCCAGGATGACTGAACCAATGACTAGCAACGGATTTTTTGGTTGGATACGCCAGGGAGTCAAGCAGTCGGTATTGCTTGGAGTAAGCGATGCTTTAGAAACCCTTGGCACGGTCGATCCCGATGAGGCTTATCATCCCAGCATCGCTAAAGCCATCGGGGCCGGTCAGCCCAAGACCGATGCTCCAGGAGTTCCCAGCCGCGCTCCGAGAAAGAGGCTTGGCAAGTCCCTCAAGGAGCTCAATCCCGAAGGGGTCACTAAACCAAAGACTTCGCAGGAAACGACTTCGTGAGTTTCCAGGATCGACGGGGATTTCTGAAACAATTCGCTCTGATCGCGGGACTTGCTCTGAGCCCCAGTGCGGTCGGTTGTTCGTATTTGCAACAAGCCCGATTTTTGATCCCATCGATCCCTTTGGACAAAAAAACGCAGTTGGCTAACCCGGTAACCGTTGGGGTCAACGACAGCGAATTTCTTTGGAACCAAATCGTCGATACCGTCGAGGATTACTTCAAGATCAAGTCCGAGCAACGGGCCAGCCGAGATCCTAGTGGGTGGCTCGAAGGTCGCATGGAAACTTATCCGGAGATCGGAGCGACGTTCTTGGAGCCTTGGCGCAAGGACGCGGCGTTTGGATTCCAGCGGATGCAAAGTACCTTTCAAACGATTCGACGCACCTGTTTTGTAAGGGTGATCCCGGTCGAGCAAGGCTTTTCGGTTGCCGTCGAGGTGATCAAAGAGCTCGAGGATGTCGATCGCTCTCAGTATTCATCTGAAGGTTCAGCGATTGCAAGGCATGATGGAACGGTCGTTCGAGCCACTCCGGGCCTATCGGGCCAACCCATTACTTTGGGGTGGATTCGTCAGGAGAACGACACGGAGCTAGAGCAGCGTATACTCAGGGAGATTGTGGGCCGGACGACCAATGTCAGTCCTCCGCGCCGCGCAGCGGGAACCTTTAAGTAGAACGAACTTAGCCAGCGCGAACTCTAATGTCTTTCATGGCCTTTGCTTTCTTAGCGTCTTGAGCCAAGCGGGCGTGAAAACCGTCTCATGCAAAGATGCAAAGGGAAGAGGGCAGCGGAGTGAGAAAGCCCTTGTTTTTCGAAGTCTGAATCGAGGTTGACGCAAACCGGCCAAATTGACTATCTTGCCAACGGGCAGTAAAGGAGTTTCATGCCCGAAACTGGCTATCCACGTTCACTTCCTTTCATCGTGTCAAAGGATTCGACATGACCGCATTGGGACAATCTTTCATAGGCACCGTCGGATCGGTCGCCTCGTATGTCATCGCAGATACCATGACGCTTTTGCGTCAGTCGTTCCCAAAAACTGTACGCATCGAAACGACCAACCACTGCCAAGCCGACTGCGTCTTTTGCCCAAGATCAACGATTGGACGTGCCAAAGCCAATATGAAACAAGAGGTCTTCGAGACCGTCGTCAAGCAATGCGTCGAAGGGGGAACTCGACTTGTGCATCTCCATGGTTACGGTGAACCTCTGATCGATAAGCAACTTGCTGACCGAATCAAGTACTGCAAGGATCAAGGGATCCCACGCGTGAAGATATTCACCAACGGCGACCTGCTTCGCGGCGAAGTTGCAGAGCGTCTCTTGCATAGCGGTCTGGACGAAATCAAGATCAGCATCGATGGTTCGGACTCCAACGAGTTCAACACCTTGCGCATCGGTCTGGATCATGCCAAAGTCGTCGAAAACGTCAAAGCGTTTCGAGCCCTTCGCGACCAAGCCAAGATGAAAACCCCAATCATCGTCGCCGCGACGTGCCAAACCTCCAACCGTACTCAAACAGAGGAGATGCTCTCGGGCGTGGTCGATCACATCGACTTTACTCATATCCACAATTGGGGCGGTGCTCTAGGAGACGCTGAGCAACAACGGATCCGAAAACCTTGCGATCGTCTATGGCGCACCATGACCGTCTTGGTCAACGGCGATGTCGCCCTGTGCTGCTTGGATTACAGCGGCAAAGAAGTTCTCGGAAACGTGCTAAGCACCCCCATGATCGATATCTGGAACAACGCAAGATACAACGAACTGCGAACGTTGCATCGCGAGAGCCGCCAGAGCGAAATCCCACTTTGTAGCAATTGCACGAAATGTTTCTTTTAATCGATCTAGCTTGATGGCCAACTCGTCGATGAAGTTTCCCGTTCCAAAAAGGATCATGATACTGCGGCTCTCGGCCGTCGGCGATACGATCCTTTCGATGCCGATCCTGTGCGAACTGCGTCGCCGTTTCCCCAATTCGAAGATCGCTTGGGTTGTCGGACAAGGAGCCGCCGATGTGCTTCGGGGTCACGAGGACCTGGACGATCTTCTTGTGCTATCGAAAAAAGATTCCGCATCACCATTGGCTTACCTTCGTTTCCTGAACAAAGTTCGCAAGTGGAACCCCGACACCCTGATCGATGCCCAAGGGCTTACCAAGAGCGCTTGGATAGGTCGTTATTCAGGTGCCAAACTGCGAATCGGACTTTCAAAATCCGAATTCGAAGGCCGAGAACTGAGCACTTGGCTAAACAACACTCTGGTTACACCTAACCACAAGCAAGTGGTCCTTCGGGGACTTGAACTCCTCAAGCCCCTCGGGATCGAAGACCCACAAATTCAATTCAAAGTTCCTCGATGTAGAGCGACCATCCAGAGCGTCGATCAGAAACTCGTTGAGCTTAAAGCCTCCGGCAACTGGGGGATCATCAATGTCGGTGCCGGGTGGCCATCGAAGATTTGGCCTACCGATCGCTATGCAGCAATCGCAAAGCATCTGGGGCAGCGTTGGGGATTACCAACCTGGATTGCTTGGGGCGGAACTCACGAGCGATCCATCGCCCAGGAGCTCGAACAAACCAGCGATGGTTGGGCCAAAATGATGCCGCAGACGAGTCTTATCGAACTTGCCGAGTGGGTGCGAAGGGCCAAGCTTTTTGTTGGCTCCGATACCGGGCCGATGCATTTATCGGTGGCTGTTGGAACCCCCACAGTTGCCCTGATCGGGCCGATGCCCGCCGAACGCGTCGGGCCACTTGGGCCTAGGCACGCAACCGTTCAAATCGAACGGCTCACAGAACGAGAAAGGTCGGCCCGCAAGTCCGATATGCGTCCGATGCTCTCGATCCAAATCGAGCATGTCCAAGAAGCCTGCGACCGCATCTGCAACAGTCTCGCGACCGGCCAATACTCCCCAAAAGTCGCGTAGTGCATCGCCCAAGCCCATCGGCTATACTCTGATTTCCTGTCAAGTAAACTATTGCCCCTATATCCTGCACCAGAGGAACCGTTCGATGAACCGTCGCATTGCAATGCTGATTGCTGGCCTGAGTCTCAGTCCGCTTGGTACGCTTTTGGCCGATGACTGGTACCAATGGCGTGGTCCGAATCGAGATGGAATCGCCAAAGAAAGTGGATTGATGGATCAATGGCCCGAGCAAGGGCCACAGATCGGTTATCGAACCAAGGGGCTTGGCTCCGGTATGGCAAGTGTCGCAATCCACGCGGGACTCCTCTATACGATCGGCAACATCGATGGCAAAACCACCTTGGTCTGTCTCAATGCCGGCGATGGTGCTGTGGCTTGGAAAACCCCATTTACTCCCGACAAAGGAGCGGCCAACGGGACACCGACGGTCGACCCTGAGACTGGTTTGGTGTATGCAATGAGTTTTGACGGGGTCATGGTTTGTTGTGATGCCAAGACGGGTAAGGAGGTTTGGAAGAAGAGTTTCCCGGGCGACTTCGGGGGCAAGATGGAGTCAGGATGGGGCTACAGTGAATCTCCGCTGATCGATGGAGAAAAACTCTTGTGTACTCCAGGTGCAAGCCAAGCGATGGTCGTAGCACTTAAGAAAAAGACAGGTGAGTTGATCTGGGCTGGCAAAGCCCCTCAAGGCAAACTTCGCGGCAACGATGGAGCCGGTTACTCTTCGATCGTTATTTCCAATGCCGGTGGACGCAAGCAGTATGTGCAGCTCGTCGGACACGGTGTCGTCAGTTACGATGCGGCCAGTGGCGAGCTGCTTTGGAATTACGACCGCGTTGCCAACACGACAGCCAATATCCCCACCCCTTTGGTCAACGGCAACTATGTTTTCTGTTCGACCGGATATGGAGACGGCGGAACGGCCCTCCTGGAAATATCGCCAGGTGCGAACAAGGCCTTGAGCGTCAAAGAAGTTTACTACAAGTCTTCGAAGGAACTTCAAAACCATCATGGTGGAATGATCATGATCGGCGATTATGTCTACATGGGGCACGGCCATAACAACGGTTTTCCAGCTTGCGTCGAATGGAAGACCGGTAAGGACTTATGGAAGAAAGAACGCGGAGCAGGTGGCGGATCTGCGGCGGTGGTCGCTGCCGACAAGAAGCTCTTTTTCCGATACCAAGACGGGGTCATGGCGATGATCGACACAGACACCAAAGAGTACCGGCTCCTGGGTAAGTTCAAACTCGCCACCCACAATGGTGAGAGTTGGCCTCATCCGGTGATCGTCGATGGAAATCTCTACATCCGCGACCAAGATGAATTGGTCGTCTACAAAATTGGTAAGTAGCTGGTGGCCTCCGAATAGTTCCAAAAACATCCCCTTACAAGCGAAATTTTCTTGCAAGGATCCAGCCAGTTCGTTCATAATTTCCAAGTTGGGGCGATTTTCTGCGACTAGGAATCGAGTTTAAATTGCCTGTGGATTTATCTCTCAAAAAACCGCGCTCGAAAAAATGCGCCCAAATTACATCGAGGAAATCATGAAGCGTAGCACCCAAGTTCTCCTGACACTGATGTTGCCGGCTGTGGCCGCCTTTGGGTGCGATTCGGCAAAGAAGCAACCGCCGATGGCTAAGGCTGCCAATTGCACCGGCCCTGCCAAGCCGGGTGAACCGCCCAAGACCGAGTTTTGTGATCCAGCAACATCGACGAACCGGACGACTTACGGCCCGAGAATCTCGACTGG
This sequence comes from Pirellula sp., assembly GCA_046086605.1. GTDB lineage: Bacteria > Planctomycetota > Planctomycetia > Pirellulales > Pirellulaceae > JBKCUI01. The sequence continues at coordinate 544 of JBJSXX010000232.1, read as the reverse complement.
TCCCGGAATTTGGATGTCTCCTGGCGGAACAACGACAGCAGCACCCAGTGGCAATTCGGTTGGACTGAGCCCAAACTCGGGTAATCAAGTGAACCCATCGGGAGTTTCGCGACCCTCAGGTGCTCCAAGCAGTGTCAGTAGCGGCGGTTTTGGACGAACCGGTAGCTCGTTGTCGAGCTCCTCGTAGAGCAATACCCAAGAGATGAAGAGAATATCTGGTTCCCCTCGGGCCAATTGGCGGCCCGAGGTAGAGAAGATCGGTTTTAGTTATCACACCATCGATGGTGACTTGTACTGGGACGAATCGGGCTGGTTCGAGTTCAGTTACGAGGACATCCGGGTCATCGAGCAAGCGACCAATGTGTTGCATGCGATGTGTATCGAAGCGGCCGAATGCGTGATTGAAGAGGAGCGGTTTTCCGAGTTTGGAATCCCATCGCAGTTCCACTACTGGATCCGCGAGAGTTGGGAAGCCGATCAGCCGACGCTCTTTGGTCGTTTCGATCTAGCATGGGACGGTACAGGCCCTCCGAAGATGCTCGAA
>JBJSXX010000231.1:0-4136 GCA_046086605.1 Pirellula sp. | reverse complement strand
GTTGCCGAAGCGGCGGAGGCAAAAGCTCTGCCATCGATAGTTTGTCTAGAATTGCTCCTTCGCCAGGTAAGGCATTCAGCAGAGTTACCAAGGACAACGGATGACCGATGAGCGGTTCGTTCTTCAGCACCGTTTCAACTTGATCGAGTGCCGTTGCGACTTGCTCTTTGCTAAGTTTTGTCGAATCCCATTTGACGTCGATCATGCAGACATCCAGGCCATTCATGGCTTGATCCAAGTGGGCTAGCGACTGCTGAGCATCGCTTCCGGTTGGAAATGCACTGGATTTGCGATCATCAGGACGAAGTGCAAGTGATAGGAATCCGAGTCCGAGTGTAAGGAGAATGGCAAAGTAACTAAAGGCTCGTTTACGATCGATGATCCAGCCGATGGTGGGCTCGAAACGGTCAATCAGGTGATGCAACAGATCTCGCTCGGATCCTTTGCTCAGCCGCTTGCTCCATGGAGTCATGCTGATCAGTGGGATCACGAGCATGACAGAGATCCAAGTGGCAGTGACACCAAGGACGCATGACCAGCCGAATTCGCGGACAACTTGGTGGTTGGCCCAAGCTAGCGAGCCCATGCCAATGGCCGTCGTTAGCGATGTCAAGAAACAAGCCAGACCTACGAGTTCAAGCGTTCGTTTGCAGGCAACTTTTGGGGCAAGTCCTTCTCGCATGCATTTGCGGATGTGGATCATGATGTGTACTCCGTCGGTGAAACCAACGAGACTCAGTAGAACCGGCAAAATGACGAAACTAAATGGGTTCTCCTGCAGATCGAAATAACGCAAGAAACCCAGCGTCCAAAAGACGCCGATGACAGGTGCTGCAGCGACAACTAGCACCACCGAGAGTCCGCGAAATAGGATCGCTGCCATCAGGAGAATCATGCTGTAGCCAATGACTTGGTATCGCACTTCATTGTTGCGATTGTTCTTCATGAGCACCATTCGAAGCGGCACATTGCCCGTGACGTGGAACTCCAAAGGTACATTGGGATGCTCAGCAGCAACCGCCTTAGCCGTAGCCAAGATCGGCTCGGTGCATTGCGCGTTGTCTTGGATGTAGAGCCATTCGTATTGGATCTCGATCAAGGCTGTTTGGGCATCGTCCGAAAGCATTTGTCCGACAACCAAAGGGTGCGAGATGGCCTTCTTTTTGGCGACATCGAAGCGTTGCTGGGTAGCGTTCCCCCTCGGCAGAATCGGTTCGCTCAGCCCAAAGATGTTCAGCGGTGGAGCTTGGTCGAGCGAGCGAACCGAAGCGACCACATCCAGAGCATCAACACGTTCGACCACCGCTCGGAAAGCCTGTGAACCTTCGGGTGTAAAGATCGAGGGAGATTTAACCACCAAGACAGCTTCGGCTCGGCCAGCAGCATTGCCGAAGCCTCCTCGGCGTCCAAAACGTCGAGGCCCCTGCGAGTTTCCGGAGTTGGAGCTGTTTGCTTGAGTCGATGATTCGCCAGAGGCGACTGCGGAGTTTGCAGCATTTGGGAACCACCTCGAGCGTAGTTTTTCTGGCCAATCAGGATCGAGGTAGCCACCGATGGCAAGTCCCGTCAGGAGGACCAAGAGGGCTAAGCAGAGTTTTGGGTAATCGATCACTGAGGCAAAGAGCTTTGCGGTGAAGCTGACTTGCTTGGTATCGAATTCTGATGGATCCGAGGGCGTTGGATTCGATGGATTGTGGAGCATCGGATTATTGACCGCCCCGCCGCTGGCCTTGACCTACGCCGCTTTGTCCTACGCCGCTTTGACCAGCTTGGATCAATTCTTCGCGAGTGATTTGGCGATCATTATCCCGATCGATTCGAAAGAAACCAAAGTCGCGAAGAACTCGCGGGGATTCCTCCCATGATACGATTCCATCGCCATTAGAATCCCACTTGGCTAGGTAATCGTCAGCGTACTTTACTGCCGATTCGTTGGCAGTGTTGGTGGCTTTGTTCATCGAATCACCATCGCGATCGCTTCGCTGAGCGATGCTTCGACTTTGAAGATTTCCAGAGCCGTTTCTGGGTCGGGAAACTTCAAAGAAGGCCACAGCCATCTCCTCCCATGTTTGGTCTCCCCACATCACATATTCACCTGGTGCAGGGTTGGTAGGATTGGCATCCGAGTTATCAAAGGTCGCGGTGAATTCCAATCCGTCGACATCGGCAAGCGGAATTAGGTCTGTCCACTCGTAGGTATGTTGCCAGTTGAAATCATAATGCGGCACATTCAGTAAGATATCCGTGGCTTGACCGCGACGAGCGCGAAGCTCGAAGGCTTTGCCTCGCACATACATGTGCGGTGATACAGCTAAGAGCTCTCCATCTTTAGGAAATCTCGGAACGCGTGCCGTCACGCTGTGGTTGTTGGCGCCTGGTGGGATCTCGAAATCTTGATCGATCCCTACGACGGTAAAGACCTCGTGGGTGACGTTTGGTTCATCGACAAACCGAAGCCCGATCTTCGATAGATCGCTGGTCGGCCTACCGTTAGGAGTGTAGTGCATCTGAAATACGAACTTCGAACCAGCAGGGATTTTGCGTGCGTATCCTTCGGGGAATCGGGTTGCCATTTGGCCTGGAACATAAGCCGTCAGCCAACCGATACCGATGAATTCGGCATCATCGGGTGGACGGATAAAGACGATCGCATGGTGAACTACCGATGGGTCCCCAGGGATGACTTGGGCGGAAGAGACCCAGCGGTCTTCGGTGATCTTGGGGTCGACGACAAAGTACTGGTAGTCGACGGTTCCGGTTGCGGGGATGTTGTAGGCTTTGGTGTTCATCGGGACGACAAGATCGGGCTCTTGTCCCAATCGCCAACCGCTGTCGGCAAATTTCGCAGGGGTCAGCTTGCTGGTGTCCCCAAGAGGTGCACCGGCCCGAACCCATTGCCTGACGGTTTCGATTTCTTCTTTTGAGATGGATCGCGAGTTCTTGAATGAGCCATGGGCGGGATCTGCGTGCCATGGGGGCATGCGTCCTGTGTCGATCGTCTCGAGAATCATCTCCGACCAACCTTGAAGTTCATCGGTGTTGGTGATGTCAAAGGGGCCGATCTCGCCGGGGCGATGGCACTCGGTGCAGTGCTTGTTGAAGATCGCTGCGATCGAGTCTGCGTAGTTGACCGTAGGCGACGAGGGTTCGTTCGATGGGGCGGATCTGCTTCGATAAGCGATCTTGCAACCGACCGGTTCGGTCACGGCGATCTCGGGTGTTTTTCCATTGAGGGCCGAACTGATGGCAGTTGCAAGGTCTTCGCGTGTGGTCTTTGATCGCGTGATCCCTGGAGCGTATTGGTCATCGACGCGGCCTCGATAAACGACTTGGTTTTGAGCATCGACCAGGATGACCTCAGCGGTGCGTGTGATCTTCCACGACTGGGCCAGCGACTGGTCGGTGTCTTTGACGAGTGGAAAGGTGACTTCGATTTCTTTTGCAAAGCTTCGAATGTCCTCGACGCTATCTTGAGGGCTACTCATCACGCCGACCCATTGAACACCTTGGGTGGCGAATCGACTTTGGAGTTCTTCGATACGTCGGGCATAGAGTTTTGCCACGGGGCAATCGCAACCCAGGAACGCATAGACTCGGAGTTTCGAGCCTGTTTGCCACTCGATCGGTTGGTCATCGATCGACTTGAGAATCGGAGGAGCGGCGATTGTTGAAAGGGTTGATAGACACAGCAGGGCACAAAGGCAGGTCCAACGAACGACAAAGTTCATAGAGATTCACCGGGGATAAGGTCATGCAAAAGGGCTTTTGAACTCCTGTTTTATAGGAGAACCTTCAAAAACGGCAACCTGAGAAATGGCTTTATGCCCAATGGCACTGAAATAAAAGCGGAACGGCGCGAGCCGTCCGGTGAAAACCATCCGAATTCGTGAAGATTTCATCACTCACCGGAGCGATTGCGCACTTCCGCTTACCCGAATTCACACACGCAGGAAAATCTTCTGACTTTGCAGGCTTCGTAGAAACAACCAGGTGATGAAGCAAAACAAAAACAGGCCACTAAAAGCGTACCAAGCGGGTGAATCCTTGGGGAAAAAGGGCTGGATCGCGTTGGATGTCAGGTCATGTAGGACGTAGGCCGCCAGGGCATTGACACCGAAGGTTTTGAACACAGGGAC
>JBJSXX010000230.1:0-4865 GCA_046086605.1 Pirellula sp. | reverse complement strand
GATGTTCTCTGCACTAGCGGTCAGTTCCAAGCTTCTTCGCCACTGAACCAAGTCGCTGGAATCCTGCTTGCTCCAGACTTGCGTATGCAAAAATTTCTCGATCGCTGACTCTGCCCGAGTTGCAAGTCCCCCCTGACCGATGATCCTCGCGGTGTACAAGTTCATGCGATGCTCGATGGGAACCTCGGCAGAATCGATCGCACTGAGCAATGCCTCGATGTTCCAAGCCAGAGCGGAGCTCCTGTCCCCTTGAAACGACCAAGAGTTGAGTTCGAAAAGACGGCCAAAACGAGTCACCCGATTGGCCATCTGGATCATCCGCTGGGCGACCTGTTGGAAAAAGACTCCGTGACTCGCTTGCATCGAATCAACCAGCACGAGCATCGTTACATCGCTGTGGTAGTTCGGCTCCCGGCTTGCCAACTTCCCAATAACCATCGTCGCCATTTCGACAGGCTTGCCATCTGCCCCCCTGGGTTGAGGATACTTCGACGCAACATAGCGGTGGGCAGCCAGAGCCACTTGGCTCAAGCAGACTTCATGCACATCGGCCAGTGCTCGATGGATCTCGGTGATGTTCTCACGACCCAGGATGTCTCGCACACCGATTGCAAGATGCATGGCATTTCGAAATTCGATCACCACCGGTTCGATTTCCTGGCTCCCTTTGCATAATGCATCAAGAGCAGATTGAAATCCCTGATAATCGGGGATTCGCTCGAGCATCAGCGAATCAAGTAGATCGTCGATCATCCCTGGATTGCTCAAAAGGATCTGCACCAAATAGGGGCTCGAGCCACAGAGCCGAGTGTAGAGTTCCAACAACAGAGCATGGCTGGAGAACAACTCCCACAAAACCCCCTTGCCTCCGAGGGAACGACCGATAGAAACGAAATTTCGCAACGTAAGCTCTGGGCTCGGTGTCTTGGCAATCTGCCCTACCAATCGCTCGACAATCTTTGCAAGATGATAACGGCAGTTTCGTGACGAGAGGACTTGGATCTCCTCGCGAGCAAGCTCCAGGAGCAACCCAAAAGCTTCTTCTGGCGAACCGAAAGCAGATAACTCCTCATAGGACTCGATGGGCGTTGGCCCAGACCCTCCTAAAAGGATCGCCTGTGCTAGTTTTGATTCGATCAGCTCGGTTTGAAACCTCCTCTCAAACCATTCCTTTGCACTCCTGCAAAAATCATCGACATCGGCCTGGTCGATAGCCTTCGAGGTCGCTTGGGTATCCATCCAACGCTGGCGAAATGCTTGTAGCCCTCCAACAAAGGGCTCTGACAATCGAGCAACTTGCTCGATCGATACCAAGGCCTCCAGGGCGCGTGTGTTTCGAACACGATCCTCTGCGGAAAGACTTTCGATCGATGACTTGAACTCTCTGAGTGCAGAACCAAAATAACCCGACAGATAAGCAACATCGACTTCGGTTTGAAACGGCTGCCTGAGGATCGACGCAGATTCGTCGATCAACCTCTGGCATAACTCGGGGGCTCCCCCAACGAATCTTGCCCCAGAGAGCATCGGGGCATGAAGTGCCGTTGCATGCGATGGAAGTGCATCGAGCCAATCTCGCAAGTGGGCAACGCGTTTGGAGAAAACCGGAACCGATTCGATCACCAAAGGCCAACTCAGTCGATTTGTCCCGTCGGTGATTCGATCCATCCACTCGCAAAGCCGATCGAGAAACCTCTCGGCAATCTGCTGCAGAGTCGGACGGCTAAGCGATCGAGTCTGACGATCCGACTGCCGATAAATCGCCAAAACCGGCCAAGTGCCGGTCGGACCCATCAGCCGCTGAGCAAAGGCTCCAATCGCAATTAGCGAAAAATCGATTTCAGCGAATCCCGAATGCCGTTGCAGCCGATCGCAAACATGATGGAGAACGGCCTCTGCCGTATCGCTTAGAAGCCATGGATAGTCACTAGCCCCGAGCCCACTTCGAATGCGACCGCGATAGAACTCTCGCAGAATTTCGATCGCAGCAGAATCGTCTGGACAGTCCTTTAGGCACTGCGCAAGCTCACTGCGGACTTGTTCGATTCTCGCAAGGGATGGGTGCTGAGACAAAATGCGCTGCTCTGGCAACGGAGGTGAACGTGCGATGGGAACTCACCAAGCAGTCTTCGGCCTAGCCTTCCTCGTTGGTGACAAAGAGTTCTTCAGGAAAACTTTCGCCACGCTGAAGAATCAGAGCACCGTCGGCATCGCGTTGGGTCGCGTGGACGCCATGATACCTTGTGAGCTCCAAGGTGGCTAGAAAGGTAGCGATCAAGGCGCTTTTGTGCATACCCGTTTCGAAAAAATCCTGCAATTCGATGGAATCACCCCCGGCCAAGCGTTGGTGAATCTTCTGCATATACACCTGAATCGGTGTGCTGTCGTAGCTGATCTCGTGCGTCGGTGGATTGAACTTGGATTTCAAGATTCGCCCAAAAGCGCTAACCAAATCCCAAACCTCGATCCTCGCGATCGGCAACTCCGCGTCCGGTGTGCGACGATTGGATTCGACGGACTTGAGTCGTCCATAACGGAGTTGCCACTGGCGGCTCTGTTCATCGAGCAAGCTAGCCAGATCGCGAAAACGTTTGTATTGCAACAGGCGTTCGACAAGGTTGGAGTCCTGCTCTTCACGTTGCAGCGAGCCCTGGTCAACCTCTTGGCTTGGTGCTTGAGGCAGCACACGATCAGCCTTGGTCTCCATCAACTGACTCATCACGTCGATGAATTCGCTGACGTTTTCAAGATCCAACAGAGCCAGAACTTCGATGTACTGGCAGTACTGATGGGCGATGCGTGAGAGCTGGATCGACTCGATATCGAGCTCCTCTCGCCGGATCAAATACAAAAGCAGATCCAGCGGCCCGTGGTAACACGGCAAGTCGACATCGAAGCTGACCATTTAACGCGTGATCCCTGCCGAGAATTGGAAGACTTGGCGAGCATCGGTATCGGCATAAGCCACCGGGACTGCAAAGTCAAACGCCAACGGGGCAGGTCCCAATGCCGGAACAGCGATGCGAAAACCAAGACCTGGAGCAACCCGGAAGTCTTTCCAGTTGACATTGATGTCCCTCTCGATCGTTCCATAATCGACAAAAGCCACCATGCGCAACATGTCGTCGGCTGTTACTGGGAACATGTATTCGAAGGTTCCTAGGAACTGGAAGCGACCGCCGACTCGGACGTCTTGCTCGACGGGGCCTGCACCACGGAATTGAAAGCCCCGAAGCGTTGAAAATCCACCAGCAAAAAAGTTCTCGAAAACAGGTTGATCCGCTCCAGCGAACCCCGTTCGAATCGCAGAGGTAAACGTGTGTCGACCGCTTCCATCGGCTCGCTCGCGAACCAGGAAGTATTTGCTGTAATTGATCTGTCCCCTTGGGAAATCAAACTCCCCGAAAACTTGATCGTAGATCAGCTCGAGCAAATGCCCTTCGGTAGGCAAGAACGGGCTGTCACGAGTATTGTGCGCTAAACGGAATCGGGCCGTGTACAGATCGCTGCTACCGAGAGACTCCTCGAGCTCTTCGACCCCACGAACTCGTGGGTTGAAAACCTTAACATCCTCGCCTCGCAATTCTGTAGATACCGACAAGTCTGGGGTGATGTCATACCCGAGTGCGGCTCGACCACCGAGTCGTTGCTCAGACCAATCGCGAAAAAATCTTGTGAAGTAAAAACCGCCAACCGACAAACTGAATGGCGAATAACCAAAAAGATTTGGCTCGGTCCAGTTCATCGTGTACCGCTGCACCTGATTCCCAGGAACGAGCTCCAGCCTGAAATTCTGACCCGCTCCTCGAAACGCACCGTTGAAAAGATCGCTCGGACGCCCAGGCAGCTTGAACAGATCAAAGTTCCGTTCTTCGATGATCAACTGACCGGCAACCCCAAGGTCGCTGTTGACCGAACCACCAAAGGACATACGACCGGTCTGCCCCTCGGATACATACACATCAATCGGCGTATTTCTGACCGTCGGGTCGTACCCAAAGGGAGGTGCACCGGTGACGCCAAGGCTCGGGTCGATGACCCAAGGCTGATTCAGCGGTGGCATCGGTTGATTCATTGGCCCGGGAATCAAGGGGGCTTGGGCAGGTGCCTGCACCGGTGGTGGAGGATAATAGCCTGGATTGCTAGGCGGCGGTGGAACCGGAGCGCCACCAAACTGAGCCAGCGCGCTGACAGCTTGAATCGACAAGACGCAAACGCCCAAGACGAGCTTGGTAGCAAGTCTTCGTGCAACTTTTCTATTTCGGGTTTGCATCATAATAAAAGCTCGTGGTTGATCCTCAGTCGTACGCCTCTAGAAGCGATCGCTAAGGCGCCTGATTATTCCCAATATCTACGGGGCTGACTTCGATTCTGGGAACCTCACCTCGGGTCGGATCGGTGTTGAAAATCGTCGAATAGAACAACCTGCGTTTGCCGTTATCCAACTCTCTTTTGTCGATGATTTCTCCTGGGCGCAGATTCCGCAGTGGCTGAAGAACCACATGGCGGCGGGTAAAGTCCCCGTCGATGTGCACCCGAATATCGCTAGCCCGGTACACATCCCCCTCTTTGACCTTGTAGACGATATCCACCATGTGCTTGTCGGGCTGGTAAACCACCTCGCCTTCGACCTCGCAGAAGATATGCCCTTGCGCACCGTAAACATCCAAAAGAAAGCGTTCATCGAGAAGTTTTTTGTTGAGCAAAAAAGGCTCGTCAGCCTTGAGTTTCATGCTGGGCAGAAGTTCTTGAGCGTCGTATCGCTCGGTACCTGCGATCGACACCGAGGCGACATGGTACCGCTCCCCTTCGTAGATCACAAAAGCCACATCGACGAAATCTCCATCGAGGTTATAGCTCTTTTG
>JBJSXX010000229.1:0-3738 GCA_046086605.1 Pirellula sp. | reverse complement strand
TCCTGACTTCGTGGGAAGACACCTTCGTCGTGGGCTCGCCGACGCCTGAGTGCGGTTGCAGGATGTTTCTTGCTCTCAAGTGATTCAGCCATCTTTACCCACCCGCTGACTCTCTGCACTCGATGTGCCTTTGGAGGAACTCCATTGCTGTGGTTCGAGCACGATCCGCTGGGTCTTGTCCATCCAGACAGCTATCTCATGTTGAAAAAGCCAGCCCATGGAACTTAAGGATAAGAGCAATCCCCAAACTAGACCGACTGTTTGTATGGGTGCACCCATTGCAATGTTGTCCCATGCTTTCAAGGATCGCATCATCCAAGACTTCGCAATACCCACTAGGACGATTACCAAGGCGGCGGGCAACGCGATTCGCAACGCAATCGATAGGGCTTGGCCTAAGTGCAAAGGAACTTGATAGAGCAACTCTGTAGTGTCTAATCCCGATCCGAGCGGAAACCGATCAAAGCTCTCCAGGACGATCTTCAGAGCCCAACGATGGCCACCGCATAACACGAACAACGTGCCAGCGACCCATGCCAATGCCCGTTGGATTTGGTTGGCTATTCCCGCATCGTCCGAGGTGTCATCGAGACTCAGTCCAGAGAGTTCCGCAAGGGAGTTCCCTACCGTCTGAAAAGCGGATAGGAACAAATGTATGCTCAGCGCGATGGCTGACCCAAAGAGAAACTCGCTTGTCAGAATACCCAAGCCGACTCCAAGTGTACTCGGAAGTTCAATCTTAACTTGTAGGCCCATCAAAGGAGTGATGGATAGACATACCATCGAGAGCAAAAGGCATCGTAGTATCCATGATAAAGCCCCGAACGAGAATGGAGGCAAGGTTGCAAGAATGGGCAAGAGTCGCAGTGCGATGCAGGCATAGCACCATAGCATGGACTCAAGGCCTATTGCAATCATCGCATTCATGGCGTGCCTTTGCCTGAGACAACCGCTGGTATTTCCAAAATCCTTTCCTTGGAGTAACCAACGAGTCGATCAGCCATCCAAGGCAACAGCAGCATTAGTGCCAGGCTCAACAGAATCAACCGCGGAATCATCGCTACGGTCGAGTCCTGGATCTGCATGGCTGTTTGTAAGATGCCTAGGATCAAACCAACCAAAAGAGCAATAAGCAGCAAGGGGCCTGCAATCATTAACGCCTGAAGCAATGACCCTCGTACTAAATCTACAGCATCCTGAGTGACCATCTTTTGAAAATCTCTATAGCGTACCACTGACGGTTCCAAAGCTATCGAGCAGCATTTGCACGACAAGTCGCCAGCCATCGACCAATACAAACAGCAATAACTTAAAGGGTACCGATATCGTCGCAGGGGATAATTGCGATAAACCCATCGACGCAATGACCGATGCGATCACCAAGTCCAAGACTAGGAATGGTAAATAGATCTGGAATCCCATCAGAAAGGCTGTCTTCAACTCGCTGAGCATGTACGCAGGCAACAGAACAATCAGCGGTACACTTTCAAAATTCTCGGGTGCAGCGGTGTTCGGAGCATGCCTACTATAGAACAAATGGACATCTTCGTAATTTCCTGCCATCGCTATTTGTCGGGCCATAAAACGATGCACTGGCGCAATGCCACGCTCCCAAGCTTGGTCGGCTCCCATGGTGCTGTCTTGTGCGGTGTAAGGTACAATCGCATCGTCATAGACTTGCTTCCACACAGGGCTCATCACAAACAAGGTGATAAACAAAGAGATCCCGCTGAGTACTTGTGTCGGTGGTAACTGCTGATTACCAAGTGCTTGTTTGAGCACACCCAAAACAATCACAACACGCACGTAACAGGTTGTCATCAGAATCGCTGCAGGAGCAGCACTCAAAAGAGTCAAAAGCAAGAGAGTTTGAATCGACTGAGAGAGCCCTTTGGGGCCGACCCATTGCTCAGCTCCCTGCAACCAACTCTCGCCTCTTTTCGAATCACTCTTGCTCAGTCGTTCGATCGTCTCGGGTAAAACCGGTGCGGCCGAAGGTCGAAAAACCTCCGGCTCTCTTTGCCCTGTGATTTGTCCTGTCGTTTGCCCGGCTGACGCTGGTTGTACGGCGCTTTGCGTCGATGCATTCCGCTGATTCAGAGATCGACTGATGTGCGAGTCGGCTTGACCCGACGCCGTCGATGCGTAGGCGACTGCAACGCATAGCACACATGCCACCATCGCAGAGCGTAGCACCATCCCCGAAGGCGGGAATTTGCCCCACTTGCGTCGATCATCCTGTCGCTTGCTCCTGGCGTTCATCCCGCAGGTGTACAGGATTTTTCATAAGCAACGCAAGACAACCTGCTAGGCCTACCCCTGCCAACGCATATAAAACAGCGTGCAAAGGGATCAAAAATCGGCCACCGGTCTCGTACAAGCAGGCGATGGTTAAGCTGTCGGCCAGAAAGATGCTAGCTAAGATGATTCCCTGGCGAGGATAGCTGCGCCATACCCAAATCAGTCCCGCGAAAGCTGAGAATTTCCAGAGCAGATGATCTAGTCGCCAAGGCCCCCAATGCGAAGCCAGCCGCATCGCACAGAGCCTTGGAAGATCCCCCCAGTGCAACTTGATCCAATCTCCGATTTCCTTGGTGGCTAAGTCTGCTAGGGCTACTTCTCGCTGTGACGCCGTCCATCTTTCGGAATCAGGTATGCTGTCGAGTTTGGCCTGCATAGCGATCTCTGCATCTGCATGCCAGTTGCCCCAGTCGGCCAGAGCCTCGTGGCTGTATCCCCCACGAAGGCTCGCTGCGCCCTGGGATCCCAGGGGCATAAGCCTACCGGTCAGCATGCAATTGCGAATCCACCATGGCGATACGACGAGCAAGAAGGCGACAATGAAAACAGGCATGCTCGACCACCATCGATTCTCGTTGGCTCGAGTTTTGTAAGTTACGATCGCGATCCCAAGTACCAGGATGGGTAACCAAAAAACAAAGATCGATCGAAACAGTACGTTCACACCAAACAAGATTCCAGCTGTCAAAATCCAAGGCAGCTTGGCTGGAGCATTTGTCCACTGCAACAAAGCTACAATCGTGGCCGTGACTCCAAGCAAGGCCCAAGGTTCGGTAAAAAAATCCCGCAGGTAGGTCTTGATGGTTCGATCCATGACGGCGATCCCGAGCGTCACGCCTAAGGAAACACTGCAGAGCAAGAGGCCTCGTTGGGTTTGTTTTTCAGAATCAAGAATAATTCGCTCGGTCAAATCAAAGGCAAGCCAGATCGACAAGACACCAGCGATCGTAAGTGCTAATACCGAGAGCCAACGAACACAAGAAAACGCGATCGGTCCTCGCGGAATCAATCGATAGACTAGGCTGATAAGAAAGGGGAGGGCAGGGGGACGCGAGGTGGTTGGACCGGGCCAATCGCGTAATTGCAACTGAGTGTACTGTGCTGATTGGTCGGAGGCTCGGTAAGGAGCTTGCCACTGCGGATCCTCCCATGCGTACTGAAAGCCGGAATCCACCGACAGGCTGTAGGCGATCGACTCGTAATCCGGTCCATCCCCATGCGGTAAGGGCGGAGCGCTAAGACCGTCTACACGAAGTAGCGAATAAGCGTGTACGGCAAAGAGCACGATGGCAGCAACGGCGATCGATGTCCATTTAAACCGAAAGTTCGATGGCCTTTTTTGCTCAGATTTCACGTTCGATCAGTAGCGTCCACGAAGGCTGTTACCACCAGCGACCCCAGGGACGATTGCGCCTGCGTTTGCGCCCGGTACGGTAG
>JBJSXX010000228.1:0-14293 GCA_046086605.1 Pirellula sp. | reverse complement strand
CCGTCGATCGACTCTGGCAGAAGGTCGATTCGACTCGGATCGACCGCCAGGAGCAATTCAAAGTCCTCGCCATCGCCGATGGCATGTTCTAGGGCACTATTGCCACTGGTCTTGGATCGCTCGATTGCAGCATCGCTAATGGGAATGCGATCCAGGTCGACTTCTGCGCCGCATCGACTCGCAACGGTGATGTTCAGCATATCAACCCCAAGACCGTCACTGATATCCGTAGCAGCTTGTACGATCCCAAGCGGATACAAAGATCGTGCTACATCGAGCCTTGGCTCAAACTCCATGTGCTTGCCCAAAAGGCTACCTCCTAGACGACCGCTAACGACGATCTTGTCTCCAGGCCTAGCACCGCTTCGAAGCCAACTGCCGGCCTGCGGTGCTGTTCCGATGGCTGTCAGGTGGACAACCAACGGTCCATCCCAAACGTTGGTATCACCACCGCCAATGGCTACCTTGTACTTCTCGCAAACCTGACACACACCTTCGTAGATCTCTGCACCGATCAGATCGGCTGATTTGCGGGGCAAACACAGGGAGAGAAACACCGCTACTGGGTTTGCAGCCATGCTTGCAAGATCACTCAAGTTCACTCCTGCGAGTTTTCTGCCTACGGCCTGAGGGCCACACTCATCGAGGATAAAGTGTGTTCCCTCGCAGAGCGAATCGGTCGTTACGACAAAGTCGCCGCCTTCGGAGGCCATCAACGCGCAATCATCGCCGATGCCGAGCTTGATTTTGGGCAAGCGCATCGCACGCTGCTTTGCCCAAGCAATAAAACCATGTTCCATGAGACTTTAGACCCCAGCAGGTTGGGAATCGGCAAAGCGTTCGGCCAGTTGCCTACAAGTCCCAGCGATGCCAGCAGCATCGATGCCGATTTCAGCAAGCAACTCATTTCGCTCGCCATGTTCGATAAACCGATCAGGGATTCCAAGGATCCTTAAAATCCGGGTATCCCAACCGTGCTGACAAGCGGTCTCTAACACAGCCGATCCAAAGCCTCCTGCTAATGCTCCCTCCTCGACGGTTACAACGAATCGGGACTCCTCGAAGACCTTCGAGAGCATTTCAGTATCCAAAGGACGAATGAACCTCGCGTTGACGACAGCCACATCGAGCCCTTCGGTGCTGAGCATGTCGGCTGCCGCAAGGGCTTGCTGTAGCATTGCTCCGATGGCGATGATCGTACCATCGCGACCTTTGCGAATCGTTTCGGACTTGCCAAGTTCGATCGGTTGCTTGGGCCGGTCAAAGGCAAGTGCACTGGTCTTGGGGTATCGAATCGACGTTGGGCCGGGTTGTGCAAGAGCGAACTCAAGCATCGGTTCGACCTCGGTCGAATCCCCTGGGGCCATCATGACGATATTGGGGAACACTCGTGTGTAACCGATGTCAAATAGGCCGTGATGGGTCGGGCCGTCTGGCCCTGTCAAACCCGCGCGATCCATCATCAGAACGACAGGCAGATTTTGTAGCGCTACTTCTTGAAAGATCTGATCGTAGGACCGCTGCATGAAAGTACTATAGATCGTAACGATCGGACGAAGACCGACTTTGGCTTGTCCGGCCGCAAAGGCAACGGCATGGGACTCGCAAATCCCCACGTCAAAGAACCGATCGGGGAACTCATCGCGAACCGGTTCGAGCTTGTTGCCTTGGCACATCGCCGCAGTCATGACCGTGACTTTGTCGTTGCGACGCATTTGGCTTGCGATCGCATCGCGCGCGTAGTTGGTAAAGGCCGGTTTCTCACCGATGGTCAAGACCTTTGGCGAGCCGTCATCGTCTTCGAATGCCGGTGGAGTGTGGAAGTAAACCGGATCGTCTTCGGCAGGCTTATATCCCCTACCCTTTTCGGTAACGACGTGCAAGAGAGTCGGGCCCGGTTGGTTCTTGACCATCTCCAAGTATTTTCGCAAAAGACGAATATCGTGTCCATCGATAGGCCCGATGTACTTGAATCCGAACTCTTCAAAGAGCATTCCGCCGACCATACCTGCCTTGACCCCCTCTTTGACTTGGGCCAAGAGTTTCTCGGTTGGGTCTCCCAAAACCGGCACCTTGTTAAGGATCTTGGTCACCTCTTGTTTGAGGCCGGTGTAGAAGGGATTGGTTCGAAGCCGATCCAGATAGTTCGCAAGTGCTCCGACACGCGGGCAGATGGACATCTTGTTGTCGTTGAGAACAACGATCAGATCTTTGTTGAGTTCACCAGCGTTGTTCATCGCTTCGAAGACGATCCCCGATGGAAGCGCTCCATCGCCGATTACGGCGATGCTTTTGCGACGCTTTTGATCCATCAGATCATCGCCGGACTTAAGCCCCAGAGCGGTCGATACGCTACAGCCTGCATGGCCTGTCATGAACAGATCGTAAGGGCTCTCGATTGGGTTGGGATAACCCATCAGGCCGCCACGTTCTCGGATCGTTCGAAACTCTTTGTAGCGTCCGGTTACCAACTTGTGCGGATAGATCTGGTGGCCAGTATCCCAGATGAGACGATCGTGTTTGAAGTCAAAAACGCTATGGAGAGCCAGACACAGTTCGACCACACCGAGATTTGAGGCAAAGTGTGCCGTGCGGGTTGCAAGCAGATTGCAAAGGACATCCCGGATCTCGAGCGCCATTTGATCGAGTTGCTCGACACTCATCGATCGAAGCGGATCGGCTGAGGGCAACTGAGAAAGAAGAGGGTGCGACGCCATCAACTATGCCTTTCCAAGATATACTTCGCGATTTGCCGAAGGCCCTCGGCCTGATGAGTAAAGGGTTCCAATGCGGCCAAGGACTCTGCAACCCAGCGACTGGCCATCTCTCGGCTCTGCGTAATACCATAGATACCGGGAAAGGTCAGTTTACCACGACTGGCGTCTTTACCGGTCGCCTTACCAGTTTTCTCACTGGTGGACTCGACGTCTAGGAGATCGTCAACAATTTGGAAAGCAATTCCTATGCCCCGACCATATTTAGCGAGCGCAGAGCGACATTCTGACGTAGCCCCAGCGGCGATCGCCCCTAGTACGACCGAGGCTTCGATCATCGCCCCTGTTTTTCTGCGGTGGATCGAGTCGAGCCTTTTGGCGGGAGGTTCCTCGACGCCATCGGAGAGATGGCTTTGCATTTGCGACCTGTTTTCTTCCAACAGATCGTCCATTTGGCCACCGACCATGCCCCGAATCCCTGAGGCCCAGGCCAGGACTTGGCAACTTTCAACCAACGCTGAAGGCCCAAGAGAGGCACTTAGAATCGACTCGAAAGCCAGGGGTTGGAGTGCGTCTCCGGCCAAAATCGCGGTCGCTTCATCGAACTGGCGATGGCAAGTTGGACGGCCGCGACGCAAATCATCGTCGTCCATGGCGGGCAAATCATCGTGGATTAACGAGTAGCAGTGGATCATTTCCAAGGCACAAGCATTTCCGATGGCTTGATGGAGATTCCCCCCTGCGGTTTCGCAGGCCATGAGGCAAAGAACAGGCCTGAGACGTTTCCCGGGCGCCAGCAGGGAGTATTCAACGGCCTCCATCAAACGTTTGGGCGATTCCTCGGTGAACCTTTTTAAACGTTTTCTCAGTTCCAAATCGATCAATGAACTGAATTCCGACCAGCGCGATTGCAGTGATTGCCCTGGGATTTGGCCCGCGACCTCTGCGCTTTGTTTGTCGTGGCTAGGGGAATCGGAAATGATTACGTTCCTGCAAGATGCTTTGTTATGTGACAACCTTTCAAGGATTGTAGCTTAACACAAGCATTCGAAAAGAATGGAAAGGTTCACTTACGAGTTGAATGCATGGGCTGAATCCAGCAAAAAAACCTCATAACCGCCCCTTTCAAACTTATCCGTCCTTCCGTAGAGAAACGCCCAGAAAGGTTCGATATCGACCCTGTCAGAGTCCTTCAGGATTGTTTTGGTTCGGACGAAATACTTGCACTAGGCGATGCTTTCGAACCGGAACCCTAATACAATCAAGGGTGTTTGAAGGCGATCGGAGTTCTCCGAATCATTTGCGTTTTTAGCCGCGTTTTGAACAACTCACCTAAGGGGTTACCCGTCATGAAACGAACGATTTGCAGGTATTTTGGCGCGATGGTGTTCGTTTCGGGAATGTTTATCTCGACCCAATCGTCGACTTACGGCCAGTTTCCGGGTGGAACCGGAGGCTTGGGTGGAGGCTCTTTTGGTTCCACCGGTGGACTCGGTGGACTCGGTGCACTCGGTGGACTAACTGGTGGCGGTTTTGGCGGAACCGGTGGATTGGGTGGATTAGGCGGTAGCACAGGCGGATTTGGTGGCTCAACCGGCGGCTTTGGCGGCGGTGGACTTGGAGGAACCGGTGGCATCGGAGGGGGTGGCATTGGCGGAACTACCGGTGGAGGCATCGGTGGCTCAACAACCAATTTTCCGGGCACCTTCGGGGGTCCAGGTGTTACTGGTCAAAATGTGATTGGTAATTTGAACACGCGTCCGATCACTGCCACGAGCGGAACAGGGGCATCTCAGTTCGGTGTCGGAGCCAGTGGCGGCAATGCTTTCGGAGCCAGTGCATTCGGAGGTAGCACAACCGGCGGCTTTGGTGGAGGCTTCGGAGGTGGACTAGGTGGCGGCATTGGAGGACTAGGCGGTGGCTTGGGCGGTGGTCTTGGTGGCCTCGGAGGGGTCGGTGCGTTGGGAGGCCTCGGCGGATTGAACAACCGCAACCGCATGGGCGCAACAGGGCAAGCAGGTGGTCAGCAAGGACGCAAACCAATCCGAGCGACCGTACGCCCCGATTTCAAACCCACACCTGGTTCGGTCCCAACGATCAGCACCCGTCTTCAAGAACGCATGTCCCGTTCACCGATTCAAGACCGCATGCGAGGGGTCAACGTTGCTCTGAGCGGTGGTGAGATCACGCTTCGCGGCACCGTAGCTACTGATGCAGACAAACGACTTATGGAGCGAATGATGCTTCTAGAACCTGGAATCAGTTCGGTTAAAAACGAGTTGGTTGTCCAGGGCTCTGCATCAGAGTTTGAGTCGACTGAGACGGTTGAGGCTGTGCGGAACTAGCCGGAGTGCTTGCCCCTGGAGGCGAAACACTCGGCACAAGCAATGAAGAACTCAGTCCTGTCGTTGGCATATGGAACAGTGGCAAGGGGCCGACATTGAGTGCTTGGCCCATCTGGATCCCTTCTGTGCTGCGCTGGGCGACCGGGGGCCCGAGAGTCATTGGCTCGTTGGTGTTGGCCGGGTTGGTTTGCGTCGGGGCAACATTCCAATCCGCAGGCATGGTACCAATCGATGGCCCTAAACTCCCAGCACTAGGGATTTGACCATTACGGGCTTTTTCGATGAGTTCGTTGGCTTGCTCAGGTGTCAGCAACGGCTGGACTCGGGTTGCTGAACGGATCGGCATTTGTATAGTTGTCGTCTTGGGCCGATTCTCCATAGCGTCTCCGTTTAGCGAAAGATCGCTAACGTTTAACGGCTGCACATTTGAACCTGTAGCCTGTAGCCCACCGGGCATCATCGCTGCAGCTTGGATCACTTGACCGTCCTGTCCATCTTCGCTCCATCCTGGGAGCAAAAGTGTTGCAGCGTTTCCTCGAATGACTTTTCCATCTTTGGATTTGAACGTAGGGATGAGCATAATCTTCTTCTTGGCGCCTGGTGCGGCATCCCAGGGAATCCAAATGCTGTAGGAAGCGCCCATATCGCTTTCAGAGAAGTGAGTCGTGAACTGATCATCGGTGAACCGGAATCGCTTATCGGCTTGATCCATTCCTTGGGACGCAAGAGCCGCACCTGGGTGACTCGAGTGCGTGTCATCAAACCCGTAAACCATAAGCTCACCATCGACCGGGATCGCTTGCGATTTTTCGTTGTAGAAGTAAATACGTCCACCAAAGCCACGCGCTGGCGGTTTGCCCGGCACGGAGATAATGTCATGGGCCCAAGTGACATTCATGCTTTGAGGAATCTGGTATTCCTTTTTCTTAAACCATGACTTCTTTTCACTCTCTTTGGTTGCCTTGCCCTTGGGCTTGGTCTCCATCATGCTTGCGCATCCGGTCGATAGAACCAAACTCAGCAAACCGATAATGATTTTCAAAGCGTTTCGTTCAAGTTGCATGATATGTATCTCTAGGGGTTGGTTTTCGGCGACAGCTCAGCACTCAAGAGGCTTAGGGTTTTCGAATCGGTTGCCCGTTGTAGGGTGCTGGCGCCACAACAACTGGTTGCACAACCGCAGGTTGCACGGGAGTCTCGCTCTTAAGAAGCGATCGCTGTGGAATTCGGCTGGAACTATTAACCGGTGCTTGTCCTTGAATAACCGCTCCTTCGGGAATCCCTTCGATGATGATCTCACCATTTGGGCTCGGAACCCCTTGAGCGGGATATCCAGGATTCGTATAAGCTGGATTTTGATAGGCTGGATTTGGGTAGCTTGCACCCGGCGTAGGTTGGTATCCTGGGGCGTATCCTGGATTGTTAGGGATCATGGTCGCAGGTGTCTCTACCGTTGGGGTCAGATAGGTCGGCTCTTGGCCCGCACCAGCCCCTGGGTTTGCCACGTCCCCGGTTGGATTGGTATCCGGATAGATCACTGGACTAGAGGCTGGCCCCCAAAGTCCATTGCCCTCTGAAAGACCTACATCGCCATAGATGTTGAGAATGTCGGCCAAGCACCAGCTCATCCGCGACGACTCAACCTGTTTGATCATGTCAAGCTTATTCGGATCATTGTAATTGATCACGCGTGGAGTCATCACAACAAGTAGCTCGCTTCTTTGCTCGACTTCGGTGTCGAATCGGAACAGCCAACCTGCAAGTGGAATGTCAGCCAGGAATGGGATGCGTCGCGATTGACTAGCCCGCTGTTTGGTGATCAGCCCACCTAGAATCACTGTTTGACCGTCGTAAGCCGTCACGCGTGTTTGAGCCAGAGTTTGATTGAAGATCGGTGCTTCAATCGCTTGTGCCTGGCCTGTGACACTTGTTTGAAAACCGATCGGAATTCCCCCATTAGGATCGATATTCGAACGACTCACGGCAACAATCATGTTGATCAGTCCGTCTTGGTTGGTTCGAGGCTGGATCTGCATGGTTAGACCGGTGTTAACGTATTGAACCCCAGTACTTACCCCGTTTAAACCATTGGTCGTACCCGTAAGCGTCGGAACCGACTGACCGACGTTTACTACCGAAATGTTGTTGTCGATGGTCATGAGGCTAGGTCGCGAAAGGATTTGCACGCGATTGGCATCCTGTAGCATTCGGAACAGCAACCCAACCGATTCGCTACTTGCGGCCAGCACCAATCCACCATACCCCAAATCGGAGCTCGCTCGCCCCATCGAGAAACTCGATAAGCCTTGACCCGCGACATTTTGAGGACGTCGCTGAGGTGAATTTGGTACAAACGTGTTGGTAAGATTAAACGGTGGGCTCGTAAGCGTTCCCCCGGTAGCACTATTGCGATCAAACAGGAGCGAATCTTGTAGACCCAACTCCGTACCTAGTTCGAATTGATCGTCAAGAGTCACTTCAGCAATCAGGATCTCGACAGCGATCATCGGCTGTTGACGATCAAGCCTCTCGATAACCTGCTTGATCTGCTGCATGTACCTAGGCGTAGCGCTGATGATCAGACTATTGGTCGAAGGCTCCGATACGACGAAGACTTCGCGGTCGATCCGTTCAAAAAGACTAATCGCCTGGCCTGTGACCAACTGCTGGGTAATAACAGTGCGCTGGTTAGTAAGCAAGGTATTGAGCGCGTTGAACACATCGATTGCATTGGCATTTCGAAGCCATACGACCTCGTTGCTGCGTTGCTGACCGCCGGTCTCATCCAAACGGTAGAGCAGAGCTTCAATCACCTCGAGATCCGTAGGGGCACCCGAAGCGATGATGCTGTTGGTTCGCGTATCGACGGAGATCCTAAGCTGAACAAGCGAATTTTCACCACCACCGGTCAAGGCCGCCAGGTTCTGCAAACCCAATGCGCTGAATGGATTGACTGTATTGGTGTTGGTGCCCGCCGTTGCAGGCAATCCGAAAATCTGCTGCAAAGTGTTTGCAAGACTTGTTGCATCCCCGTTAACCACCGGATAAACCTTGATCCTCGCATCAGCGCTCGGAAGCTGATCGAGCTGCTCGATAAGGGCTTGGATCAGCGGCATGCTCTTGGATGGTGCTCGAACGACCAAGGCATTGATGTTCGGATTGCTGGTGATTGTTACGCCCGCAAGAATCCCTGAATTGACCGGCTGACCATCGCGAGGTACAACCATCAAGCGGCTGCTTGGAGCCCGAACACTTCCAGCCCCACCGGTTTGTTGAGGCTGCTGTTGTTGTGGTTGACCGGGGGTTTGAGTCGTCGGTGCAGCCGTACCGGTGATGGCCGACTGTAGAATCGGCTGCAACTCTGATGCCACCGCATTCTTGACCGGGAATACCCGAATTTCATTTTCTGCCGGAGTCGATTCGACATCGATCTCCAAAATCAACTTCGCTACCTCTGCAATGTCCCGCGGCGATGCTTGCACAATCAACGAGTTGGTGCGATAGTCAGCAACCACCTTAATCCGTGTTCCGATTGTCAACGCAGACGTATTGGCCGGCGCGGCCTGGCCGGGCGTAGTCTCGCTAAAGAAGTTCCTCACGAGCGTCTCGGCATCGACCGCCGATGAATTCACCAAGCGGAAGACTCGCAACTGATTGTTTGGATCCAACGGTTGATCGAGCTTGACAATCAACTCCTTGATCGCAGCAAGTGCCTCTGGCCTTCCGATGAGCAACAGCGAATTCGGCTGGCCCAAGGCATAAAGACTGATTTGCCCCTGACGCGGCGTGAAGACTTTGTCATTGAGATCCCTCAAGATCGGTTCGAGAGCCACTCCATTGACATGCTTGAGTGGATAAATCTCAATCTCAGGTGTCGTCTCAGCACTCTGCTTCTTGATCTGCTCGATGACTTCCAAGACACGCTGGACGTCTCGTCGTCCACCTTTGACAATCACGATCCCCATTTCGGGCACAAATGAAATGTCAACGTCGCCGATGAGACCCGTTCCACTACCCATCGAATCCGGTGAGCCTATGGCCATCCCCGGTGCGTTATCGTCGTCCTGATTCGCAGGAACTTGGCCCGCGACCTGATCATCCTGAGGTGGTTGCTGGTACGATGCCAGCCGAACCAATCGCAATGCCGTTTCAATACGCTCGGGACTTGCTGGGTTGATCGGTACGATTTGGGTGGGACGTTGTGGGTCCGCTTGCGCAAAATCCACCGCAGTTACAATCTGCGACCATGCAAACACATCCTTTGGACTTCCTTGCATGCGTACTGTGTCGGTACGTCGATCGACGGTCATGACCTCGCGAGGCCCTGCATCGGTTAGCATTTGCAATTGTGCAAGCTCGCCGTTGTTGGTTGTCGAGATACTCAGGCGCGTGCCTGCGATCCGAGAAATCGCATCCTCGAGCTCCTTCCAACTGACTCTCTGAAGCTTGTACTCACGCGATTGAACCGTGTTGGAAAGAACTCGCCCAGAAATGTCCGGTGCTACTGGACTGAGCTGCTTGGTGATCGTTGCAACACTGGTTGCAATCTGCTGCTGGGTCGCCTCAGGTGCCAAGACCATCAATCGCCCGGTCTCAGGCTCGGTGGTGATCCGAACGCGCTTGTCAGCACCGAATTGCCCCTGCAATTGGGCAACAACATAAGCTACATACTCCGTCGGGAGTGCATAGATCTGAAGTCTCGCGTCAGCCGCGCTGACTGGATTGGCCAAGCTGCCTGGATTGGCTGAATTTGCAGATGGACTTTGAGTCACAGGGGTGCCGCGTTGGCCACTCGGGGGCAAGGTCAATGGCCTTGGCGAATTCGGCCCTTGGGCCCACGCCGGATCGATTCCCGTGATGGCCGCTGCACCAAAGGCCGTCAGAAGCAAAGCGTTTCGAAACCAGGAATGAGACCTAGTTCGCTTCTTACTCGATGGTGCAACGCCGTTGAACTTGTGGAAGTTATCTTGTTTTTGGCTGCTCACGCTTGACGTTCCTTTTGATACCGAGGGCTCCAGACAACTTGCTAGGTGTCCTGTCTCATCGGAACAATCGGAACATTCCGTAACCTTTCTTCAGGCAAATAACTCAACCTGAGCGGTAAAGATTAACATTTAGCTTTCGTAATCCCGGTTTTAGGGATGGGTTGCACAAGCTAGCAAATTCGCGATACTTCGACGGTTTCCAGGATTTGCAGAAGTTTTCCGAGGAAACAACTCTATGGACGAAAAGATCGCCTGTGAGGGGATCACGTTTGATGATGTGCTCATCGAACCCCGCTACAGTGAAATTCTCCCGTCGCAAGTCGACGTCTCCACACAACTTACGGCAAAAATTAAGCTCGGGATTCCGTTGCTCTCCTCTCCGATGGACACCGTCACCGAGAGCGAAATGGCGATCGCGTTGGCCAAAGTAGGGGGATTGGGGATTATCCACAAGAACATGGATATCGCCTCGCAAGCTGCCGAGGTGACCAAAGTCAAACGCTCGGCCAATGGCATCATTCCAGACCCGGTGACCCTGCGGCCCAGCGACAGCGTTTCGACTGCCCAAGACGTCATGCGCAAGCAAAACGTATCAGGGATCCCGATTGTCGAAGCCAGCGGGAAGCTCGTCGGAATTCTTACCCGACGGGACATGCGTTTCCTCGAATCGAGCGACACTCCTATCTCCTCGGTCATGACCCGCGAAAACCTCGTCACAGCGCAGGGAAATGTAACGCTTAGCGAAGCTGAGCGGATTTTGACGGATAAAAAGGTGGAGAAACTTTTACTGGTTGACGATCAATACCATCTGACCGGACTAATCACGATCAAAGACATCGACCAAATGAAGAGCTACCCCTCGGCCTGCAAGGACGAACTGGGCCGCTTGAGGGTCGGTGCGGCGATCGGCGTTCACGATTACGATCGAGCCTCGGAGCTGATCCGACGCGGGGTGGATATCCTCGTGGTCGACAGCGCCCACGGCCACTCGTCGAACGTGATCGCAACGGTTCGGGAATTGAAACGCCAGTTTAGCATCGACGTGATCGCCGGAAACGTTGCGACGTTTGAAGGTGGAAAAGCGTTGGTCGACGCTGGTGCAGATGCGGTGAAGGTAGGGATCGGCCCAGGCTCGATCTGCACCACTCGCGTAATCTCCGGCGTAGGAGTTCCGCAGATCACCGCCATCTACGAAACCACCAAGGCTTGCAAACAAGCCAACATTCCAACCATCGCCGACGGTGGCATCCGATACTCGGGGGACATCGTCAAAGCCCTGGTCGCTGGGGCTCAAACCGTGATGATCGGAAGCTTGTTCGCAGGACTTGCCGAGAGCCCAGGCCGAACCATCCTCTACCAAGGTCGAACGTTTAAGGCCTATCGGGGAATGGGATCGCTCGGGGCAATGGTCAAAGGATCGAGCGAAAGGTATCGCCAAAGCGGCCAGGATCAACTCTCGAAGTTGGTTCCCGAAGGGGTCGAAGGGCGAGTGCCATTCAAAGGTCCATTGGCCGATTATGCCTACCAATTGGTAGGTGGACTGCGAGCGGGAATGGGGTACTGCGGTACCAAATCCATCTCGGAGTTGCGGTCTCAAGCACGATTCATCAAGGTATCGGCAGCGACGGTTAGGGAGAACCATCCACATGACATTGCCATCACGCAAGAAGCACCCAATTACAGCCCGGAGGTTCATCAACCCAGCGATAGCTGATCGCTCGCAGCGTGCAAGACGATCTCTTGCACGCGTCTTGCGCTGGACCCTGTGCATCCCTGTAGGCACCCTTTGCCTCGCCTCTGGCTGGCTAGATCGAAACCCAGCCCTAGCGCAGAATCCCTTGCGCTCTAGCCCGGAAACCAAATCCAATGAGTTGACCAAGCAGCCTGCTTGGTCGCCCTCTCCATTCCAAGCCAACCCGCTACGAGAGGACGCTTCGGCCTCGCGCGCTTTTGAAACAACCCAAGCGGCAAGTGCATCTCAAACCGCTTCTCGCTCGACAAGAAATGTCGCTGAATCGAGCAATCAGACTCAAACGCTTCGATGGCGGAAAGTCGAAGTCCCTGCCGCGATCCCGAGACAACCTATGGCGTCGAAAAAAGCCTCACAAGCTGCAGCACCCGAGGTCGTCACGGCTGCCTATGAAGATCAAGCGACCAAACAACCGCCGCGATCGAGTCTACTTGTGCAGCAACCCAGCGAGCCAAATCCGACCCTCACCCTACCACCGGCTACCCAGCCCCCTGCACTAACACTACCACCTGCAGCTCAGCCACCTGCGCTGAATCTTCCACCAGCATCGGCTCAGCCACCGATCACTCAGGCACCAGCCAATGAGCCACTAGGTACTAAACCACTAGCCACCGAGCCGCTCGAGCCGATGCCCGAGAGCGTGCTTCCCAATCCTTTTCCAAAGCCATCATCCCCTTCGGATCGCAAACTTCGCGAGCCGGCGAAACTCGATGAGCAAGACGATTTAAAGGAGCCATCGAAATTGCTTGAGCCATCGAAGCTCGACGATGACTTACCACCTGCACCGCCGAAAAGGGCCGATCAATCGGTAGCCAATTGCGAACTTGTTCGAGATTTCGCAGCCGGAGCAGATATCCGCAACTTCCAATTGGACTCCTCACCGGATTTTGTCCAAGG
Organism: Pirellula sp.; assembly: GCA_046086605.1. Lineage (GTDB taxonomy): Bacteria > Planctomycetota > Planctomycetia > Pirellulales > Pirellulaceae > JBKCUI01. The sequence goes on along the minus strand of JBJSXX010000228.1, from coordinate 1,602 downwards.
TTACCAGTCGGGCAATAGGCCTGGCTCGTTGACTCAGGAAACCTTTGTCAAGAAGTCACCGATCAGGACTTGGCGAGGTTCCCAGGGCGAATTTATTGCCGAGGGAAAATTGGTTGATCTGGTATACGGCACTGTGGTCATCGAGCAAAGTGATGGCAAGCGGGTTTCGTATTTGCAGCGCAAGCTCAGTGACAGCGATCAGGTCTTTGTTTCTGAAGCTTGGGGTATACCTGTAACTTGTCCGCTGGGGGATCAAGGTTTCGCGCCAAGGCTATTTGTCGATTCAACGTTGACTTGGAAGGCTTCGGGAGCGTGCAACAAACCGCTTTACTTTGAGGATGTCTCTTTAGAGCGTTACGGGCATGAATGGGGACCAGTGGTGCAGCCTGTGGTCTCGACGGTTCGGTTCTTTGGAGACTTGGCGGTGCTGCCTTATAAGATGGGGATTCATCCGCCCAACGAATGCCAACATCCTTTGGGCTACCACCGACCTGGTTCTTGTGCGCCTTGGAGCATCAGGCCAGTGCCACTTAGCATGCGAGGAGCGGTGACCCAAGCGGCCTTTGTGACCGGAACGGTATTCACGTTGCCGTAACCCCTGCTGCTAGGCATCTTCGTCTCACCCGCCGCCGGGCATCCTCGTTTAACCCGCAGCCAACGGCGAGGAATTAAAATAAGCCCGCCAGGATGCTTGTCTGGGGCCCAACCGGAGAAATCCGCCCCAATCGACGCTTTCCCAACCCCGCCGCCAGGCATCCTCGTTTAACCCGCAGCCAACGGCGAGGAATTGAAATAAGCCCGCCAGGGTTCACTGTCTGGGGCTCAACCGAAATCAGAAAAAGTAAGCAAAAACTCTCAGTAATAGGTTATCCAACCGCTGCTGGAAATCCCCTCGAACCGCGTGACAAACCCCCAATTCTGTTGACTAAGCCCTTCTTGGATCGGATTTTCTTTGACGTATCGGATCGCGTTTAGGATCGCTTCTTCGGTGTCTAGATAAACGATCCACTGACCTTCTCCCCACATCGATGGCAATCGGCTTAACCCTCGGCAATATGACTGCATTGGATGGCTTTGAGTAGATAGTATTTGTTTGCTAGCAGCCCCTTTTAGTAGATTTACTGCGACCTCAGCTTTGTATTTATGTCTAACCCAAGACTAAGTGAACATGCTCACGCAGGATTGAGCAGGCCCATACGGTAAGCTCGCTTTTTTGAATATAGGATTGAAAACCTAATCCAATTTGGAGTATCTGTTGATCGGAAAAAGATACCGGTGGATGCTTTAGGGCTCGCTGTGCTTCTGACCTCCAGCGTGCGTATTGCTGAGAATCTGTAACGATTCTTTCGATCCTTTTGGTGGCTTGTCCGTATCGCAAGAGTTCCCATGCATACACGGTTTCTGACCACGATCCTCGTGGGTCGTTAGGTAGCCAGAATCCATAAGCGGGCCAAATCACGTGATATCCATGAATCATCGTTGTAATCTCCTTGGCAATTGTTAACTCCATTCGAACGATGAATACTACGCAACAGGTCTGTATGGAAAAACAGATGCGCTAAGTCCTCCGATCGAGCCCCAGACAGTGAACCCTGGCGGGCT
>JBJSXX010000227.1:0-6099 GCA_046086605.1 Pirellula sp. | reverse complement strand
GTCTAGCCAACTCTTGTACTCGAATGATTGGTTCTACGATAGCGACATCCGTGGATGGAGAAGCCGATTGCAAGCGGTTAAATCCGGATTGATCCAGATCACCTAAATTTGGTTTCAAACGATTGAAGCGATTGAATGAGTTTTTAAGGGCACTGGTTGTAACGAACCAGTGCCCTGTTTCTTTCGCGGACGATTTGCGATGTTTCATTCGAGGGCCTGGACGACGACAAACAGGAGCATCGCAATGCGGATCGACAAGCGATGATCCAGTCGCCGTCGTTGCTCACTTTGCGATTCCTCCTTGTGCCCTTAAGAAAATTGAACTTCAAATCGATACGAAAATTCGTGCCTGGATTCGTGTTTTTGTCGAATCCATGCAAGATTTCCATTTGCGGGGATTGGATGCTATCGATCAATCTTTTCCAAGCCGCTCAATCAAGGATCTTGCCAAGATTGGCATGTGCTCGCAGGCTGTGCCTTGAAGCAACTCGTAAGAACGGAGTCCTTGCATCGGGTCTGGATCTATAAAGTAACGTTCCTTAGCGGGTAAGAAAACCGAAAGGAGAGTTGCTGCTGGCTCGACGCGTCCCGAAGTTCCGACACCAATGAAGACGTCGGTTGTTTGGGCAAGTTCCTGATAATAATCCCACTTCATATCGACGGCTTCTCCGAACCAAACCACATCGGGTCGGAGTTGCCCTCCGCATTTCGGGCACTTCTCACCAATTTGGACTGGTGCGGTCTGATCAACTCGATAGTCGCAGTGAAACTCCTGATCGCCAGGAATTCCGCTGATCGATTGATGCCACTCGCACTTGCGGGCATGGATGCGTCCGTGCAAGTGTTGGACGTGACTCGCTCCGGCTTTTTCAAGCAAGTCATCAATGTTCTGTGTGATGTTGATCACTCTGAACTTGCGATCAAGATCCGCAATCGACTTATGTGCTGCGTTCGGCTCACAAGCTTGGACATTTTTCCAGCGTGCGGCATAAAAATCGAGGACTGTTTTGGGATCCTCAAGCCAGCCATCCCTCGATGCGACTTGTTCGATGTTGAAGTTTTCCCAAAGTCCATTGAGCGAATCTCGGAATGTCGGAATCCCCGATTCCTTGGACAAACCTGCTCCGGAGAAAATAACGATCGTTTTCATAATGAATCAGACTTAAAATAAACCGACTCCATCAACCGGTTCCTCAAGAATCAAACTGGCTGAAATGCAGCGGGGTGAAACAGTAGAGACTCTGACGGCAAACCCATCGTGATCATCGGACACTAGTTGTAAGACCAAGGTTCGGAAGAGAGTACCGAATCTGCTTCACGCCAGTGGTGACGTGACTTGTTGCTACAACGTCGGGTGGCGGTCGAAGCGGAGGACACGGGGATCGAACCCGCAACCCCTTACGGGGCACATCATTTCCAATGATGCCGCTAACCATTCGCTTATCCTCCAAATGGTCATTAAACTGACAGAAGCATATCTTAGCAGGTTCGGATCACAAGCCAACTTCAATTCACTTTCCAAGGTTTTTTCTCCATGCAAGTCTCTCGCCGCTGGATCTATCGGAAAAATTCAACCTCCTACGACCTTATCGCCACCACGGAGGCCCCGGTAAGCCCTGGAAATCTCCAGCCTAATGAATGCCTTGTGGCTGTCCGAGCCGTTTCTCTAAACTACCGCGACCTGATCAATTGGCGAAATCTTGCCGGTCGAAATGTTGACGGGATCGTACCGGCTTCCGACGGTGCTGGAGAAATCGTCGCTGTTGGATCCGCCGTCACCGGATTCCAGGTTGGGGATCGAGTGTCCCCTAACTTTTTTCCGACCTGGGAATCGGGTAAGTTCGACTTGGCCTACCATCAAGCCGACCTTGGTGGAAACCTAAATGGCATGCTCCGTGATTTTGCTGTCTTTTCAGAAAAATCTCTGGTGAAGATCCCCAAAGGATGGAGCTATGCCCAAGCTGCTACGCTGCCTTGTGCAGCCCTCACGGCATGGGTTGCACTGGTTCGACGCGGGGGACTCCAAGCCGGACAATCGGTCTGCAACCTGGGCACCGGAGGGGTTTCCATTTTCGCTTTGCAATTTGCGAAACTCATGGGTGCCAAGGTTGCCGTGACCTCATCGAGTGATGCCAAACTTCTCAAGGCTCAAAGCCTAGGGGCGGACTACACCGTAAACTATCGAACCAATCCTGATTGGTCGAAGGCGATATGGGGCTGGACGAACCGGCAGGGCGTCGATCATGTGATCGAAGTCGGCGGGCCAGGGAGTTTGGAGCAATCCATGAAGGTCGTGAGTGCTGAGGGGCATATTGCGCTGATCGGCGTTCTAACCGGATTCGGACCTCCTACGACTAGCCTCTTCCCCTTGCTTGCTCGCAACGTGAGGCTAAACGGAATCTATGTCGGCTCGCGTGAGGACTTTAAAACCATGGTGCGGTTCATCGACCAACATCCGCTAGCCCCGCAAATAGACAAGACGTTTCCTTTCGAAGAAGCTCCCGATGCATTCGAGTATTTAGAATCGGCAGCCCACTTTGGCAAAGTGGTTATCGAGTTGTAACAGGGTTTCGGCGATACACGGCCCGATCGGGCCACTGCACACAGTAATCGCCCCAGCGAGAATCGGGAGTTGGATAATCGGTGCTGATAAACTGGGCCCCACTTTCGACAGCTCGTTCTCTCTGATTGGTATCGTTCTTGCGAGCCTGCTTGGTATCAGAATCGGCTCGGGTGCGGACGATAAATCCACGTCGAACGCAATCTTGAATGCGTTGAAAATCGTCAATTGGATCGTTTAACTTCATCCAACCGGCTGCTGGATGATCTGGCCCTACCGACACGAACATTACGCGATCTTTCAAGGCCTCATGGTTTTCGAGATACCGGTCTTTCACTCCATCGGTGTTGTCCAATGCGAAAAAGATTTTTCCACAGCAGCGTTCGAGGGTTGGCCATCCACTTTTTTCGATCGCTTCTCGTAAAGTCGAATATTCGCCACGCACTCTATCCGGGGTCAGCATCATCTCTGCAGGCACACAATCGCGAATCTCTTGGTCGAGCCCATCGAGCTTTTCGCGATCAAATTTCAAGGGTTTTACCCCAGCGGGCCCGGTCGCGGTTTCTTTGATCTCCAGCAGAATCAAAATGGGTAAATGTCCAGGATTGGACTTTGACCAACCGACCGTTTGCTCGAGAGCCATTTTCAGCGTCGGGACATGCGTCGCGAAATCAAATCCAGGAGCATGAATTATCTTGGTGCCCGGTTTTTGCATGACCGTATCGAAATCGAAGGGCATACGCGGATCGGCCTCAGTCTGCTGAGCTAGTTTCCTCCCAACTGGATTGCTGTAGAGGCCACCATCTGGATCTGCATAGATATCCAATTCGATCTGTCGAATCCCAAGTTTTCCAAACTGCTGCGCAAGGGGTGCATGCGTGTAATCAATCGAATCGGCAACGGCCTTACCCGTCAAGCCGATGATCTTCATGATCTCTGGGGTTGGTGCCAAGTGGTAGGAGTTGTGTGTTCCGATGACTTGGATCTCATTGAGCCGTAGACTCTTGTCCTCTGGTTTAAGTTCCGAGGTGACGGCAGTCTTGGAGGGTTGTTCCTGACACAAGCCTGTGGCGATTGCTACAAATGATAGAGCAACGGAAAAAGCGATTGTCTTCATAGGGATCATTTTTTGAGGTGGCTAGTGCGTCGAATATTCTGGATCTGGTTCTTGCACGCAAGTATCGGTAAAATCGACTCGTTCGTAAATATCCCTCAATGACAGCACGCAATTCAGAATAGGCAGATCGATCATCGATTCGATACCCTCAATCGTTCTCTTGATCCAAGCTTCTTTGGATCTTCGCCAAAAATAGGCGATCGGTTGGTGTTGTTCCAAGACGATGTAGCACTCAAGCGACGGGATCGATTGGTAGGCTTCGAGTTTCTCATGGAGATCGTATGCTCGCGTCGAGGGAGAAAGCACCTCGATGATCAAGACCGGGCGATCTTGAAAAACCGACAATGGGTCGTTCGATTCGCATACAACCTGGATATCAGGATAATAAAATCGACGTTTTCCCTCTCGTTCGATTCGGAGTTTTGTATCGGAATCATAAGGACGACTTTTCTTGTTTTTAAGCGTGTTTCCAAGCAATATAAAAAAATTGCCTTTGATGCAGTTATGCCTAATCGAGGCTCCAGTCATCGCGCGAATCCAACCGTCGATGTATTCGCTCTTGAATCGTGCAACCTCCTCCTTAGCCAGATAGTCGTCCATGGAAAGGAGTTCCGGTATGTCTGCACTGCTCATCAGTTCTCCTCCTGACTAAACTCGTATTCCGGATCGGGTTCCTGGACACACGTATCGGTGAAAGCGATATCTTCATAGATGTCCTTCAGTGCCAGGGTGCAACTTAGGAAAGGCAAATCAATGGTTGCATTGATCCCTTGGATCGTCTCCTTGATCCAAGCTCGCTTGGATCTTCGCCAAATATACGCAATCGGTTGGTGCTGTTCCAAGACGATGTAGCATTCGAGCGATGGGATCGATTGGTAGGCTTCGAGTTTCTCATGAAGGTCGTTTGCTCGGGACGACGGGGAGAGAACCTCGATGATCAAGACAGGTTGGTCTTGGTAGACCAACAATGGGTCATTCGACTCGCAGACGACTTGGACGTCGGGATAGTAGAATCGGCGCTTGCCATCGCGAAATATTCGAGCTTTGGTATCGGAGTTGTAGGGCTTGCAAGGTTTGCCCTTGAGGGCATTCCCAAGGTTCAGGAAGCAATTGCCCACGATGCAATTGTGCCTAATTGAGGCTCCCGTCATCGCACGAATCCAACCGTCGATGTATTCGTTCTTGATTTGCGAAATCTCTTCTCTAGCCAAATAGTCTTCCACGGAAAAGAGTTCTGGTTTGTCTGCACTGCTCATCCAATCTCCTCCTGACTAAACTCGTACTCCGAATCGGGTTCCTGGACACACGTATCGCTGAAAGCGATATCTTCGTAGACATCCTTCAGTGCCAGCGTGCAACTCAGGAATGGCAAATCGATGTTCGCATGAATGCCTTGGATCGTCTCCTTGATCCAAACTCGTTTAGATCTTCGCCAAATATATGCAATCGGTTGGTGCTGTTCTAAAACGATGTAGCATTCGAGCGATGGGATCGATTGGTAGGCTTCGAGTTTCTCATGAAGGTCGTTTGCTCGGGTCGAGGGGGAGAGAACCTCGATGATCAAGACAGGTTGGTCTTGGTAGACCAACAACGGGTCATTCGACTCGCAGACGACTTGGACGTCCGGATAATAGAAACGTCGCTTGCCTTCACGAATGATTCGAACTTTGGTTTCGAAGATGTAAGGCTTGCAGGGATTGCCCTTCAGAGCGTTACGAAGGGTATGGTAGCAATTCTGCGCGATGCAATTGTGTCTGGCCGAAGCTCCCGTCATCGCACGAATCCAACCGTCGATGTATTCGCTCTTAAATCGCGAAACCTCCTCCTTGGCTAGATAATCCTCCACGGAGAAGAATTCTTGTTTGTCCGCACTGCTCATCCGATCTCCTCCTGACTAAACTCGTAATCCAGATCGGGCTCCTGGACACATGTATCGCTAAACGCGATATCTTCATAGATGTCCTTCATCGCAAGCGTGCAACTCAGGAATGGCAAATCGATGGTTGCATCGATCCCTTGGATCGTTTCCTTGATCCAAGTTCGTTTAGATCTCCGCCACATGGATGCAATCGGTTGGTGTTGTTCCAAAACGATGTAGCATTCGAGCGATGGGATCGATTGGTAAGCTTCGAGTTTCTCATGAAGATCGTTTGCTCGGGTCGAGGGGGAGAGAACCTCGATGATCAAGACAGGACGATCTTGGAAGACCGACGATGGGTCATTCGACTCACAGACAACTTGGACGTCGGGGTAATAGAAACGGCGTTTGCCATCGCGAAAGATTCGAACTTTGGTATCGGAATCGTAGGGTCGACACTTTTGGCCTTTTAGGTTGTTTCCAAGCAGAATCGTACAATTCAACTTAATGATGTGCCTGATCGAAGCTCCCGTCATTGCACGGATCCAGCCATCGACATACTCG
>JBJSXX010000226.1:0-22296 GCA_046086605.1 Pirellula sp. | reverse complement strand
GACCTGCGAGGCGTGATGGATTACGCATCGCTGAGCACTTCGGATTTGACGACTGTATCGCGGTTTTCGATTTTGGTCATGCATCCCGATTACGGAGCATGGATCCAAGAGTGCGATCCACCGACGCGATAATCCAACGGTTTGATTCTTTCCTTTTGTAGCGGCAAATCATAGCCCCACCGGCGTGAAGCCGGGTGGGGGCCTGCGAAGCTCAACCCACAAGCTTTACTGAAGAACCATTTTCGTCGTTATTCGATTTGCGACGACGAAACTTCAAGAGGACTGCCCGGATCCCGGGTAGTAGCCCGATGAGTGTTACGAGTCTAGCGGGCCAATCGCCCCAATAACTCCAGTAGCCGACTCGGCCATCGGGGACCGGCTGGGCTAGGATCCATCCGGGATCCATTTTTGCAAGACGCTCGACAACCTTGCCATCCCCATCGATCCAAGCGGTGATGCCTGTGTTGGAGGCGACCAAGACTGGAATACGGTTTTCGACGGCCGCGACAATCGCGCTGTTGAAGTGGTGATCCAAGATACTCGAACCACGGAACCAACCGTCGTTAGAGATGTTGATCATCACATCCGGTGAATGGCCTGTCTGTGTCAAGCGATTGATTTGCCAGCGGATCAAATGAGGTACCGTGTCTTCAAAGCAGACATTGGTCATCACTCGACGACCCGAGGCCAATTGCCAAGCTTTGGGTTCTCTGCCGGAACTCAAGGTCGCAAGACCGATGCGCTGCATGATCGATGGAAACCAAGACAGGATTGGGATGTACTCGCCGAACATGACCAAGTGAGATTTCGCGTAGTAATCAAGATCGACCGCGTCGCGCAAGGGGCGGCTTGAGCCGATCCAAAGGGCGCTGTTGTATCGATCGATGGCACCGTTGCGGATATCGATCACATCCGTACCGACAAGCAGATTCGGTAGTGGGGATCCGAGGGCACTTCGCAAGCTTCGAAGTTTAAACTCATTGGCACGATCGAGGTTTTCAAAGGTAATTTCGAGTTGGTCGCGATCCATCTGCAACGCTTCAGGCACTGCATCGCCTTGATCCCAGAACATGGTTGGAGCAAGACCAGAGTAGACACTCTCTGGCCAAACGATCAAATCGAGTTGGGCCGAATCGGGATTACCTTCATTTTTGGTTTGTTGGCGAACCGATTCGACAGCTTTGCGGGTTGTGTTTTCGTAGCTAAGCCATCCTTGTTCGATCGATTCGCGTGTCGCATCGAACATCGTGGGCATGTGGTCTTGGATCAACAGGAATCTTCCAAGAGGTTTGATCGGTTGGATCTGATCAAGATAATTTTGGTGAGCGTACCACATGCCGTAACTGAGGATCGCCCAGAAAAGGATCGAGGTTCGAACCAGTGACCGAAGGCTTGCCATGAGCCAGTGAGTTTGCCCTGTTTGAGGCTGTTTCGTGCGAAGGACTACTTCGACGAACCATGCCGAAGTGAGCATCATCATGAAACCCACGCCGTAACCACCGAAATGGCTAGCGATCTGCAGAACAATAGGCCAAGGCGTTTGGGAGTGGACCAAGGCGCAGGGTGCGAAACCAGTGATGATGTAGGATCGAAGCAGTTCACAACTGGTCCAACCGATCGCGCAAGCCAGCGATAGAGGAAGACCGTAGCGATGGTACAAGCTTCGGGAGATCGCAAGTGAGATCGGAAAGTAGACGGCTAGGTACAACGACAGTGCGATCCAACCGGCCGTCAATGGCCAGAACGCCAGACGGATGCCTTGCAAAAGCATCAACCACATCAGGCTCGCAGATATCCAAGTGATCCACCACTGCCGGCGCGACCAAGGTTCTTTTTGAGAGACGATCCAAGCGAAAACGCCGCAGGCAAGCCAAGCAAAGAGTGGTATTTGCACCGGTGGCTGGGCTAGATAAAGCAGCAAGCAACATCCGAGACAGATCCCAAGGAATCGCCAAGAAGTTTCTTTCGGCTCCAATGCCCACCCCCAAAATCGCAATTGCTGGGTCCAGTGATCGAACAATTTTATGCAGGTTCGATCCTAGACGTAATTCATGAGCAATTGAAGGTGGGTTTAGGTAAAAAGAAACCGCAGCGGGTGAAACCAGCTGAAAGTCCTCTCCCTCTTCCAGCCAATCCCAGTCCACTGCGGATTCTTATAGATTCGTCTCTGAGTTCTCCTCAGACCAATTCCAAGTGTTGCACTTGGCGTGCCAATTGAAGTTGCCTTTCGGTGAAAATTTTGTTTCTTTGGAAATGCGGTTTGATTTCGCGTTTTCGCGATGGAATTTTTTTGTTCGAGTGCGGATCGTTTTTTGGGGTTCTGAATTCCTGCCAAAAAATTTTCCAAGTTGCTTTCGCAAGCAGCCCATCTTTGCACGGTTTTTACGCATCGAACGTAGGGGCGCGGTTGCTTATGTCCTTGTCCCTACCTTTACGGAACCATCGACCTTGGGCATACTGAGCGACGGATGAGCTAACCTGCCCGCACTGCTGTTTTTTGGACTTTAATTGCGCTCGGTAAATGGGCAAGCGAAACGGAAAAGCGTGATGGAAAAGCCTTGGAGCCAGCGGTTATCGGTACTCGAACTCTCGACGATGCGTTGGAGTTTTGAGGATGATGTGGTTCGGTACCGTGATCATGGATATCGAGCCATTGGCATTTGGCGGGAGAAGTTGGCTGACTTTGGTGAGACCAAAGGCCGAGAGCTTCTGGATGAACTCGGAATGAGCGTCTCGTCGCTTCACTGGGCTGGTGGTTTCACAGGATTCGAAGGTCGATCGCATATCGAATCGTTGTGCGATGCGCTCGATGCGGTTCACACTGCTGCGGAACTTCAAGCCGATTGTTTGGTCATCCTGGCTGGATCTCGGGCCGGACATACTCGCAGCCATGTGCGTCGGCTTCTGGTGTCGGCATTGAAAGAAGTTGCCCAAGCCGCATCGGGTCTAGGCGTTGAGTTAGCGATCGAGCCGATGCACTCGGGTTGTGCTCGCGATTTTTCGTTCTTAACCGATATCCCTGAGACGCTCGAGGTGCTTGCTCAAGTCGATCAAGAGAATTTAGGCATCGTCTTTGACTGCTATCACATGGCACAGGACACTAGGGTCATTCAAAGGCTCCCAGAAATTATCCCACACATTCGACTCGTGCAGTGCGGTGATTCCAAGACGGCCCCTAGCGGTTCGCAGAATCGATGTTTGCTGGGCCACGGACGGGTTCCGATTGCCCCGATCATTCAAACCATTGAAAAGGGTGGATACCAAGGTTACTACGAAGTCGAGCTTATCGGGGAGGATGTCGAGGATTACGACTACGACCAACTCCTTGAGTCCTCGCATCAGACCCTTCTGAGGCTCACGTGCTGAGCGGTTTGGACGTCGACTTTTTACTGACCAACGACGACGGGATCGAGGCCGAAGGCTTAACGACTCTGGCTTGGGCAGTCTCGAAAATTGGTTCGGTTGCTGTTGTAGCCCCCGATACGGTTCGCAGTTGTTGTTCGCATGCAGTCACGACGGCTGAGGCTCTTTCGATTCAGCAAGTCGATGCCAAGAGCTGGAAGGTATCTGGGACACCCGCCGATTGCGTTCGAGTCGCGATTAAGTATCTGCAGATTCGTCCCAAATGGGTTCTATCGGGCGTCAATGAGGGAGGGAATCTGGGTGTCGATATCCATTACAGCGGAACCGTGGCAGGAGCTCGGGAAGCAGCCTTGATGGGCTTTCGAGCGATGGCCATATCGCAATACCTACGCAGAGATCGGCCTCGGGACTGGGCCCTTTCGGCCCTCAGAGCGATCCATGCTTGGACACAGTTGCATTTGATCGAGCTTCAAACGGATCAGTTTTGGAACGTCAATCTTCCGGTGGTCGATCCCACCGAAGTCGAGCTTGCTATCGCTCCTTGCGAGCCTGAACCGCAGATGCTTGCTTATGATTTTGCCGCGATCGAAGATCAAGATCAGGCGGGTGCTTCGAGCGACTTGCAAATCATCAAGTATCGCAGCAACTACCAACTGCGTCCGAGGCTCGACTCGTATGATGTCGACAGATGCTTTGCCGGCAATATCACAGCTAGCCGCTTGAGCGTCCGGTTGCCTTAGGCAACCTTTTGGAATTCGAACGCATCGGTCAAGATGATCGGCTGAGTGAGCGGTTGATCGTCGATCACCACGACCTGGACCGCTAATCGACGCGTCGAATTAAGGATCACGGGACTTTTAAGATTGGTCGTCCAGTTGTTGCCGTCTTTGCTCAGTACCGACAAGACGTAGACTTGATCCTTCGCGTGCATTTGCAGCACATCGAGATCCCTTCGGTTGACCTGGAGCCGATAGTTCGGGACAAATCGACGTGGGCTGATCATCGGCAGGGCGACTGCTGGCAGGGCGACACTTTGCATCCACGCTAGTTCTTCGGTTTCCCGCGATGCTAGCAAAACCCAGTGACGGTAGTCTTCGAATCCGATCAGTCCGTGCGGCATGAAAATCAGATCGGAGTGACTGATTTCGAGTTGGCCGAAGCGTGTCGATTGGATTTGCATGGCGGAGACATTGTTAAACTGCGTAAGTTGACAGAACCATCGTTTTATTCGGCACGATTTGCCAGGGGTTTAAGTAGATCGTGGAAAAAAGCCGGAATTTGCTAGGTTGAGGGGATCGGCTAGGCGGCTCTATTTTCGCGGCGGATGATGTTCCCTCGGTCGTCGACTTCTTCAAATTTCACGGAGACTTGTCTGGAGACACCGCTTTCCTGCATGGTGATACCATAGATCATGTCGGCGGCGGTCATAGTCTTTTTGCTGTGCGTCACGACGATGAACTTGGTGGTATCGAGGAACTCGTTGAGGACGTTGACGAATCGTCCGATGTTGGCTTCATCAAAAGGTGCATCGACTTCGTCCAAGACGCAGAAAGGACTCGGTCGATGTTGAAAGAATGCCATGATGAGCGATACGGCCGTGAGGGCTTTTTCTCCGCCGCTGAGCAGGTTGTTGCTGAAGGTTGTTTTGCCTGGTGGTGTTGCGAGGATCTCGATGCCGCTTTCGGGGTCGTCAGGGTTTTCTAAGACGATATCTGCGTGTCCACCGCCGAAGGACTTACGGTAAAGCGTTTGAAAGTTGGCTCGGATTTTTTCGAGCGTATCGACAAAGAGGGTTTGCGAATCGGCATCGATCTTTTGCATCGTCTTGAGGAGCGTCGATTTGGCTTCCTGCAAATCCTTTTCATGTGCAAATAGGGTATCGTAACGGGTTTGCAGTTGTTCGAGTTCATCGAGGGCTTCGAGGTTCACACTCCCTGCTGTTTGGATTTCATGTCGCAGGGTGTTGATCTGTGACTCCAACGCATAGCGATCGGAGGACTCAAGGTGTTGCGGGTCGGACTGTGGATCCTGCTCATCGAGATCGATCTGGTAGTCGCTTAGGTAACGACTGACGAACGATTGGATTTGCTCAGCGATTCGGCTTTGTTCCTGCTGGTAGTTGGTTAATCGATCTGTCCATTTATCGATCTGACGTTGGAGTCCATCTCGGTTTTGCTGGATACTTTGAAGTTCAAATTGCTTGGCTTCGAGCGACGATGTGGCATCAACGCGGGCTTGTTGTAACTGCACCAGTTGCTCATCTTCACTTGTCAATTGGCTGCGTAAAGAATCGATCGAAGCGGTGATCTCGACGATACGATGGGCTAGGTTTGCAAGACTCTCTTCGGCGGACTCGACGTGATGGTTTCGTTCATTGGTATCGTTAAGAAGTTGTTCGAGAGTCGTGCGAAGGCCATCGATACGTTGTTCGAGCCGGGCCGTTGCCACTCGGCTGTCGACCAACTGGTTATGGGTCACGCGTGCTTGTTTATCGAGGGTCTCAAATTCTCTTTCGGTTTGTGTCAATGACTCTTGCAGTGCGTGGGCCTGTTCGTTGAGTCGATCTAATAGTAGCTCGCACTGGCCGATGGAGCCTTCGAGTGCGGCTTGGTTGGTTTGATGCTGGGAAATTTCCTTTTCTTTCGCTTGATATTCAAGGTCGAGTTCGACGGATCGGCTCGACAGTGCCGAGAGTCGGGTCTCGATCGAGTCGGCAATCGTTTGAGTGCTGTAGACCTGTTGCTCTGCCAATCGGACTTGCTCGGTTGCGCTACGATGCTCGGACTGTGTTTGTTCGAGGGTTGTTTTAGCCTCGATGAATTGGTTTTGCAGATGCTCGATTTGTTCTTGGGCCGCTTGCATCTCACTGCGTCTTGAAACCAACCCGAGTCCAGCCTGCAGAGAACCTATGGTGATGCTTCCATCGCTATCGACCAACTGGCACTCGGCTGTGACGAACCGTAAGCCTGCCCCTCGCAGGTGGCTTAATTCCAGCGCGACGGCGAGCGATTCGACGAACCAAGTCGTCCCGAGCAACGAACGGACAAGAGGTTCATGTGCCAGTTCGTAACGCACCAATCGATCGGCTCGACCAAGCACACCACGCAGTCCATCGAGTTGGATTTTTTCACCCGTCCTTCGGGCAGGGAGTCGGTCGAGCCTCAAGAGGGTCACTCTCCCTTCAGGCTGAAGTTTACCTTCTTGAAGCCAATCGATCAGTTGTCCGTCGGCCAAGACCACTGCATCGGCATGGGAGCCCAAAGCCACGTCGACCAATGGAGCAAGGTGCAGTTCGGATCGGATCAAGTCTGCGACGATCCCTTGGATGCTTTTTGCAGTTCGTTCGACGAGACTAGTTTCTAGCGAATAAACGTGTTCTTTGGATTTTCGATCGACCAAGTCCGCAGCGGCCCGAATGAGTTGCTGGCCCCCTTTTCCTGCCGTCGCAAACTGCACTTCGAGTTCTTCGAGCACCTTTGCACGCTCGCGCAAGCCCTGAATCTGAGACTGCAAATCGAGAACCGCTTGAAGATGCTCGTCTTGCAATCGTGTGATTTGCTCGAGCGATTTCTGGGCGGAATCTCGATGAGCGATCGCTTGGATGTGCTGCTCATAAGCCTGCTGCTTGTCGATGGTTAATCGCTGCGATTCGGCCTGCAACAACTGGATCTGTTGCGCGATCGATTCGGCTTCGAGTGTTCTTCTTTGGATCGTTTCGGAAAGCTGTTCGAGTTGCGATTCATAGAGCGATGAATCGTAACGGCACTTGGATATTTCTTCACGTAGGTTCTGTTGATCGAGTCGGAGTTGATCCAATGCGATCCGATGAGCTCCGAGCTGCTCGTCTTGGGCTTTGCACTCCAGATCGAGTTGGGCGAGCGATTCGACCATCGCTTGTCGCTGGGAATGGAGTTGCTCCATTTCGCTGTTTCGCTGCGTGATCTCCTCTTGGCTGATCGAGACCCGCCGCTGGAGCGAGGCGATGCGATCCTCTAGGTTTGCTTGTTCGGTGAGCCATTCGGAATGCCTTTGTCTGGCAGCGCTTAATTCGCTGGTTTTTTGTGCTCCTAGAGTCTGCATCTGAACAATCTGCCGATTGCAAGCATCGAGAGCTTCCTGGCTTTGACCTGCGGACTGGCTTGCTTGCTGGAGATTTTCTTCGATGAGTGCAAGCTGTGTTTCGAACGAATCTTTCTGCTCGAGGGACTGATGAATTTGCTCGTTGGTCTTGGCCAACTGGCTTTCTAGTTCTTTGCGTTCCAAGAGTCCGAGCAAGCGGCGTTGGGAGAGCATTTTCGCATTGAGTTCGCGAAAGCGCTGCGCGCGGGTTGCCTGATTCTTAAGCGATTCGAGTCGCGTTCGAACTTCCTCGACAATATCGTGTAGTCGGATTAGATTCTGATCGACCCGAGCCATCCGCTTTTCAGCATCCAGCTTGCGAGCCTTGAATCGAGAGATACCTGCGGCCTCTTCAAAGATCGCCCTGCGGTCCTTGGCCGAGGATTGGAGAAGTCGATCCACTTTGCCTTGCTCGATCAGGCTATAGGCATCGAATCCGACCCCGGTTCCTCGAAAGAGTTCGCGGACATCTTTGAGCCTGCATGGGCGACCATTGATTGCATATTCACCTTCGCCGCTTCGATACACCCGACGGCTCACCTGGACTTCGTCCAAGTCGGCTGGCAGTATTCGCTTGCGGTTATCGAGAACCAGCGTGACCTCGGCGCTGTTAGCGGGCTTACGGCCCCCTTGTGCCGAGCCTTTGAAGATCACGTCGGTCATGTCCGCACCGCGGAGAGCTTTTGCGCTCTGGACGCCTAGCACCCACTTGATCGCATCGACGACGTTGGACTTTCCGGAACCATTAGGCCCAACGACCACGGTGATCCCATCGGGGAATTCAAACCGCGTTCGATCCGCGAAGCTTTTGAAGCCTGAGAGTTCCAGCGCTTGTAACATGCGTTCCCTCAGTCAGAGGATTTCGGAAACGGCATGCGGCGATACCAAGGAGTCTTCGAGGTGCTGTACGACTTGATCGCACTTTCGGTCGCATCGACACCCGAGTCCACTTTTTCTTGGCTATCGGAATCCTCGCTGCTTGAGCCTTCGGTCTGAGCATCAGGCGACTCGGTTGGCTGTTGATCGATCTGAGTCTTTTGGCCATAAAGGCGACCAGAGCGAGGCAATGGGTGCAATGCGATGGGTGCAGAGCATCCCCCGGTTTGCTCGATCGCATCGAGCGTGTGGACAATATCTCCGTAGTTGCCTTCCACGGCGAGCATCGCTTTGACCAAAGAGACAAAATCCGCAGTGATGATCGTTTGGAGAACCTCTCCGCTTAAGGTCCGCTTGGCCACTCGGATCAAGCCGCTAGGCATCGGAGTGATTCGAAGATAGGGAGTTGGTTCAAGGGATTTCGTGAGCGAGAGTTTTGGGTTTGAACCAAAGAGAACCACCTCGGAGCGTCGTTCCATCGATACGCAAATTTGTGCATGATCGCTTGGGATACGTACCAAGCGGAAGGCTTCTCCGATCGGCTCTCCGGCGATCATCGGATTGCGTGCATCGCGGTGATGAAGATACCAATACGCACCGAAACGGACTTCGGCCTCAGGATCCTGCAATAGCGATTCGAGAGATTCGCGGGCCGAAGGGTGTTCGTTGATACTCAGTCCGATCAAGCAGTGGGCTCGGTACTGAGGTGAGGTCCGTGCTAGACTCTCAAGGATTGGAACCGATTCGGGTTGATCCATGTAAGCCAGCGAGTGGGCTGCATAGAATCGGACTTGTTCATTCTCATTGGCCAAGGCGACTTTGAGAGCATCGATCGCTTCGCTGTTTCCGATGGCTTCGAGTTCCCAGGCGGCCCGGCGTGCGAGTTGTGGATCACCCAGCATCTGCCGGCAGAAGACCAATCGCTCAGAGACCTGTTTTTCCGTCTCTGCAAAACCCAACAGAAGAATCGTTCCGAGATAATGCGTCGGATCGAGTCGGTACTTGGGCAACGCTGCAATACGAATCTCTCGATCGTTCTTTCCCTTGGCCACAGTGACCTGCTTGCCTGCATCCTGGTAGTAGAAGCGACGATTGATCGCACTCTCCATGGCTTTGATCCAGTGGACATGGCGGTAATCTTTCGAGACCAAGATCGCCATCCGCGATTCGTCTTTGATCCTACCACCGCTCAAGATCACCCCTTGGAGCGGATTGATTTGATTTGTCTTTGAATAGGAAGCCGGATAGACCAATAAGTCCCCCTTGGCTGTCGCGCGCTCGTGGCTCTTGCGAAGTTGGCTATCGCTGAGGCTGAAGTACTCGAACAAATGCGACTCCATCAGATGTCCTTCGCGAAGATCGGTAGCTTCGCATTCAGTCGAGCACTCGACGAGGACATCGGCCATGTCCCCTTTGTCGTCGCAGGGATTGGCAACCAGACTGATTTTGGCTGTGGCTGTCGTCGGGGCATCGAGCACCCGCTGAGCGTCGAGGATGTCGTTGCGACGGATTTCCTGGAGCATCATCTCACGCTGCGGACTGGGTTTGACGACCCCTCCAGTACCAGGCAGGTTGGTGATCAGGCCCAAGGACTCGAAGCGGCGTGGAGTTGCACCCGATACGCGAGCCACCTCGTTAATCAATCGCAAACGATCCGGATCGGCCAAGGTCTCCTTGAGCTTAGCATTCGCGATATCCAGCTCGTCGGGCTTCTCGCGCGTTAAGAGCTTGCAACCGCTGACGAGCCACATCGAGAGGCCTGCAATCAACACACGACGCCGCGAGATGCGAGTCCGCTCTATAGGTTTCCATACCATCAGACGCACAGCCTTGTGAATGACCAGGGTATTCGGAAGATTCCAGAAATTCCCTGGTTACCTAAATTCACACGCTTGCGTCAAGATGACTCGGCAATCGACCGGAGTCTACTGGATGATGATTTCGCCAGGTGCCAGTTCAATGCTTTGGTCGATGGATCCCTCGACGAGAATATCCTCGGGCAAAGCGATCATGTCGTGATTTGCGTTTCCGTACGCCGACTCGCTAAAGACCGATCCTACGCGACCTTGACTCATATTGGTCCTGGGAGTTTTTGTCCCATAGGTTCCATAGTCGTAATCGTAGGGTGAAGGGCAGATCGAACAACCGGCACAGCAGACCCAAAGCGATGCCAGTAACGCCCAACGGCCCGGACGATGAAACCTGTGTTGAATTGCTAGCATGAGACTCCCTTATCGGTTATGGCTTTGGTAAAATATTCGGGTTGCTGCGATCTTTCTGATGAGTCAAAAAGAACCGAAAGAAGAGATAAAACATGTCGGAGACCGTTTTCTCGAAAATCATCCGCAAGGAGATACCGGCCAAGATTGTTTATGAGGATCAGTGGTCATTGGCCTTCGAGGACATTCACCCTCAGGCACCGACGCATGTTCTGGTGATCCCTAAGCAACCGATCCGATCGCTGGCCGATGCAACGCAGGAGGACAAGGAGTTGCTAGGACATTTGCAATGGGTCGTGGCCCATGTGGCCCAATCACAAGGCCTGAGCGACTCGGGCTATCGCGTGGTGACGAACATTGGGAGCGATGGTGGTCAATCGGTTCCCCATCTTCATTACCACATCCTCGGTGGCCGCGCGCTGGATTGGCCCCCTGGATAAAGACTAACGGTCGATCCTGGTCGATTCACTATGGGCAGTTTTGGCGGTTTGGGTAAATTCATCCTTGTGGGGTGATTGTTAACACGAATTTGATCTGCGTCATGCCCGACAAGCGGAAGATCCGATGCTAACGGCGTCGTCGAAACTGGCGGTGGGACCCGCAATTCCTGCATAGCTAGACGTCGAAGTTGCACACATTCTCCGAGAGGAAGACCTTCTCCGGAGAAGTATCCCCGAGCAGAAACCCGGGCCCAGAATGAGCTTTCGTTTTTCAATCACAAGCCTATCGCTACTGCGCCTGACATGTGTGGCGGTCGGTTTGAGCCTCTCGGTCGGATCAGTTTCGGCACAAGCTACGGATCCAAGTTCCAGGGTTAGTCCGATCGTGCGCGCCATCCAACGCGCAGAAGCAGCGGTCGTGAGTATCCAAGGGAACAAAGTCATTTCCACAGCGTCCTCCAGTGGTGCTGGATCCAAGCAGGAAGTCAATGGGATGGGAACCGGTGTGATCATCGATCGCCGAGGTTACATCATCACCAACCTTCACGTCGTTGAAGATGTTGGTCGAATCGAAGTAACCCTCTCGGATGGTTCGACAGCGATTGCCAAGTTGCTTAACTATGACCCAGAGACCGACTTGGCATTGATCAAGATCCCTGCAGTTAAAGAACTTCCCACCATCCAGTTCGGCACCTCTTCGGATCTGATGCGAGGTGAAACCGTCGTCGCTATTGGAAACCCCTTCGGCTACCAAAACACCGTGACGCAGGGGATCATCAGTGCTTTGCACCGCGATATTCCAGTCAACGGAACGCAAGAGTACAAGGATCTGATTCAGACCAACGCCGACATCAACCCGGGCAACTCGGGCGGGCCTTTATTGAATCTCGACGGCGATGTCATCGGGATCAATGTCGCAGTGAGGGTCGGAGCACAAGGGATCGGTTTTGCTATCCCCATCGATTCGGCTCTTGAGATCATGGCCAATTTGGTCGCTTCCGTTCGCCGTGAACCGATCGAACACGGGCTAGAAATAACCCGATCGTTCGAAAAGGGCCAAGGGCGACTCATGCTCCGAAGCGATCGGCCTGAGGAGTCCAACTCACAAGCCCTTCACGCTTGCGACATCATCGAAAAGATCAACGGCCAACCTGTTCAGACACGTTTGGATATCGAGTTGGCTTTGCTAGAAAGCCGTCCTGGGGACATGGCCGAAGTCTCGCTCGTCCGCGGTGAGTCTCGAGCCACACAAACATTGCAGCTCAAAGGATCTGGTGCGAGCCAATCCGAAGTGACGGTTGCGAAAATGGCTTGGGAGCAAATCGGCATTCGGGTGGCACCTGCGGCACTCTCGGACGTCTCTAGCATTAGCGAGGATTATCGAGGAGGGCTCAGGATTACCGAAGTTCGGCCTGGGAGTCCTGCGGCCAGGAACCGGCTGATGGTTGGTGACATCATTGTAGGGATCATGGAGTGGCAGACGGTGAGCATGGAAAACCTGCAATGGATATTGGCGAGTCCGAATTTCAAGCAGGGATCCCCTTCGAAATACTATGTGATTCGCAAGCGACAGCAACTTATGGTGGCCATGACCCCAGAGCTTGCGCGGGTTCGTTGATTTAGCTAGGTTTCCGGTTGCCACATCTGGCTTAGGTGGCTACACTTTTGCGACTTCATTTGCCTTGCCCCGTGGTGTAATTGGCAACACAAGGGATTTTGGTTCCTTTATTCTAGGTTCGAGTCCTAGCGGGGTAGTTTCTTTTGTGGACTCAGCGACCGGTGGTGTCGGCTGACAATCTCTCGGCCGAATGTTCCGGATTCGCTCTTTGCGTTTTCGGAACGATCCATCATGTATTCTTCCCATGCGTTGATGTTGCTAGTGTCGATGGTAGGTGCTTGTGCGGTTTTCTCGCAGGAGCCTGACAAGACGGCACCGAATGTGGTGGCGATCGAGCCTGGGGTCAAGGTGACGCTGCTGGCTGAGCATCCGGATTTGGTCACACCTACGGGGATCGATTTGGATCCTGATGGCAATCTTTGGGTCGTCGCTTGTCATACTCATTTTAGGCCTGCGAGCTATCAAGGTCCCGAGAGCGACGAGATTTTGGTTTTTGATCCTGAAGGTAAAAATCGTCGGGTTTATTACAACAACACCAAAACGACGATGCAGCTTTTGGCTGGCCCTGAGGGTTGGCTTTACATCGCCCAGCGCGATCGGATTTTGCGTATCAGAGACAGTGACAACGATGGGGTTGGAGACACACAAGAGTTGATAGCTCGTTTGGATACCGAGGCTGACTATCCCCACAACGGACTTAGCGGGATGACATGGCACAACGATGGCGGGCTGATTTTTTCCCTGGGCGAGAATTTTGGTAAAGATTGGGCGCTCTACGGTAGCGATTCGAATATCTTGCGGGGTCGCGGTGAGGGAGGAGTTTTCTACTGCAGCAAGGATGGCAAGGGACTGCGAAGAATCGCCAAGGGCTTTTGGAATCCCTTCGGCTTATGGATGCGACGTGATGGAGTTTTGTTTGCTGCAGAGAACGATCCGGGCAGTCGACCACCGTGTCGATTGCTGCACGTCGTCGAAGGTGGAGACTATGGCTTTCAGTATGTCTATGGAAGTGCACCGGTTCACCCATTTGTTTGCTGGAATGGGGAACTGCGAGGAACACTTGGGATGATCCATTCGAGTGGGGAAGGACCGTGTGCCGTGGTGGGCCTTGGTTCAGGCGTGATGGTTCCCTCCTGGAGCAATCACTGCATTGACTACTATCCACTGAAATGGCAAGGTGCAACGCTTGGGGCCAAGCGGATCGAACTGCTTAGGGGTAGTGATATGTTTCGCCCTACCGGAATGGTTCGCAAGAGCGATACAGAATACTACTTTGTCGATTGGGTTTCGCCATCCTATGAACTGCATGGACTTGGCCGACTCTGGAAACTCGAAATTGACCCTGACAAGGCTCACTGGCTCGACCGATCCGATTCGACGATGCCTCCTGAAGCGAAACTCGCAGATCGCCTGCGGTCGGGACAAGGTTTGAGCCAAGAGGAACTCTCCGAGGAGAATCTCTTTGCATGGATCGAAGGGAGCGACAAGTACTTGTCGGATGCGGCGCAAAGGGCACTTGCAAGAGTTGCAAAAGCTTGGAGCAAAGACCACTGGCAAGCATTGCCAGTCCACCGAAAGGTCGCTGCGTTTGTTGCCATGCGCAAAGAGAATCTAGAGGATCCACGCTGGGTCAAGCTCATGTGGTCAGAGGAAGATCCAGAGATTCGATTCGAGGCACTTCGATGGATCGCAGATGCTCTTTGGAAGGACTACTTGCCCGATATCCAAGCGATGCTCGATGATCCCAAGCTCGACTACAGGCTTTTCGAAGCCGCTCTTGCGGCGATCAATACGCTCCAGGGCAAACCAAACCAAGGTGTCACCGACACAAAGATGCTCGTCGATCGGATCACCAACCCACAAACGCCGCCTCGGATCGTAGCTTATGCTTTGCGTTTAGCACCTGTTGGCAACGAGAGCCTCAGTCTCGATGCATTGAAAGTTTTGCTCGATCGAAACAACTCGGAATTGACCCAAGAGGTTGTCCGCAGCTTGGCCATGCGAAAAGACCAAGATTCGCATAAGGTATTGAGCCAGATCGTCAAAAACGAATCGATGCAGGAGCCGACAAGACTCGATGCCCTGGCTGGTCTGATCGGCGCGGCCAATGATGAAATCAAAAACATGATCAAGCAGCTAGCGGCAAACCCATCGAGTCCTTTGGGGCTTGAGGCCCAGAGGGTCGCGCGCCAGAGCGGTTGGATCCCGAATCCACAGGTCTCGGATCCACCCAAATCAACTAGAAGCGTCGATCAATGGCTCAGCCGTCTCGATGCGATCGAGGGAACACCCGACGCACAGGCAGGCCGACGAATTTTCTTCCATGTTGCCGGTGCCTCTTGCTCGCAATGCCATCGCTATGATGGGCGAGGCAATGTGGTAGGACCAGACTTGAGTTTGATCTCCAAACAAGGCACCCGTAGAGAGATTCTTGCATCGATCCTCGAGCCGAACCGTGAAGTTGCACCGCAGTTCTATACGACTCTCTTGCAATTAGCCGATGGCACCGAGTTTACTGGGATACTGCTTCGATCCTCGAGCAACGAAGTTTACCGAAACAACTATGGCCAAGAGGTCACGTTTCAAAAACGCGATATTGAAAATCGCAAAGAGCTTCGATCCTCCCTGATGCCAAGCGGTTTGCTCGATACGCTGAGCGATCATGAGGTACGCGACTTGCTCGAGTTCCTTGTCCATGGATCGTGAGCAAATCGCGCCGATTCACTCGGGGATCGTGTGAGCATCGAGCCACTTTTGAACGTCTTGCCACTCTGGGATCCCTTGCACTTGTGCCGCAGTTCCCGAGGGACGATCTTTTGCTGTCTCGTAGATCGCTTTGCGTTTTTGAACCAGTCGGTGGATCTCGGTCAGGAGTTCCTTTTCAAAGGTATCGGGTGAACCCCGGTAACCCTCAGCAAACCGCAGTGTCTCTGGGATCTCGTTGTAGAGTTGCCCGATAGCCATCGATTGAACCAGCGGCCAAAGGACTACAGCAAGCTTGGGATGGCCCTTTGACCAACCGTTCCAATAGGGATTCCAATCGGTATCGGTTCGGCTGAGTGCATTGAGGAGCAAGCTGGCAGGAAAAAACTCGCCACCGTAGGAGTTGGATTTGAAAACATGCCAACCCGCGGCAGATGCATTTGGGGTTAGGTTTCTGAGAACCTCAGCGGGGATAGGTGATGGAGTGGATTGTCGAAAAGTCGGCAGAAATTGCAAATTCGTTCCTGGGATGCGATAGACCAAGAAGCTGCGTGTCTGAAAGTTCGCCGGGTTGATTTCCTCACCGCTGGTGTAACAGAATTGGATAATCACGACCAAGCCCATGATCAGCGACACGAGGCTGATCAAGTACATCAAGGCCCGCCCGGGCTTTCTTGTACGCTTAGCCGGTTTGACACTTGGCGATGCCGGTACGGCAGATTGCCCGCTTGCAGTGCTCATAAAAACGAAAGACCCTCTGACTTTGCCAACCCATCTTGGTTCGACCCATGCTCGGATGCTATTGTAAGGGGGTGGCTGACCAATCGCGAGCTTAACGTTTCATTAACAAGGGTAATCCGGTGGTTTGGTGGAAACGCAAGAAAGAGCCTCTTAAGGAGCCTCTTGGTGAGAAATCCTCTTCGGGTAGTTCTGGCGACTTGCGACTCCTTGAGGCGGTCTTGATGGTGGTCAACGAACCGATTTCGGCAAAGCAGCTTGGGATCCTGACAGGTTTTCCCGACCCGACTGCGGTGCGAACTGCCGTTTCGCAGATGAATCAAGACTATGATCGTCAGGGCCGTGCCTACCGGGTCGAAGAGGTCGCTGGTGGACTGCAACTGCTTACCAGAAAACAGTTTGCGCTATGGATCAGAAGGTCCGATGAGGTTCCTTCGGAGCAACTCCTGAGCCCAGCGATGCTCGAAACGCTCTCGATCGTCGCTTACCGTCAACCGGTCATTCGGGCCGAGATCGAGTCGATCCGTGGAGTGGCCTGCGACGAAGTGCTACGGCAATTGATTCAGCGGGATTTGGTCAGGATTTCCGGTCGAGAGGAGGATCTCGGCAGGCCGTTTCTTTACGAAACAACCAAGACTTTTTTGAAGTTATTTGGTTTGAAAGCGATCGACAATCTTCCTCGATTCCAGAAAATTCTTCAGCAAGAGTCGGAAATTGCTTCCAGGATCCGGAACACTTTGACCGACGAACCGTCTGAGAGGTAATTTCAATCCACCGGCATTTTTCCGGCGGATTTTTTACCTATCAGATATTGAAGTTCGATGCTTTGATGGATAGATTGCCCCATCGAATCGGAAGTTACATTTAGTCGGTCGGATCAAACCGCGAAGCATGACCCTTCGCGACAAGAACAACCCTCGAAAAGAACAACAAGGTGTCCCCGTGAAAAAGACAATCACCGTGAAAGAAACGATCACTGTGAAAGAGACAAACACCGCCATGATGACAACCGTTGGGGTAGCATCGCGGAATGTTGATTGGCTTGACTTTCATTGGTCGGATTTAGATTCCCAGATCGTCATGGCTGACGATGAAGACGACATGGAAGACGAAGAAGAAGAGGACTACGAAGAGGACGAAGAATTCGAGGACGAAGAGGAGTTTGAAGACGAAGAAGAGGAAGACGAAGAAGACGATGAAGAGTTCGAAGAGGATGAAGAACTAGAGGACGACGAATGGGAGGAAGTCGAAGGGGACGACGACGAGGACGAGGACGAAGAGGATGAAGATGAAGATGAAGAGTGGGACGACGAAGAAGATGACTGGGATGATGACGACGACGAGGAAGAGGAAGAGGACGACGATGAAGACTGGGATTGATCGGTCTTTGGCGGGCGATTAGGTTTTTCGTTCATCGGCGATAAACGATCCCTGTGCAGGACAAGCACGGGGATTTTTTTTTGCGACCAGCCGTTCCCGAGGAGTTTCCCAAGATGCCTAATGCGACTTGCTTCCTGATCGCTTACCTGCTGGTTCTGGTTCTTGAAACTCTTCGCTTCGCTTCGTCGAGCGACTTGACACGCAGGTGGGTTGTCAGGATCTCGATGGGCATGTTTCTTGTAGCATGGCTAACCCACTCGCTCTACTTGGTGGACTTGGTCTTCCAAAGTGCTTTGCAAGATCAAGGAATACGGTATCTGAAGACTTGGGCCGATTGGTCAATTGTCGCAGCTTGGGTGATCGCCCTTGCCTACTGTGTGATGCTTTGGCGACGATCGGATAAGCAGATTGGGCTTTTTCTATTGCCCTTGATTCTGATCCTCGTCGGCTTGGCGGTGATATTTCCGTCGGAGAGTCCGATGGGTCGAGCAACATCGACGGTTTCCTTTTGGCGGATGGTCCATTCGATGGCCATGCTCATCGGAACGATTCTAGTGGCCTTGGGTTTCGCTTCAGCGGTGATGTACTTTGTGCATGCTTGGAGGCTCAAGCGAGGCCCAGCGATGGGCTGGAACTTTAGGTTGCCCTCGTTGGAATATTTGCAACAAATGGGTCGAAACTGCATTCTTGGCAGCGCCGCAGCGATCGGTTTTGGTGTGATATCAGGAGCCATCATGAATTTCACCCGCGATGGCTTTGTCGCTTGGACCGATCGCGGCATTCTCCTGACGACGGCTCTCTTTGTTTGGCTATGCATCGCGGCAGTTGCGCAGAAGATATCCTCAACGCGGGGAAAAGGTGAATGGACTGCCGCCTTGAATATCCTCTCGTTTGCCATCGTAGTTGCAGCACTAGCAGCCGTCGTAACTGCCCCGCATGGGGCGACCAAGACCGATCCGAAGGGATCGCAACTCCCTGTCGTGAACCGGGGGGTTGCATGAAGCTGCGAATGATCGGCTGCAGCCACCACGAAACGCCCCTTGAAATTCGTGAACAAGTTGCCTTTACGTCCGAGCAAGTCACCCAAGTCTTAGCGATGCTTAAGGAGCGTTACTCCGAGGGCGAGGTCGTTTTGGTCAACACCTGCAATCGAGTGGAACTCTATTGCGGCTCACACGAACACGACAAGATCGCAACGGGAGCGGAGCTCGAGGCTTTCTTATGCGACTTTCACAACATTCCACTCCGGACAGTCCAAGATCACTTCCGAGTCCGGGAGGATCGGCTAGCCATCGAGCACCTGTTTAGTGTGGTCAGCAGTATCGATTCTCTCGTGGTCGGTGAATCGCAGATCTCGGCTCAGGTTCGGGATGCTTACGATCGATCCAAACTCGAAGGGGCCGCCGGTCCCGTGATGCATTCTCTTTTTCAGCATGCCAACCAGGTCTCCAAAAGGGTTACAAGCGAAACGGAAATCCACCGAAGAAGAGTCAGTATTCCGAGCGTTGCGGTTAGCGAAGTCGCCTCCGAGTTCTACGAGCGGTTCGACGACAAAAGGATCGTCGTGATCGGTAGTGGTGAAATGGGAGTCGAAACCCTTCAATATCTAATCGATGCAAACGCAAAGAATGTCGACATCGTCAATCGATCCTTCGAGCGCGCGGAATCGGTTGCGAAAAATTTCCAACTCAGAGCCCAACCTTGGGAGTCGTTGGATAATCTTCTGGTCGACGCCGACTTGGTCGTCAGTACCACCGGTGCTTCCGAACCGATCGTGACTGAGTCTCGCATGCGATCGATCCTGAGCAAGCGTACAAGAGGCAATCTACTGATCCTCGATCTTGCAGTTCCACGAGACTTTGAAGCCTCCATCGGGAGGCTCCCGAGCGTTTATCTCTATTCGGTCGACGATCTCCAAAGCGTCTGCCAACGCAACGAAGCCTTCCGCAGACAACAACTCCCCAAAGCAAGAAAAATCATCGACGAAGAAGTCCAACGACTCCTTGCCGACTGGGATCTTCGACAATCCTCAGACACCATCCGTGCCTTGAAAGATCAAGCCGTTGCGATCCGCGATTCCGAACTGCAAAGACTCTTTGGAAAACAAGCTCTGCAGGAACTAAGCCCACAGGTGCAACAGGAAATCCACCAAGCGGTCGATCGCGTGATCAATAAGCTTCTCCATGGCCCACTGCAATCGCTCCGCGAAGCCCCCCACGAGGATCACCGAGAGTCGTTGGCCAAGTCGATTCGTCGACTCTTCAAGCTAGGCGGCTAATTCCTGGTGGTATCAAATAGAGCTTATCCACCCAAGCTGTATTTATAGACCGTCTCGATGGTTTCAAATCCGACCGACTCATAGAGTTCGATAGCCCGAAAATTATGGGTCGTCACTTCTAATGTCACCATGCGGCAGCCCGTTAAGTAAAAGCCTCGCAAGGCTCTTCGAATCAGTTCTTTGCCGACCCCTCGGCCACGCCAAGCTTCGACCACACCGATGTTCTGAATCGCTCCATGCACCGGTCCTGAACGCAAACCTTGAATCGTTCCGACTCCCATTTCCTTGCCCAACGATTCGCTGCTGCAAGCCAACCATGTTGCCTCCGGCACAAACGTATCCTTGACCGAGAGTTCTCGCATCAATTGCCTGCAACCCTCACGACTGGCCAAACTTGGGAACACATTTCCATCCATCTCCTGACGAAAACTCTCCCACTTGACCTGAGCATGATGACCAGCGAGTTTCGGATGCCATGCATGCCACACCAGCGAATCCGATTCCCTCGGTGACTCGGAAATCCAAGGCAGATGCATAGCCAGTTCAATCTGCATCCGGTAGCGCTTGATAAAAACCGATCTCGAAATACCCATCGGTCGCAATTGGCTCCGTCTAAGGTTCCCAAGTTCGCCCGTTGCCCGCCGAGGATTGCCTCGCAGGCGTGCCGATGTAAGTGGTCCCGGCAGGAACATCCCGGACGACCGTCGAATTGGCTCCCAGGATCGCCCAAGCCCCAATGTGTCGCTCAGGAATCACGCACGTGCCTATCCCAAGCATCGCTCCTTGTTCCACCCGAACATTACCAGCCAAATGGCAACCCGGTGCCACATGCACAAAGTCACCGATGTCGACATCGTGATCGACCGAGCTGGCCGTATTGAGCACAACTCCTTGGCCTATCTTAGCCGATGCCCCTACGACTGCTTTGG
Organism: Pirellula sp.; assembly: GCA_046086605.1. Lineage (GTDB taxonomy): Bacteria > Planctomycetota > Planctomycetia > Pirellulales > Pirellulaceae > JBKCUI01. Next base: position 1,633 of record JBJSXX010000226.1, on the reverse strand, counting down.
GCATGATCACCGTACCTGAGCCGACGAGTGCCGATGGGGAGACGTAAGCACTCGGTGCGATTGCTGTGGCAAAGGAAAAACCAAGCTCCTGTAGCTTCAAACTCACGCGATGACGAAGCTTGTTGTCCCCTAAGGCGACCAAAGCGTGGGCCTTGGCATCAAGCAACTTCGCTAGCGTTTGAGGATTCTCAGGGAAGATCGGGAAACCTAAAAGTTGCTCAGATGTCGGCTCGGTATCCAAGCATCCGTAGAGCTCGTAGCGATCCATCGAGACAAGGGTCTCGATGACCATCTTGGCATGCCCGCCGGCACCTAGCACAAATACCAAGGGCTTTACTACCATCGTTTCCAACCGATCTCCGCAATCCAAAGGGGGTTTTAATGCGATCCAAAGGTTGGCTATTGTATCTCGCAATCCCCTTGCGAGTGACAGGCTTTCGATGGGCCAATTGGCTCACTCGATGAAGATTTCTTAGGATTTCCAGGCCGAAAAAAAACCGATTACAATGGACCAATCCGGAGCAAACCGGTGCAAATCATCCGCCAAGAGTTGGATTGCATACCTCAAATTGGTTAAAATCCACTGGCCAATGGCGGTTTTCACCATTATCCCAGGTCGATCCGTTGCGGAAGGACACCCGATGAGCGACAGCTCTTCATTAGATTGCAGTGTGTTGGTACTCAACCGGTTTTACATGGCCATCCGTGTGGTCGATGTGCGTCGGGCAATGACCCTGCTGTACCGGGGCTGCGCCGAAGTAATCACCATCGAAGATGACCAGTACATCAATTACGACTTTGAGAATTGGTGCGAACTGTCGGACCTTCACTCGATGGAAAAGCAACCCGGCGAAGACTACATCAAAACACCCACTCGCGAACTGCAAGTCCCCCGAATCGTGCGATTGGTTCTCTACGATCGCGTTCCAAAATCAACCGTTCGCTTCAATCGCAAAACCCTCTTTGCTCGCGATTCGCATCGGTGCCAGTACTGCGGCCAAGCTCGACCGATGAGCCAATTGAGCCTCGATCACGTGATCCCTCGTTCCCAAGGTGGTAAGACGACTTGGGAAAATGTCGTTTGCTCATGCGTTGGCTGCAACAGCAAGAAAGGTGGCCGCACCCCCGTCCAAGCAGGTATGAAACTCCTGAGCGATCCGATTCGCCCCTCAGCAAATCCAGGCATCTCGGTGACACTCAAAGACCCACGTTACAGTTCCTGGAAGACATTCCTTGCTGCATCCGGCACAATCAGCTAGGTCACCCGTGGGCTACCATTGCTCGATTTGGTTCTTCAGGAATGATTGTGGGTGAAACGTAAGTTCGTGCATCGCATCGGATTTCTCCGTACTCGTACTCGAAGCTCCTGAATCCCAACGGTACTTTTCGAGGACGAGTACCATTTCATCGAGTACGAAAAAAGCCAGAAGTGTATCCTTCCAGCGGTGTTTAGGCCGGGGGGCGTGCATACATTAACCGCTGGGCAATCGCTCTTTCAAAAATATTTCGACCAAATCCGGGCATAAAACTCACCGATTTCTAAAATCAGGAGCTATGGACGATTCCAAGCTCCCTACACCCCACAACAACTTTTTTCACTATGCGTTGTCTCATGCGCAGGCAGCCAGAGATT
>JBJSXX010000225.1:0-7268 GCA_046086605.1 Pirellula sp. | reverse complement strand
TCAAGGTTTGGTTATCCTCGAAGGGGCCTCGGCTAATGTCCGTCGTGAAGGCTTGGCCATCGAGATCTAGAGTCGTGTCCTCGTTGACCGAAGCGTTCTTGCCAAACGGTTCTGGAGGATTGTTGACTTCCGAGATTTGGATCGTCAGCGTTGCGTTGACTGGAACACTACCGGGCTTCGAATCGGTCATTTGATAGACGACTAGGATCGGTCCACCGTTGACGAATGCAGGTGCGTTGTAAGCAACCCTGTCGTCGGTCGGATCATCCGGAGTGTCTGTTCCTACGACCGTCGCGGTACCTTTGCCCGCCTCTGGCTGCTGGACAATCGACAGCAAACGACTGACGAAACCATCATTGACAAAGTCATTGGCCGTCACATTGATCATATACAGCGCATCAAACGACTTTTCGGTCGTCGAGAACTGATCATCGACAGCAAACGGGAACGTCGGTGGCAGGATGAAGACTTCGGTTCTTGCGGTGCTTGTCAGACCAGCGTTATCTTCGATCGTGTAATTGAAGAAGTCGGTTGTGTTGACAGCTCCAGCAGGTGGTGTGTAGATGACTCGGGTTCGGTCAGCGTTGAGCGTTACGGTACCACCGAGGGTCGTCGATGTAACCGACCGGATCTTGATCGAATCGATGCTCGACTCGTTAGGTCCTGGGCTATCATTTCGCATGACATCCAAGGGGGTCGGCGTTCCTGTCAGGCCGATGACGTTGAAGCGTGCGCTGCTACCAGTATCGTCCACGGCGATAGGCCCGTCGTTGACCGGGGTGACATTGATGGTCAAGTTCGCATCGGTCGAAAGAGCAGGGGAGCCATTGTCGGTTCCGCGAACCACGAAGTTCACAGGGCCGAAGAAGTTCGCTGCTGGAATGAATCTGAGCGATCCGTTGGGCAGAATCGTCGCGACACCTTCAGAAGCCAACGGCGTCGTCACAAGCGATAGGGTGACAGTCTGAGCCGATTCGTTCGAAGGACCGGGTGCGAATATTTGCGTTGGGAGAATCACCACTCCGGAGGTCGAGTCTTCTGCTACGCTGAACGTCGTCTGCACGACCACTGGAGCATCATTGACTGGCGTGACGGTGATGGTCAACGTCGCGTTGGTCGACTGGGCTGGAGATCCGGCATCGGTGCCTCGGACGACCATGGTCACGGTGCCATTGAAGTTCGCAGCCGGAGTGAACTCAAGGATCCCCGACGCATTGATCACTGCCGTGCCTTGGGCTGCCGGTGGCGGAGTGACGATCGAGAGAGTAATGAGTTGCGACGACTCGTTGGCTGGGCCTGGGGCAAAGACATCCAAAGGTGCGATCAGCAACGGTGAGGCTGGATCTTCTGTAACGCTAAAGGCGGTATTGACCACCACTGGAGCGTCGTTGACTGCGTTGATGTTCATCGTCACCGTTCCGGTTGCAACATCGTTGAGGTTGTTGCGAATCGTGTAGGTGAAGGTCACTGGGCCATTAAAATCCGCCGCTGGGGTAAAGCGGATCGATTGGGCTGTTCCGGTGCCGTCGAAGGAAACCGTACCACCTGCGGCAGGCTGAGTAACCGAGATGATTCCTCGGCTAGAGCCGAATCGGTCGATGTCATTGGCCACCACATTGTACGTGTTGACCGGAGCATCTTCGTTGATCGTAAAGATGTCATTGACTGCAGTGAGTCGGTCTTGGACATTGATCACTGCCGTCGGCAAGATGACTTGGCTCGCCGTCAAGTAAACGCCTTGGGCGTTGTACAGAGCGATACCAAGGTTCTCACCCGATCCACTTCCTGGCGGTGGAAGCTGAGAGATCGTTGCCGCAAGATCGATCGTGCCAGAGGCGCCTGCGCGGAACGCCGTGTCGACAATTCCAAAGAGGTTCGATGCCGAGGCACTTGGAATCGGAGCGCTGGAGTTCGAGAAGCTACCGAGGTTCTTTACCGTTCGCTTGCCTGTCGCAGCAGCAGACTCGTCGAGCACACCGTTAGGACCGTTGACATAGAGCGGGAATTGTGTCGGAATCGGCTTGTAATTCATCGCGGCCCGAGCCACAACGGTTTGACTCGGTGAAGGATTATCTTGGGAGGTAATCGTTGGATTGATTACACCCAAAGTGGCCGTGAGGTTGTTCTCTGCAATCGTGGCATTGGGCATATCGACCCGAGCCTTGGCGTTGCGGAAGAAGATATCGAAGTTGAAGCCTGGGTCTGGATCGATCTCGTTGACGTTGACGACAACGTTACCAACGCCGATGCCTGGAAGTGCTTCCAATGCAGACCTAATGTTGTCTGCTGTAAGTGGCTTGCTGGGGATCGTCACACCGGGTCGTGGCGATGTGGTTGCAATCGGAATCAATGCGGTGGTCTCAGAGCCATATGCGAGCTTGAAACTGCCGCCGATCGTTCCGTTAGGATCGCTTTGACGAAGCTTCAGTGCGTTGTACTCAGACCACTGAAGTTGCATCTTTTCAGCCGACGAGCCATCACGGTTGGTGAAGTTTAGGTCGTGATAAGCACTGAAGACCCCGGATGGATTCCCGCGAAGGTCGGCCATCAAGGTTCGAACGACAAACTTCTGACCTGTCGATACGTTGGCTTCGTAAACGAAATCGTTAGGGTTCGGGTCAAGGTTGGCACCCAGCGTACCGTTGTCATTCAACGCATAGAATTCGTATTTGACTTCCGCCAATTCCCCGACGCCTTCGCCTCGGTTGATCGAATTGATCACCAGCAATGCGTCCAGAGGGGACAGGGTGTTGTCCGCATCGGCGTCGACCAATCCGCTGCGAGTTTGCGGTGCCGATCGCCCCGCAAGTGAACCCGCACCCGTGGTGTTTAGCTGATTGATCACCATCAGAGCATCAAGCGGGGAGATTTTAAAATCCCCGTCGACGTCCGTTGAGGCCAGATAATTATGAAATGGAGCGAAGTCCGAGGCCATCAGCTCTCGGCGCTCGAGCGTTTCGAGCCTTAACATGCGGCTCAAAAAACTCTTCTTGGATGATTTGCGACCCTGACGTTCCCGAACTCTGCGATTTTGCGAAGCGCTCATCGAAACTTCCACCATTTGCAATAAAGTGACGTGCTCCAGGGAAAACTTGGCTCAACGTTCAGCCAACTCCCACGCGACCTTTGAAAGTAGTTGGGTCGACCCCCGATTTCAACCAACTATTCGCTAACATCCCTATTTTCGGCTCGATTCGTCCAATCGACACCTATCCGGACAAGGGAGTTTTGCGATCAGCCAGCATCCTCAAGAATCAAAATCCAATGCCTAAAAGCTTTAGAGGCGGTAAAACCGGTAAAGTTCCTTCGGCACAAAAAATCCCACCTTCAAGATGTTATTCGGCCAAAGAGGGCCCTTTAGCAGAAGAAAAAACCGCTACAGAGTGTATTTCCACCAAGAAGTTCCGATCGGGTTTGTCGTCAAAACTAGTTAAAACTAGTTCAATGACACCTTCGAAAGGACTTTTTCCACCCCCGGAAAGCCCGCCAAGACAGAATCGCCATAGAACTCCAAAGCCCGCTTCCACATCGATTCCTCTTGCTCGAAAACGATCTGTGGAACCGCAGGGAGCAAAAGCCAATTCTCCGAGACGATCTCTTGCTCAAGCTGCGACTTGCCCCATGTCGCATGACCAATAAACCAACGCAAATGCTCAGGCGAACTTTGAGCCAACTGCCTGAGGGTTTCTACTTGGGCCGACAAATAAACACCATGATCGTTGCCACCCTCGGCCAACGCCGACTCGTTGTGGATCGCTAAGATTGGCCCATTGTTCGGTCCGCCAAAATTGAAATGAGCCATCCCACTTGCAGCACCCACGACTTCTCCTTCAAAAAGGAAATTTAACAAGGGTTTGGGATCCATAACCATCGGTCGGTTGAGCAAGACACCCACCGTGCCGTTGTCCGAATGCTCAACGATTAAGCAAACGCTGTTGGCAAAGTTCGGATCGCGCACCCAAGGACTCGATACCAACACCGAACCCGTCAGCAACACCTTTTGAGAGTTGCCCTCAGATGGCACTTGATCGCTTGGAAGTCGGTTCATGGCGGTCTCTCCTTTTGGTTATCTCAGTTTCGCTGCTCGGGCATTGCTGTCCATTTTGGCACCTTGGACATCACAGCTAATTCTTTAGCAAGCAAATCAAGTGCCAAACTGATCGCATCGCCCGGTGCGTTTGCTAGCGATGCAGTTTCTTCTACTTATAAGACTGCGGAAAAAACTTTTGGTTGCCAAAAATACGACAAAAATTTCACGAATGGTAATGTTTCGTTAACCAGTCGGCTACTTTGCGAGCAGAAGAGCTCAGCGGCAAGCTTTCCAACTCATCGATCTGATACCAATCGAACTGCTCGTCCTGAGCCAGCTTGCTCCGCGCGCTTAGGGTTCGAGCCGCTTCAAGTCTAGCCTCGAAACATCGCAGCAAGATCCGATAGCGAGTCACACTATGCTTGACCGATAAGCACTCGCGCTCAATCGACAGAGACTTGCCATAGATTCGATGAAACTCCTTCAATGCATGCTCGACTGCTTGGGTTTCACTTTCGTGGTTCGTGCAGTCGTAGCGTGGAAAGTCCCATAGCCCGGCCCATCGCTCGCTGCTACTTCGACGTCTCAAGAGCCACTGTCCTTTCGAGTTTCGCACAAGCAGACCGATCTCGCGCAGGTCGGTAATGAGCTTCTTGGGTTTGGGAGCCGGAATGCTCGATGTCTGTCCAGTCTGATAAGCTTGGCAATGGCTCTGAAGCGGGCATGCATGGCATTGCGGATCCTTGGGCTTACAAATCAAAGCTCCGATTTCCATCAGCGATTGATTCAGCAAGCCGGGTGAGACGGGCCATGCTTCTGCGAGCCTTTGCGCGAAATCCCAAAGCTTGGCCTGCGCCTGAGTCTGACTCAATGGATCTTTGCAGAGCATCAGGCGCGCGTAGAGGCGCTGCGTGTTGGCCTCCACGATCCCAAAGGGCTGATCGTAAGCAAACGAAGCAATCGCATTGGCTGTGTATCTACCGACGCCCGGTAGTTTTGCAATCGCATCGCGATCGGTGGGGAAGGGTGCTTGGCCGGATTCGACAACCCGGATCGCAGCGCTATGAAGCTGTCTTGCTCGTCGATAATACCCCAATCCTGCCCAAAGCTGATACACCTCATCGAGCTCAGCAGCGGCAAGTGTGCCGACATCGGGGAAGCGTTTGAGAAAACGGTCGTAATAAGGGATCACTGTTGCAACTTGGGTCTGTTGCAACATGCACTCACTGATCCAAATGCGATAAGCATTTTTGGTATTCCGCCAGGGTAAGTCTCTCCGATGTTTCGAGAACCACTCGACGGCAAGCTTGGCGATCTGACTCAGCCCCCTAGGGTCCGAAACGGCAGCCTGAATCTTTTTTGGTTTGCTTTTGGGCATTCAAGACTGACTAGGGATCCATTTTCGATGGACGCTTTTCCAAGACGACATCGATGGTGTGTGTTTCGTAGCCGTCGAGTTGTTGTCGCAGACCTCGTGCGGGATTGCGATTCTTATTCTCCGGGTCTTGGTCGATCGGTCGAAATGACCAAATCGGTCGATCGTACTCGACGACGACGGATTCACCGGCTGCGGATTTTGCAAGTTGCTTTCGAAGATCATCGAAATTATAAATCGGCACTCCATTGATCTTCCGAAGCTTGTCGTTCATTTTGATTCCAGCTTTGTAGGCAGGTCCGTCCTTGATCGCTTGCTGGATGACCAAAGAACTCGGTTCGCAGGTTATTCCCAAGAATCCCCCGCGCCCCACGAAAACATTGGCTGTCTCGATTTTGGCCACAAGATCCGTGGCTCCCTTGGCGCTGAGCTCGGTGCCAAAAAGCTGCAGATCTCCAAAGATGGGAACGTCTTGGAGGATCTCGATGCACTGATCGTCCACAGGCGAATAAAGGATTTCTAGCAAGTCCAGGTCGGAGGCCAAAAGCAAGGGACGCAGATCCTTGCTCGTTAAGTTCGTTTCAACGATCTGCAAACTCCGAAGTTGCGGTAGCTTGACCACGGCCTGGAGCATTTCTGGGGTGATCGCTAGCCCTTCGAGTTTCACGAATTGGATATCAAAGAGCCATGGCAACATTTCAAGGTCATCTTTTGAGCCTTGAAACTCCTCATCGATCACGAGCGCATTTTTGACGGGCCTTACCTGAGTCAAAACAGAAAGCTCTCTATCTTTGCAGAGAACCCCAACGCGCTCGAGTCGCTCAAGGGCCTGCTCTCGCATCGAAACCGATATGCTTTGGATGATCTTTTGAGCCAATATTGCCCGCTGTGTGGTTCGCTCTTTGGCGATATGCGCAAGGCACTCGTAGGCCAACTTGCCCTGCTGGCTCCATGCGTCTTGGGCAACAAAGCCGAGAAACTGAAGCAATCCACAAGGGGATTTGGATGGATCCGCTTTGGCTATTTCGATCAGATTGGGCAAAATCCCAGAAAGATTGCCAGCCAACTGACGCTCGGCCGTTTCACGAACCGCAAAGCGTTCATCGTCAAGGTCTTTGACCCAAGCCTCGATCTGCTCGGACGTTGGCGTTTGAGCCGAAGTCTGCGGAGACAAGGCGTCTTGTGCCATCAGCGGCAGGAGCCCACCGAGCACAAGGGATAAGGTTGTCGCAGCAGCAACCCGAGCAATTCGCATAATGAAAGCCAAACGACGGCAACCGTTGTAAAGGTCCGACGCAGATGGCAACCAAACGGCCGATCTGCTGAAATTCACTTATGGATGCATTCTACAATCGATCGGAAACCAAAACAACGACGGTTACTAAAACCACCCTTTCTTCTCGACAGCATAAGTCTTGTAAAAATCTTCGTCGCTCTTGGTAAGATAGATGATCCCTTCAATCAAACCAACGAGTCCAAATACAATGCCTGCGAAACCACAAGTCAGAACGGTTCCGAGCAGCATGATTAGACCAGGCGTCGTGAGCCCCAGGATGAACTTATGGATGCCCAAACCCCCAAGCAGGATTCCACAAATACCTGCAGCGACTTTCTTGCCAGCGAACGACGCAACTTCTTGATCACTCATGATTTCTAATCCTTCAATAGCAATTCAACGATGAGACAAAAAGACGATCAGAAGAAGTGCTCGGAACACCGGTTTGCAAACGACCGTTTGCGACAGGAAACATGACGATTCCAAACCAGTTGATTCAAAATCAGAGTGGGCTTCATCCAATCCACATGATGGTATGATAAAACTTCCGAATATCCGAATGTTGTTTAACAACATCAAATCAAGAA
>JBJSXX010000224.1:0-21071 GCA_046086605.1 Pirellula sp. | reverse complement strand
GGTGCTGTATCGTTTACCTACCGTTGCAATCGGTTTTGGAAAGTCGTATGCAGTCAGGAATTCATCAGGAAAGTTTCTTCGAACCTCCAAATAAATAGAACGCCTTGCATCTCCATCGATCGGTCCGGGAGGGGCTTGCTTGTTAGGTTCCAAAACGGATTTGTAATGGTTTCGAGTCCCCAGTCCACCGTCAGGACGTTTCAAATTACCCGCGACAAAGAGCAAGCTGTCGCGAATCGATTCAGCCTCAACGCGTCGAAGATTCGCATGCGATAACCATTGGTTTCCTGGGTCTTTGTCGATCGCCGAAGGTGTTGGTAAACTCGATCTTTGCCAACTGTCCGACAAAACAATGGCACGTATCATTCGCTTATTAGACCAGCCATCTTCGATGAAGTCGCTTGCGAGTCGATCGAGCAATTCAGGATGGCTCGGCAATTGGCCCATTCTTCCAAAGTTATCGACGCTCGGGACTATCCCCTCTCCAAAGAGCCATGCCCATAGGCGATTGACATACACTCGGGCCGTCAATGGATTCGATGAACGGGTTATCTCCATAGCCAGTGCAAGCCGCCCGCTATCTTGTTCTTTGTAGTGGTCTTCGGAGGAGCCAAGGACCTTCAAATACCGACGCGGCACGAGTGAACCAGGATTCTTATGGTCACCCCGGGGCAACCATGCTTGGTCAATCGCAAGGCGATCCTCGACGACTCCTGGCACCCAGCGAGCCACCGGAATGCTTGCTTCGATCTCTTTGTAACGGGCATTGGCTTCTAGGATCGCCCTGGGCAATTTACGATTCCAATCCAAAAGCTCCTCATCGATGAGTGCATTGACCCATCGCACATCCTCCTGCGTGCAAATACCTCGGGCCAAGCGTCCGAGAGCCTCTTGCGTTTCGTTGACAAACCAACGGATATCCAAATCGCCGCCGGTATCTGTGGGTGCGACCAGAGCAGCAGGAGGTCTGTAACCCCCATCGTGTGCGATGGCCATCGCCAAACCAAAGCTCGAGCGTCCATCGGTATGATCCAGGCTGCTAGGATCCTTAAGAATTCCAACATAAGGTTTCGCATCGCGGGTCAAAATCTCAAGATGCGCCCGGAGGCCTTTCCATTGAGGGCGAATCCGCATCGTCACCCATTGGAATGCATTGCTGCGAAGGTTTGGGTTGAGCGTATCGAACAACAAGGAGTCACCCTGAAAGTTCTCGATCACCAATCGAGCACGCGCGTTGTCGGTTCCCCGGCAGAGCAAAGAAATCGCATCGCTGTCGATCATAAAATCGGGAGACCGCAAGCTCCCTGCCGACCGATCGCTCCAAAGGTTGCTGTGGTACCCCGGTTCGAGCAATCGAGTCAGAGGATATTTCTTGTTCCCTATCACAGACCAAAAGATGCCGGAAGGTTGTCCCTCAGCACCGACGGGGCCTTCAGGCAGCCCTGTTCCACTAGTCCGCCAGCCATCGAAGTTGCCTTGACGAAGATCAAACAGCAAACTGGAGTTCCGTGCGATCGCAAGCCAAGCCTTGGAATTCGCTTCGATTTGCAAACGGCTCTTATCGCGTATTTGTTCTAAGGAATCTGGCGGATTGGCAAGCAACCCGATCCAGGGCTCGATTGCCGAATCGCTGGGCTTACAAAACCAACGGGCGATGGCTCGCCTCCATGGATGCTCCTCGCCCACAGACTCTTTGATATCTTCCCATTTTTGCCCCGGCTTGATCACACCCTGCTTGGAATTTTCTTGAACCCATTGGTTGGCAATTCGTATCTGTTGCTCCCAGTCTTGTGTTTGCCTGAGCCATTCTTCAAACAACATCGGATTGATTTTTGTCTGAAGTGTTTTCAGCTCCTCGATTGGCCGTGCAAGACCATTGGGGTCGTCGATGCATCGCATGGCCGTTCTTGTGCTGCGAAGGATACCGTAGAGCGAATAGTAATCTTCGTCGGAGATTGGATCGAATTTATGGTCGTGACAGCGAGCACAAGAAATCGTCAGCCCCTGGAATGCTTTGCCGATCGTATCGATCTGGTTATCGATCACAGCAATCTCTTCTCTCTTCACATCGATGGGAGTTTGATTGAACTCAACGAGCCGATAGAAACATAATCCGATGAGTGATTCATTCAGCCTCAATGTGTTGTTCCATCGTGGTTCGATCAAATCGCCAGCAAGATGCTCTCGGATAAGTCTATCGATAGGCACATCTTCCCGAAATGCACGTATCAGGTAGTCGCGGTACCGGTAAGCAAATGGCAGATAGGCATCGTCTTCCGAGCCATGGGTTTCGGCATACCTAACGATGTCCATCCAATGCCTTGCCCAATGCTCTGCAAATTCCGGCGATTCAAGCATCATGTCGACGACTTGTTCCCAGGCCTTCGTCGATTCGGTCGGGCTGCTGAGTTCCGGAATGTACCTGTCGAGCTCTTCGATGCTTGGCGACAAACCCCTCAATTGAAAGCTCAAACGTCGAAGCAGCGTATAAGGATCCGCCTTCTGACTGGACTCGATCTGATGCTCTTGCAACTTACGGTTGATCCAACTGTCGATCGTTTGCGTCGTTGTCTGTTGCCCCTGTCGAATAACATGGAGAGGTCGAAAAGACCACCAAGTTGCTCGCTCTTCGAATAGCTCTTCCCAGGACTTCGTTTGCAAGCTGTCGAGTGGCTCGGGTTTGTCCCTCGGATCCAAGGCCCCGGCTTCGATCCACTGAAGAAACTGCGCAATGGCTGCATCTGAAAGCTTGGGCGCTTTGGCAGGCATTTCAAGCCCAGGTTCGGCATGCTTGATCACTCGTATCAGCAAGCTCTCCTTCGGTTCTTTGAGATTGACCGCAGGACCTGAGTCCCCGCCGGTTTCCCATCCTTGGCGCGAATCGAGAGCGAGACCACCACTTTTTTTCCCTTGATGGTGACATGACAAACAGTGCGTATGAAGCGAAGGACGTATCTTTGTCTCAAAGAACTCGAAATCCTGGCCAAGGGTCTTGGTTGCCAAGTGGAATATAAACAGCATCAACAGAGGCAAGCAAACTCTGCAACTTCGGACGATTTGGCAGTGGGTATTCATGAATTCCAAGGCAGCTAGAGCACCAAACGGAGTGTGTTGTCATGATACCATGGACGGCGCCAGTGCGAGCGTTTCCCATCTGGTGCGTCGGGAACGGCCATTGGTGAAAAATCGTAGTTTTGGTAAGATCTCCTGAGTCGGGAACCACGAGTTTGCCCGAAACGATCGTCTATTTTTGTTGAACGAGCCTTCACCCATGACGAATTCCCCCTGGCAAGTACGAATCGATGAACTCCGCAAGCGGCTGGTGCCGTTGCGAGGGGGGCTTTGACTACGACAGCAAGTCGTTACTGATCGATAAACTCGAAGCCGAAATGGCCTCGCCAACCTTCTGGGACTCACCGGAGAAAGCCCAGTCGGTCGTCCTTGAATTGAAGAATCTACGCAAGGTCGTCGACCCGCTCAAGCAGGTTGTTGCCAGTTGCTCGGACTTAGAGGAGCTTGCGCAAATGGCGGACGAGGATCCGTCTCTCGGCGAAGAGATCAGTTCTGAATTGCTGAGGCTCGAACAAGCCACCGAGCAACTCGAAATCCGGGCACTTCTTAGCGGCCCCAATGACGATTGCGGTGCGATTCTCTCGGTCAATGCACGTGAGGGAGGGTTGGATGCGAACGATTGGGCAGAGATGCTCCTTGGAATGTACACCGCTTGGGCTCAGCAAAACGGCTATAGCGTCGAATTGCTTGATCGTTCCGACGACGAAACGGCGGGCATCACCCAGGCGACGATTGTTGTGCGTGGCGAAGCGGCTTATGGGTACCTCAAAGGGGAGGAAGGGATTCATCGTCTTGTGCGAATCAGTCCCTACAATGCCGAAGGCAAGCGTCAAACGAGTTTCGCCGCAGTCGATGTTTCACCAGAAATAGATGATTCGATCGATGTGGACATCGCCGAAAAGGATGTGCGTGAGGATGTCTTCCGAGCTTCAGGTGCCGGTGGCCAGCACGTCAATAAGACCAGCTCTGCGATTCGCCTTACTCACATCCCAACCGGGATCGCTGTTCAGTGCCAAAACGAACGTAGCCAACACAAGAACCGAGCAGCGGCTTGGAAGATGCTTCGATCTCGACTAGCACGCATCGAAGAAGAGAAGCGTGAAGCTCAGCAGATGGCGAAATACCAAAGCAAATCAATTACCGGTTTTGGATCCCAAATCCGAAATTATTTCTTGCACCCCGATCAACGAGTCAAAGACGCCCGTACCGGCTTCCAAATGGGTAACTTTCATACCGTCCTGGGTGGGGATATCCAAGGATTCCTCGAAGCCTTCTTGCGTTATCGAATGATGAACATGCAATCCGATACCTAAGCGAAGAGTTCTGACGTGGCAAGTCCGTTCAAAATCACGATTGTCGGAGTAGGCGATGATGGATCACCGGGGCTAAGCCAACAGGCCACTGAGGTTATCGCCCGAGCATCGAAACTCTATGGTTCGGCTTCGCTTCTAGAGCGTTTTGCGGACGCACAAGTCGATAAGCAAGCCTTGGGGCCTGACCTCGAACGTCTTGCCACAGAGCTAGACTTAGCACCCGAAGGATCGGTGGTTCTAGCAAGCGGTGACCCTCTCTTCTATGGAACCGCAAGGTTCCTTTGCGAACGCCTCGGCAAAGATACCTTTCAGGTCATCCCGCATGTCAGCAGTATGCAATTGGCGTTCGCTCGCGTAAAAGAGAGCTGGGACGAAGCCTATTTGACCAGTGTCGCTAGCCAGCCTTTGGATCGCATCCTAGAGAAGATAAGGATCGCTGAGAAAGTTGGCCTATTTACATCCCAGGATGTTCCGCCTTCTCGCGTCGCAGAACTCTTGATCGCAAAAGGGATCTACTACTTTACCGCCTATGTTTGTGAGAATCTCGGTGCACCCGACGAGCGAGTTACCAAATGCGAACTCAAAGATCTAGTTTTACAAAAATTCGCTACACTGAATGTGCTCGTTCTGCTCAGACATAACGGATCCCCGGATCAGCAGGTGCTCACAAAAAACCGAAGGCTCTTTGGAAACCCCGATGAGTTCTTCAAACAAAGCCGACCAAAACGCGGACTACTGACTACGAGCGAGGTTCGCTCGATCGCTCTGAGCGAATTGAGCCTTCGCCCCAATTCAATTGTTTGGGATATCGGTGCCGGTAGTGGGTCGGTGGCGATCGAAGCGGCACAGATCGCTTACCAAGGTAAGGTTTATGCGATCGAAATGGACGCTGAGGATTACGGTTTGATGCTCGAGAACGCCAAGCATTTTGGTGTCGAGAATCTCGTTGGAGTGCTGGGGGAAGCACCCAAGGCATGGGAAAATCTTCCCGATCCGCACGCGATCTTCGTCGGAGGCACAGGCCGCACTGTGACATCGATTCTTCAGGCCTGTTGGCCCCGTCTCCAATCGACCGGAACCCTCGTGGTCAATGTCATGAGCATCGAGAATGTTTCAGAGCTCCAGCAGTACATCATCCGCGAGCTTGGACTCGAACCCCAACTATCGATGATCCAGATCTCTAAAGGTACTTACCAACTCGATAAACATCGGTTCGAAACGGCAAACCCAAGCTTTCTCATGAAAGTCATGAAACCATGATCTTCCGAAATCTCTCCTTGACCCTTAATCGGATTCTCCCATTATGTTGCGTCTGCCTGACTTTGTGCACCGTCGCCCAAGCGCAGTCAGGTTCCAATCCCAAATGGAGCGCAGAGATTTTACCTGTCGAACTTGGGGTAGGTTATGCCGTTCGAGCCGTCGACCTTAGCCGCGACGGGAAGCTCGATATCGCGATCGTAGACTCGAAGCGGATCGTGTGGCTCGAAAACCCAACCTGGAAAGTTCATACGATTTATCAAACCCCTTCAAACTACGCTGACAACGTCTGCTTTGCACCCTTGGATATCGACCGAGATGGGGATATCGATTTTGCGATTGGAACCGATTGGCAACCCAACAACACCCAAAGCGGCGGAGTTGTCGGATGGATTGAATCTCCACAAGACCCGCGAAGTATGTGGATCTATCATCCGATCTTAGAGCCTGAACCAACCGTTCATCGTATGCACTGGGTCGATTGGGATGCTGACGGGAACCCCGAATTGATCGTTGCACCTTTGAAAGGACCAAAATCGACGGCACCGAAATTCGAAGATGTCCCGGTTCGTCTATCGGCTTTTGTTCCCGGAAAGGATCCTCGAAAGGATCCATGGGTAAATCACCCAATCGAAGTTCCTCTTTTTGTGATGCATAACTTCGATCGGGTCAAGCGTCCTGCGTTAGGTGAGGATCTGGTTACCGCAAGTTTCCAGGGGGTTCACCTACTTTCCAACGACACCAAAAATAGCAAAGTAAATATCGTCCGAATCGGTTCGGGTATAGAAGCCGATGCGCCCGGTAAGGGATCCAGTGAAGTCCGTTTGGGGAAGCTCTCGGATAAGCAACGATTTGCAGCGACCATCGAACCATGGCACGGCAATCAAGTCGTCGTCTACGAGGAACCAGAATCCCAGCAATCCCCGCATACTCTGTGGCCACGAAAAGTGATCGACGATCAACTCAAGTGGGGGCACGCGGTAGTGACCCTTAATCTTGATGAAGATCCTCAAGAGGAACTAGCTATCGGAGTGCGCGACGATTCAAGTCCTCACCGTTGTGGGGTTCGTCTCTACGATCGGCAAAAAGACGGAACCTGGGTTCGGACCCTCATCGAACCTGGTCAAGTCGCCGTCGAGGATATGGTCAGTGCAGATCTTGATGGAGATGGACGGCCTGAGTTGATTGCCGTCGGTCGAGCAACACATAATGCGGTAATCTATCGGCAAGACTGATCGCCTTTAGCGATCAAGCCGGCCACATAGCCACCTTTGAAACCCGCATCGATGTTGACAACCGTAACGTTGGCTGCGCAGCTATTGAGCATGCTGAGCAACGCTGCTACACCACCTAGATTTGCGCCATAGCCAACGCTCGTTGGCACCGCAATCACGGGACAAGCCACATGGCCGGCCAAGGCACTAGGCAGTGCGGCTTCCATACCCGCGACGCACACAAGCACGCTGCAACGTCGTAAGTCAGGTACGCGTGAGAGGAGTCGATACGGACCGGCCACGCCAATATCTTGGATCAATACCGATGCGACCTGCATCCATGCCAAGGTCTCCCGAGCCTCCAAGGCCACAGGTTCGTCAGTCGTTCCGGCGGTGACGACCGCAACCTGCGATTGGCTACACACAAGATCGGGATCCAAAGGCATCGTTGTATTGCTGATGCGTAGTGTTCTTGCCAAGTGGTTCCAACGAGTAAATGGAAATACTTCGCTCAGCACACGAACTTGCTCGGGTAATATCCGCGTAACAAGGATCTCCGGAGTCGTCTCAAGCAGTCTTCGTGAGACGCGTTGAATCGATTCGGTCGATTTTCCTTGTCCATAAACCACCTCAGGATACCCTGTTCGAGTGAGTCGATCCAAGTCAGGGGTGAGGTTTCCCTCGGAGGGTATCGAATGGGCCAAGATTCGCTTGCCTAGTTCAAGTTCAGAGATTTCGCCAGATTGAAATTGGCGATAGAGTTCCTCGATAGGGGATTGGGGCATAAGTTCGTTCTTCAGGAAACGTAATAGCAAGATTGCAGGCCAGTGCCGCTAACCATACCGTCAGTATCCCCGATATCTACCCTCAGAGGAATAGTACGGTTGGGTTCTTTTTTCGAACATTATACCATCAGAACGCACTGTAGAAGGCGTGCTCGTGGCGCTGATGATCGTTCTTCGGTTATTCACTCGGGTGCTTGAATACCAGTGGTGGACCCCGATGTTACAAGCAATAATTCCTGAAGATCCCTTTTGTTGGTGGACGGTTTTATTTACTATAAACCAGGACTTTTCCTTGTCTTTACTTTTCCTTTGGTTCGCTAGGGGTCTTTCTCGATGACTCTGACTCATGATTTGCTTCTGATTACTTCGTTCGATATCGATCGATCCGGACTTGCGTCGATTGTCGATGCATCGATGCGGTACAAGTTGCACATGCTTCGACCCAATCGCATTATCCCGAGTCTATTTGATGGGATCGATGCGAGCCCCGTGGGGTTGATCGATGCAGAGCTTTTTGACGCAGATCCCATTGCTGTTGCTGGCGAGTTGTCTAGTTTTCGGCCCGGTATTCCGCTGTTGTTCTTAGCGAGATCCGAATCACCTCACTTGTTCCTTCGAGGTGTTCAGCGTGGCGTGTTGGGGATCGTTCAGAAGACCGATAAGCCCGATGAAATATTGCGAAAGCTCGATGCAGCAGTGCAGAGAAAGAATCTTTGGAACAAAGAGGAGATAAGACGTTATCAAGCTTGTTTTTCGACGGCACCTGCGATTTCTGGGCTGGATATACCGCTAACACTCAGGGAATCGGATGTGTTGGGCAAATTGGCAACGGGACTTACCAATCGACGAATCGCTGAAGAGCTCGGGATCAGTTACGAAACGGTCAAAGAGCACGTCCAACATATCTTGCGAAAGGTTGGCGTCACGGATCGAACGCAAGCTGCCGTATGGGCGGTGCGAAATCGTCTGTTTTGAGACTGTCTAGCCACCTACATCCGTGGCGCGTGTTTCTTCGAGTGCTTCGCGCCACAGGGCAACTGCGTCCTCTTGAAGTCTCGCACCGATTTGACTGATTACTTTGGAGCACAGGAAGTTTGCGCCCCGAGCAGCGATCGCTGCATCGTATCCATGGGTGATGCCAAAAAGGAATGCACCCGCAAACATGTCACCCGCTCCGGTCAAGTCTTTCGGGTGACAAGCAAATGCTGGTACATGAGCCTCTTGGCCCTCGAATCGAACGAAAGCTCCGTTTGGTCCATCGGTCAGGACGCAATGGGGAACGATTTCCTTAAGGGCCACGAATGCATCAGATGTGGTCTCCTTGCCAGTAACCGAAAGGGATTCTGGTCCATTGCAGAAAAGCAGGTCGGTATGTTTGAGGGCTTCTCGAAACGCATCACCGAAGACTTGTGGGACGAATTGCTCGGAACAAGTGACAGCGACTTTCGTGCCATGCTTCTTGGCCAATTCAATCGATTTGCGGATCGCGTGTTGGCCGGTGTTTGGATTGGCAAACATGTAACCTTCGATGAACAACCAAGTGGATTGAGAAATGCGTTCTTCATCGACATGTTTATCGGAGAGGTGACTAGCGACGCCCAAGCATGTGCGCATGGTACGCTCGGCATCAGGAGTGATGATAGCGACACAGGTTCCGGTACTTTCGCCGACGATCACCGGATTTCCCATGTTGATCCGAAGGTCCTTGAACTCTTCAACATAATGGAGTCCGTATCGATCGTCTCCGACACAGCCGATGTAAGCTCCTTGTGCTCCGAGTTGGGAGGCTGCGATGATCGAGTTGGCGACCGAACCACCGCTAACCAATTGCAGTTCGTGGCTCCCCTTGGCAAATCGATTCAGCAAAGTTTTCTGATCTTCGATTTCCACAAGTCGCATGGTTCCCCGTTCGTAGCCCATCGCAACAAACTCAGACTCGTCGACTTGCAAAAAGATATCAACGATCGCATTGCCCAAACCACAGATGTCGTAACGCTTCATCGAACCCTACCCCCCGATTTGATACATCGCCCTCTCGGGCGGTTGAAAATTGGTTTCCGAGATACCGTGCGACGCGAATTTGTTGGCAACGCACCGCTTGGCTATCGCAAGAATCGCTTCGTCGGAACACGGACTCTCTCCTTCGGACGGTTCCAAAATGCTTTTTACATCCCATTCTTCCCGGCCGAAAAGGCAGTTTCGGAACTTACCGTCAGCCGTCAACCGCAAACGATTGCAACTCGTACAGAAAGGTTCGGAAACTGGTGAGATAAAGCCTATGCCACCGATCCGATCCTGGAAAAGATAGTCTTTGGCTGGCTGTGAGGGATCTGAGTTTTCCGAGGGGATCAGCGGGCCGAATGACTCTTCGACCATTCGGCGAATTTCGATTCCGGTGACGACCTGAGATTGACTCCAAGTCCGATTGGCATCTAGAGGCATGAATTCGATAAACCGAATAACTACACCGAGTTTTCGTGCGTAGTGGATCAGTGGAAGACAGTCATCGAGATTGATATCCCTAAGTAGCAAGGCGTTGATACGAACCTTGAGCGGACTTTCGCAAGCCGCTTGGATCCCCTCCAAGACACGATCCAATCCATCGCGACGAGATATCTGGCGAAAAGCTGGCTCTCGCAAGGTATCTAAGGAAAGATTGATGTGGGTCAAACCCGCGCGAACCAATCGATCGAGCTGTCCAGCCAAGAGCATTCCATTGGTCGTGAGTGCGATTTGCTTGAGGGCATCGATCTGTGCCAACAAGGCCACTAATTCCCATAATTGGGGCCTCATGAGCGGCTCGCCGCCAGTCAATCGAACCTTATGAATCCCGGCTTGCGACAGCACGTTTACGGTTCGCTGTATCGAAGAAAAGCTCAGGAGTCGGTTTTGGGGCAGAAAGCTGGCGACCGATTCGGGCATGCAGTAACGGCAACGGATGTTGCAAGCATCGGTGACCGATACGCGCAGCGAGGTGTGAACTCGTCCAAATCGATCGACCAATTGTGATTCAGGGGTGTTTGACTCCATGGCTAAGCTTACTTGAGAGCAAGGGGCAAGCGACGTTACAGTAGGTGCTTGGCTTTCACTTCAAGGTATCGATTGACCAATGGAGCTGTCAATTGATCTGGAAACGCATCGACCACTAAAGCTCCATTGTCAGAAATTTTTTGCAAGACCTCATGCCTCCAAAGGAGCAAATTCGCTGCGGCACCGCTTCGATAAAGAACAGACTCCTCGAGCGCTGGGTTATCAGCGATCTCGAATACACTCCGGTCTCGCATCAAACACAGAACCGGTAAGTGCCTTGGCTTGAGCGTCGATAGGTATCCCGTGATTTGCGTCGCGCTGATGTCGTCGATCACGTTGGAAATCAGGATCACCAAGGTTCGCCTTCGACAATGATTGGAAAAATAGAGAAACGCTTCGTCAAAATTCGACTGCGTGAATTGGGGGAAGCGGTCGAAAAGGCCGTGAAGCATGTGGTTCATCTGCCTAGGCCCGCCTCGTACAGGAACATACTTTTCTACCTTGTCCGAAAAGCAGAGCAATCCAACGGAATCCCCTTGGTTCAAGGCGACATAACTCATCATCAGAATGGAGTTCATCGCATAGTCGAGCATGCTCAGACCTTTGTACTCGTTGGTCATCAAACGACCACAATCGAGCATAAATACAATGCGTTGGCTCTGATCTTGCTGAAACTGCTTGACGGTAAGTTTTTGTCTTCGAGCCGTCGCGCGCCAGTCGATATGTTTGTAGTTGTCGTCTAGGTTGTAATCCCGTAGTCGCTCAAAATTGTTGTCTTGGCCCGCTTTACGGGTCTTGCGCACTCCGATGAGACTCAGGCGATTGGTCCGAGCCAAATGCGCATATTCCTGCAATTGCTGCATATCAGGGTAAACCAAGAACTCCGACTTGCAGGGACGAGAAACCATCCGTTGCCAAAATCCAATCCTGCTGAGCAACCTAAGGTAAATGCTTTCGAATTGGAAAATTCCACGACGCGAGGGCGTTAGCGTGTATTCAAGCTCCAATCTCTTTCGCGGATCCAAAACCGCGTCTTGGGATTCAGGGCTAGCCACCATGCTGTCTGGTAAGTCATCCTTGACCGAAAGACGATGGGTCCTGCGACCGAGGTTCTCGACAAAAAGCTTGACGGTATGATGGCCTCCGAGGGATCCACTGCGAATCATTTTGCGGTAAACGCGGATCCCCGAAGGCGAGGTGATCGTCAGCAGATCGATCACGAGCAATGCGATTGCTAGTAGATCAATGAGAATCAGGAAGTAAATCAAGAGGTTGGCGCTGAACTGCAACGTCCATAGGACTCCTGATTTCCCTGAGGGGTCCATCATCTGAGCCAATGGGGGAACTGCAACCATCAAGACAGAAAGAACTAGCAATGGGAGCAGGAGTCTGACGGCCAAGCGTGTTGGATAGATACGCCAGACAAAGGCCAAGATAACAAGTGGGGAAATGACGGCAATCATCCCCAACCATGGAGCCCAGAAAAGATACCGGCCGATCAGATCGTATAGAGGTGCCTGTGGCTCCATCGATTCTCTAAGTCCTTGGAACTTCGATGCTCTTGAGAAGTGTTCGCAACTCTTGATCGATCCCCAGGCCTTCGACCTCCGCTTCGGCACCCAACACCACGCGATGCCTCAAGGCTGGAAGGACAATCTCTGTGACATCGTCCGGAACGGCATAGTCGCGACCTCGAAAGGCTGCCAGCGCCCTGGCCCCTTGAACAAGCGATAAACCAGCTCTCGGCGAAGCACCTAAGTGGAAAGTCGGCCAATTCCGAGTGGCACGGACAATCCGATTGATGTACTGCAAAAGCTTTGGCTCAACGTTGATCCTTGAGACGCTTTGGATCAAATTCTGAATGGTTTGCGAATTCGAAACATTCGCAACTTCAGTGGCAAGGTAGCTATCCATGTCGACTTTTTGTGAGTGCATCTGCAAGACCTTCGCCTCTTCCTCCTCACTGGGATACCCAACCATCGCTTTGAACATGAACCGATCGAGTTGAGCTTCAGGAAGCGAATAGGTTCCCTCGCTTTCCAAGGGGTTCTGAGTTGCAAAGACTAAAAACGGAGATGGCACACTATGCGTCTGTCCATCAATCGTTACTCGGGCTTCTTGCATGATCTCCAAGAGGGCCGCGTGCGTCTTTGCCGGAGAACGATTGATTTCGTCGGCTAGGAGCAACTGCGTGAAGACCGGACCGGGACGAAATCGAAAATCCTGCGTCTTCATATCGAAGATCGGAGCTCCGGTGACATCCGAAGGCATCAAATCTGCGGTGAATTGAATGCGGCCAAATTGACAACCGATCACCCGGCCCAGAGTCTTTACAAAAAGGGTTTTTCCCAGACCCGGTACACCCTCGATCAGGACGTGGCCACCTGATACCAGGGCAATGAGCGCTGTGGTAACCAGTTCGTCTTGTCCAACAAAAACCTTACCAATCTCTTGGCTGACCCGTTCAAAAAACGTCCGTACTTCGGAAATTGTTTGAGACATTCCTCCGAGGGATTCACCCTGAGGTTCGGACGCGTTCAAATCATTCATGTTGAAAATGCGAAGAAATCTTGGACCAGTGAGCAACCGAATCGCTTGAGAAAAATCAAACGAACCAAATCCGAGCTTAAAAAACCATTTTACGTTATCCTGAGTCGCTTTGGGACCAATGCGGCCAAAAATTTGAATCAATCTATTGAAAACAAACTGTCAAAACCATGAGCTCGGACGCTTCTGAATTGACCTTAATCTCTGCCAACCCAAGTCATTTGTTCCCTGATACCGTCCGATCCCGACTCGGTTGGCTGAGCGATCAAGTCGCCGTTGGCGTTGATTCAGAGGAGGTTTTCCGATGGCTCGCTAGCTACCCAACCTTGGGCATCCTCTCGTCGCACCCTTCGCGAAACGCCTTTCGAACTCCGCGATGGCAACACGCTTTGGATTCCATTCTCGAGCAGGCCAAAAGAACTTCATCAGTCGTTCTCTTTTCGCTCTCTGCCCCTTATGCCCAGTCCATCGCCTTTGCCTGTTCGCGATTGGATATCCCTTCGGTATCAGTGACAACTCGCCCGGAGAACTTTACGACCACAAGCCATGAATCCCTCGGAGACTCTCGTCGAATCGTATTGGACTGCGCGGGAAAAATCACTTCGGGCAAACTTCCGCAAGATGATTTAGCGGTTGCCGTATTAGCGCAGCGGGTTGTTGGGTTGCATGTTACACCGGGAGGAAAGACCGCGGCTATCCTTGAGCGGCTCCTGAGTTGTTCGCGGCACATCCCAGGTTGTATCTGGATCAGTGCGCAGTCCAAGCCCTCGCGAATTTTGGATGAAGCACAAAAAAAGTGGAGCGATGCAGGAGCGGTGTTATGGTTTCCCAAAGCGATAGAGACTCGCTCGATAAGCCCGTGGGCTTGCCAACATCGAGTCGTCCCTGCAAGTCTACAAATCCATGCAGGTATGTCGGAAGACCTTGCCCAAAGCAACTGCTATTTGATTCATACCACCCGGGCTCGCCAATCGCTCTGGCCCGATCAATCCAATCTCGATTTGCTCGACGAAGCCTTTCGATTGGCATGGAACCCTAACCCAACTCCCATCGAGACACTTCTGAGAATCATCACCGAACAAAAACTACTCGCGACGACAGCTCGCAAGCGCGCCGAGATTCCATCGATTTCGTTTACTGCAAACCCCATCTCGGTGCTATTGGGAATGAGAGCTTTTCAATCCCATCTTGCACGATGGGACTGGGAACCCTACGGACTTGCGATCAAAAAGGACTCACTGGAGCGGTTGGGGGCTAGGCCCGTGCGTTACCTTGCGAGAAAACAGATCGACTCGCTTGAACCGGATGAGCAAGCGTTCTGCCAACCACTTGCGGAGAAACAGAAAGATCGGGACTGGACCATCGAGCGGGAATGGCGACTTGCAACCGACCTGAGGTTAGCGCATCTTCCAAACGATGCGGCTTTTGTCTTTGTGGCTCGCGATTGCGAAGCGCGAGCGATATCCCATCACTCGCGCTGGCCGGTCTACTCGGTCGAAAAACTATCTCTTTTGGGCAGTTAACTCGGCGATCATCTTCTCGGGTGAGCCGAGAGTTTGCATACGACCAACCCAATAATTCACGTCGTTGCTCGTGGCAAGCTTACCGGTAAGTGTCTGAATGACCTGTTGCACATAGGCTTGATCGGTCGCATAACGTTCACGAAATTGTGGGCTCGCCATGATCTTGGCGGCTACATCATTAAGTGTGTGACCCTGTTGCATGTACTCTTGCCAAGCGATCAGCTCGCGGCTCGATGGCTGCCTACCTAGCAGTGAAACGAAGACCTGATTGAGCGCATCGGTGTTGACCTGTCCTGGCAACGATGGGCTTGCGGGCAACGATGCGGTGACCACTCCACCGGTGGGTGTGGCAGCCGCTGTTGAAACAGCGCGATCGAGGGACAAGTTGTATTGCTGATTGATCGCTTGGACTGGAACCAGCAATGGTTGCCTAAGCGTGTAGAGAACCTGGTTGTTCCAGCTGACAAACGAGGTCAACTGGTACTGATCCGTAGGTGTCAGATATCGCGGATCGATAAAGAGGTCGAAGCGGAATGGACCGGTGCCTTCGGCTTTTAGAACCGCTTTGCCTCCTGCGACTTCGTAGAAGGGGCGGGTTAGATTCTGAAGTTGAACGGTTAGTACCGAACCTGGCGGTAGACTGCTGCGGTCGGCAATCGAGACGGTTCCACTCAAGGAGGTCGCTGCCGATGCGAGTGTCACGACACTGGCTCGAAGTCCGTTGGTTCGAGAGTCTTGGATCAGCAAGGGGACTCGACCTGCACCATCGACATAGCGCTTGATTTCCTCTCCGATATCGACCACCCGGCCATCGAACTCTCCGATGCGAGTCCCCGAAACAGCGATGATGTTGTCTCCGGGGATGATTCCAGCGACTTGGGCAGCACTGTTGGGTTCAACGGTTTGCACGATCGCACCAATATCGGTATTTCGAACGACCACACCGAGTTTCCAAGGTCTAGTGGTTGGAACCAATGTGGGTGCAACGGACGTAAGGCTTGGTGTTGCGACACCAGGAATCGGAGTCGTAGCAACTCCAGGGGTGGCTACAGAAACTCCTGATCCGTATCCGGGTGCTACTTTTGGAACAGCGGCATTAAAACCCAGCCAACTTTGTCCCAACGCAGATGGTACACCCGACAACAAGCATACAACGAACAACAATGCTGATCTCATCTCGATTACTCCTTATGAATGCTAGGCGGGGTTGTATCAACGAACCTGAGGTCCACTGATCCCATCGAGTTGCTTGCGGATGAAGGCTGGATCGACAGGAAAGAACCCAGCTCGAATCGCTTCTAACTGCCCATCGCGACTCAAAACATAACGCAGTACGCCTTCCCGCAACCCTTTGTCCGCCTTGGCTGTCTCTTTATCGATGATCAAGATCAAGGGTCTGACGAATGGGTACCGACCTGCTAGAAAATTCGCTTCGGTCGCTTCGATTGCCAAGCCATTTAAAACCAACGGAACCGCCTTGACCGATGCGTTTGCTTCTCCAAACCCACTCAAAGCCACTCCATAGGTATCAGCACCCACACCTTTGGTCACATCGTGGTTGGTTTCGTGAACTTGAGCCGATTTGGCCAACTCGGCTCCACCTGCTACCCATTGTTTGATGAATCCTGTCGTTCCGCTGATGTCGCTACGGCTGTGGATGCGGATGGGCTGATCGGCCCACTGGCCTGTGACACCCAAATCACCCCACTTCTTGGCTTGGGGTTTATCGGAAGTCGCGGCGCGAAAGATCGATTCGATCTGCTCGGGGGTAATGCTGGTAATCGGATTATCGCGATGAACATAGAGCGCCAAAGGATCAAGGGCGACGATGACCGACATCGGGTCCTTGCAATTCTTGCTCTTGAGCGCCGAGAGCTCTGCTTCAGTCAAAGGACGACTTGCACCGGCAATCACCGCAGGATTTTCAGAGATCTCTTGCAAGGCGCTTTCGGTGCCGTCCTTCCCCTTGGTGAAGGTGACATCTGGATGGAACTTTTGGAATCGTTCGGACCAAGCTCGAGCCAACGACTGCATCGTTGTCGATCCTGCGATCACTGCCGTCCCCTTGATCTCCCCTTTTGCGTGATAAGGTTCGAGAGATTCGACCAATTGCATCAATGCCAGATGCTGGCTATTGTCCTGGGTGGCATTGTTGGGTGTAGTGGCTGGTCCGCTGACGGTTCTCGCCGGGGTGTCTTGAGCTAAGGTTGAACTGACAAACGCGCTGTTGTTGAACACCGCAATTGCGATCGCAAACAACACGATCGAATGCAAACGAGATCTCATCGCTTCTCCTCCTGATTCGCATAGCTTCCTGTACTGAGCTGATCGAGAGAGTCTACAAAAACACTTTGGGCGTGAATAGGCGAGGCCCTGGTGCGATTGATGAAAAAGGACAAGAACGATCCGTCCAGGGGATCGCCGATGTGGAGAATTACTCAGTTGTTTTCGGAGCGAGTCTCAATCGAAGCGGCCCTTTGATCGATTCCATGTCGACTTCGTCGACATCGACCAGTTCGCCTCGCAATGTCACTTCGATCTGGCCATCGCGGGCCATGTCGGTGACAACTTCGCGGACTTGGGGCATCAACTGCCTCCACTTTGAACCGAACCCGCGAGCCGCGTCGGTCGGGCAAATGCTCTCCCCAGCCTTCATCTCCATGAGCAATCGAAAGATCTCATCGCGGATGTCGTTATTGCTGGCCGACTCGTGCTCCATCCATCGGGTTTTCATCACCAACTCTCAGTCTAGGGCAAGATTTCCCGCTTCTTGAGCCAGTTTCCAAAGGTTTCCAAAGCCATCGGATCGATCGGCTGATCGATCTGTTCGTACTCCTCGGGGAGACCTGTGTTGGCTCGCTGCATCAGATGGTTTAGCCCTTCGAGCACCACCATATCGGTTTTCAGGTTCATGTTGTGGGTCACGATGCTTTCGAGCTTCTTGAGGTTCGGCTCGTAGAGCACTTGTGTGTCTTTCTCAGCCCAAACAGCAAGGACTGGGCAGTCGAACAAAACCCAGTTGGATGAGGGGTCGTAAGCCAAGAAGTTTCGCATCCAAGGGGACTGCAGCCCTCGGAATTGGGCCGTTATCGCTTCGATGACCACCTTTTTGCGAGCATCTTCGTCAGTACCCTTAACGGATTGGGAAAGCTGGCTTAGGGTCTCCCAACGCTGCACAATCGCTTTTCGAACTTCACTCAGCGCCGATTCATCGTCGGAGGGGAATCGCAGAGCGATTTGCTGAAGCTCGATCTGCAGTGCCTTGGCCGCCGCACGATCTTCTTCTCCAACCCCTTGAAGTTCGGCGATTCGATCGATTTGACTGCTAAGAATTTCTGTGCCTGGAAGGACTGGTGGGGCGACGAGAATCAGGAAGCCGACCTCGCGTTGCCAAGCGGCAACCATCGGACCGATGATTCCACCTTCGCTGTGTCCTAACAATCCAACTCGGCTTCGATCTACACCGTCGATCTCGCGAGCAAATTGCCAAACGGCCATCGCATCATCGGCAAAGTCCAAGCTGGTTGCTTTGACGAAATCGCCGGTGCTTTGTCCTACTCCTCGATCGTCATATCGCAACACAATCATCCCTTGTGTTGCGAGGTAATGAGCGATCTCCTTAAAGGGCTTGTGTCTGCCAATCGACTCGTCCCTGTCTTGAGGGCCGCTTCCGGTGACAAGCACCACGGCAGGGTACTGCAACTTGGGATCAAAAGCCTTGGGATAAGTGATGGTGCCAGCGAGTTTGAACGAGTTATCGGCGCGTTTGCCAAATTCGTTCAGCAGTGGTTTGCGGCTATCGAATCGATCGACCACGAAAGCTTCTTCTTCGATTCCGTTTGGCAGACTTCCAACAAGACTCGGAGCACTTGCAGTACGCTGAGTCTCTATCGATTTACTCGGCATGGGAACGGGTTGTGATTTTGGAGTTTCAGCCACGACCACCGGCTTTTCGGCATTCGATAGACTGTCGAGCATCCGAACGAGAGAGTCTTGAGTGGGATCTTTCGTAGCGAGTTCTCCGACTCGCTGCATATCGAGTTGAAGTGGCAGGAAGCCTTGTTGGAATTTTCCTGTAAGCAGTTTCTTGTCATCCGAGAGTTTGGCGATGTATTTCGCATTTCCGGGTATGGCTGGTATCGAGAATTCATACATGCCATTGTCGCTAACGGCGATCGATGCGGGGAAACCATTCGCATTCTCTGCCAACGAGTCCATCAGGATCCTGGGCTTGGTCGACGAAGCGTAGGGTGCTGACGCGTAGACCCGAAACCTGAGGGGTACCTTTCGAGTCCCTACATCCAACGAACCGATCCAAGCCGAATCGGCACCCAAGAGATCCTTTGTCTCGTTTGGCAAAAGATTGGTTTTGGTGAACTCCACGGGAAGCTTTGCTCCACCTTGTTCTAGTTCACCGACGAGTGCATCTTGGGTGAACTTGCCCTGGAAGGAGTAGGCTGCCGAGCCAATGCCCTCGGGATTGACCTGAAAGCTCACTTGTCGCTCGGCATCGATCGTTGCTTTGGTGATCGGAAGGGGCGTTGCCGATTGGTCCGGGCTGATGATGGTTCCTGATGGGTTACCTGTTTTGCTTGAAGAGAGATTGATGATGAGTCTAAGGTTTTGCGCCTTGGTTTCGAGCCAGCCGACCCAGATTTCTGCTTCGTTTTGACGGGCGAAGGTTTCGGGCGAAAGAGCCAGCAGGAGTGCAAGCGACGCACCTGCTAGAACCGCTCGGTGCAGACAGGTGCCAACGAAGCGGTGAGCGAAATTTGTAGATGTCATTGTGGGTTATGGTTAGAACGGAATTGCTTAGCGAGAGTTGCGGTAGACTGCGTATTCGTCTACATCAATTTTGCCGTTTTTGTCTTTGTCGACGTCGGCAAAGCTCGCGCCATTGGTGGACTTGAATTCGTCGGGTGTCAAGAATCCGTTCTTGTCTTTATCTGCTCGTTCGATCGATCGCTTCGCGTACTGTCTCATTCGATCATCAATAGCACCGGCGGCCGCAGGGGCACCGCCAGCAGATGGTGCAGACGGCGTACTACTGCTTGGACCTGCGCTAGAGGTTGCATCCGTTGCAGACGAGCCACCGTCGGTGCTTGCAACGCTGCTGGATGAACTTCCCGATCCTTTGAGGAAACCTTTTTTGACCGCAGCAAGGCATTCCTTTAACGTAATGAATCCATCTTGATTGGTATCGAACTTATAGAAGTCTTCGAGCGTCGAAGCATCCCATTTGCGGGCAAACTCGCTCATGGAAACTTGATTGTCCATGTTCACATCGTCTCGTGCGAACCATTCAGGAACACCCGCAGGCCTAGGGTTGTTTCCAGCGTTGTCGGTGATACGAAAGCTGGCTCGCTTTTCAAATGGATGAGCAACTGCGGTCGATTTTTGATCTCCTTCGTTCCTTTGACCACCTTGGGGGTCACCCCGACCATCACCACGGTTGCGCATCTCCCAACCCCCTCGCGATTGCTCGGGTGATGGTTGACTGCTGCTGAGTAGTCGACGTCGAGCATAGCGGACGGCAACTTCTTCTCGCGTAAGCTTACCATCCTTGTTGGTATCCCATTGAGACATCTGTTCGGACCATCGGGTCTCTCGATACTCCGTCTCATCGATACTGCCATCATTGTTTCGGTCGTAGCGACGCATCCGCTCTTCGGCATCCCTGAGGTCTTGGTCTTCGATTTTCATCGGCGGTGTTTTGCTTGACGATCCAAAACCTGGCACCGGACTCTTTTCAAGCTTAACACCGAAGCCTGGAACTAATGAGCCTCCCGATGAGCCCGCCACCGACTCGTCAGAGTTCTCTCCGCCCCATGAGCCACCCCACGATCCGCCACCCCCCCAAGGGCTACCGCCGCTCCGCATGGCTTGGAATGATTCGGTGATCGCTGAGATGGGGATGGGTTTGCTCAGGTCGATCTTAGGATTGTTTCGAGCCATTCGATCGAGCATGAAACGAGCAGGGCCTTGAGCCTCCTCTGGATCGATCGAACCATTTCCATTGGTATCCATCCGCGTAATGAACGACGAAGGATCGAAACCTCCGCCCCCGAACCCTCCACCTCCAAATCCACCACTAAAACCGCCGCTGCCACCGCTCCAGCTTCCACGGCCCCGATCGCCACCCCGGTCTGAGCCTCGTTCGCCCCCGCCACCCATGATCATCATCCCAGGACCACCAGGGCCACCTGGACCAAAGGACATTCCAGGGGGTTGGGCCGAAGCGGTCTGCGATGGGCAAAAATGTCCCAAGGTTGCCAAGGAGAAGGCGACTACAAGACCTTGATAAGTTTTTTTCATAATCGTTTTCCTGGA
>JBJSXX010000223.1:0-16454 GCA_046086605.1 Pirellula sp. | reverse complement strand
CTGCCAGGTGCCGCGCCAGTCGCGGTCCCATCCGCACTGCGCGGCCAGTGGAGCGAGGCGAGCGAACGGCGGCGCGTCGAGGTCGAGGTGCGAGGAGATGGCCTGCAGCTTCTCGAGAGTTGCCCGTGCCTCATGCAGCCGTCCGAGTCGCCACTGCGTATGGGCGAGATGGGCCAGCGGCAGCGTGGACTGCGGTTCCGCGTTCACGCGTTCCTGCAGCTTCTCGATTGCCTTGTCGGGTTGACCGGCGTGGAGGTAGAGTCGCGCGAGCCAGAAGGCATCGAGATCGTGCCCGCTCTCGGTGATCCGCACGGCGTCGGCCCAGCGATCGTCGGCGGCAAGGCGCAGCGTCTCCAGTTCCTGGATGGCGCGTTCGATCGGTTCGATGTCGCCTCGCAGCCGGTCGCCTGCCTCCGTCCCCGCCTTGGTGATCTCCTCCGGATTCTTGCCCGCCGCCCGTGCTTCCTTCTCGGCGTTCAGGATGGCGGTATTGCGTTCGGCCTGTTTCTCACAGAGTCGCTCGGCGAGCGTGGAGTGCTGCTGGTCACCTTCCGCTTCGCGCCCCAGGCGATACGCGGCGCGGCCCACCATGCGATGCCAGGCAACCTGTTCCCGGGGCACGTCGGTCTCCTCGAGATACGGGGTCGCGGCGAGCCGCAGCGTTTCCTCCCACAGTTCGCCGGCCTGCAGCACCTGCATCAGCCGCTGGCGTCCATAGCTGGTGCTGCAACCTTCCTTCGAAACCAGGTTGTACTTCGGATGCCGGGGGAGTTCGAGCATGTTGAGCGCGAGCTTCTGCGCTGCGCCCAACTGTCCGAGGAAGATCTGATTGCGGATCAGCCACTCATTGTTGTGCGCGAAGTTGTGGATCTGGTCGGGCAACAACCGGTCTCGCATCATGCGCGCGTGGTCGGTTCGTGCCGAGGCCTCCTGCTGCCAGACGGCGTCGACGAAGCGATTGAGTCGGGAGTAGGTGTGGCCGGGCATGTGCCACATGTGCGCGATCCCTGGTGCGCTCGGCCCACACTCGGCTGCTGCCTTGATCGCCAGTTTCTCTTTGCGATAGTCCCACAAATGGATGCGGAAATGATGAGCCGGATGCCGAGGGTTGCGTCGAAAGATGTCCTCGAGCAACGAGTCCAAGGCGGTGTAGCTCTGGATATCATGGCCTTGGCTCTGGTTTTGCCAAAGCTGCAGAACCAACATGGCCTTGAGTTCGATCTCTTCGGGATAGTCTTGGACGATCTCATCGAGTTCACGGGCATAGGCCTTAAAACGCTCCTTGCGTTTATCTCGCACTTCGTCGGTAACATTGGGCTTCTTCTTCCCCTTGGACTCGCTTTTCGCTGTATCCTTGTCACCCTCTTTTTTCTCCTCCGGAGGCTTGGGCCAATCCTTGACACGCCTGCTCCAAGCTTCAATGAGTCGGCGTTCAAGCGGACTCGACTTATCGATCCGTTTCATGGCTTGTTCGATGAAGCCAGCAGAGCGTTCAGGATTTTCGGTATTCGCGCGAGCCATCCCCCAATAGAAGATCGCTCGGTCGGGCTCGATCGATGCGGCTTGGCGAAACGACCGTTCGGCTTCGAAATACCAGAAACCATGAAGCTGAGAAATGCCTTGATCAAAAAACCGTTGAGCCATAGGGCTCTCGGTAGAAATCTTCCAATGAACGTTCCCCATGCCTTGCATGAGATAAGCCGCTTGCCGGGGGCCTTCATTGAAAGCCTCGGCATGGAATGAATGGCCAGGGTTCTTGTCCTTGGCCGGATCCTTGTGATCCTCAGTGGCCGACACAGACCTCGCCGTTCCAAGCAAACCTATGGCTAAGGCGAAAACGAAAGACTTACGAAACGAAATCGCTGGCATCGGTCGATCCGGTAGGAGCGTCGGGACGGAAGGTAAATCACAGGCCCTTATTCTAGATGGGACTCCCTGGATCGACAAACGCCCCGATCGAATTGCCAAGAAGTTTAGGGGCGGACTTCCAATTAAACGGATAATTCCAATGCGATGTAGAATTCGTCGCGATAGCCGATGATTGGTTCAGGAGAGTTTTCTGTGCAACGCAGTTGCTTCCACGACTGGATCATCCATGACTCCCTTTCAGGGAAATCGTGATTGCAAATGTGCTCGATTGCATCCTCACAGTGCTGCTTGGGCATCGGCACCCATCGGGTTCGGATCTCCTCTTGGATTCGATGGATATAGCCCGAGCGATCCTCTCCTTCCAAGCAAGCGATATCGATCCAAAGAAATCGCCCTTGGGGCATCAGGACCCTTGCGATCTGGCCGAGAATCTGTTGTTTGTCTTGGCTTTGGAAGTGGTGCAAGGAATAACTCGCTAGCACCAAGTTGAACGACTTCGAAGGGAGTTTTTCGATCGACTCCCGAATGTCTCCGAGGATGACTTGAGGATCGATCCCGAGTCCTGAAGCTCGCTTGAGATGATCAAGCGCGTCTTGCGAAAGATCGACTCCAACGTATTTTTCGATGGAACGGTCGATTAAGCCATTTCGAGCCATTGCGCCATCGCCACACCCCAGATCCAACACACGCAGATCTAAACCTGCAGAAGCGCCTTGGATGAACTTGGCCATCTGCTCGTGCCGCATCCAATTGTTGCGCACGATGTTTCCATACAGATCCCACGAATTGAAAATCTCGACACTCTGCGGATCGGCCATCGCTCAAATAAGTCCTATCGCTTTGCGTCCGATCCAAAATGCGGTCAAGAGTGCGACCATCAGTGCGACGAGCCAGGGATGTGACCACAAAGGAATGCGTCGAATCGTCGAAGGCGGCTTGGGTGCCATTCGAATCGCATCCATCCACTGATCGGGTTGTTGGAGCGAGAGTGTTTTGCCACCGGTTAAACGAGCCAGTTCCTCGAGTACCTTGGGACGGGCCGCTTGACCTATCCGCTCGCGGGATACCCCTTGGACAAAGAAACTCGTTTCGAGCGACTCGGCAGTCTGCTTGCACAAGAGTGTGACTTTATGGTTCCCGGGCTCGGTGGTTTCATAGCGGCCTTCAAAGGATCCCCAACTCTCCGATCCGCCACTTGCAAGTTTGATCGATTGCGTCTTGCCCGAGGGAGACTCGATCTTAGCAGTCACGTCTCCTTGAACGAGCGGCTCGCCGCTGGTTTGCATGACATTTGCTCGGAGCGTGAGAGTCTGACCAATGCTAGGTGTGTCGGGTGAGAAGTAGAAACGCATCGACTCCCCTTTGGCCATGTTCCGTTGATAAGCCATCCAGCGGACGACTTGGCTCCAAAATCGGTAGTGATACTTGTCTTCGACCCCTTTTCGCCAACGCCACACGCCGTCGGTTCCCATAAAAAGAACCTTACCCGAACCAAACGTCTTGGTCGCAAGCAGTGGCATACGGCCTTGCTCGCCCATGGCTGTTTCGTGGACGGCCAAGACTTCGACTCCCGCTTTGGCCCGTGCGACGGCCGCATGCCATTGGAAGCCGGGCAGATTCATCCAAACGTCGACGTTGTCTTCTGCGGTATCGGCAAGCTTGGTCAGTAGGCTTCTGCGTCCCGCCTCGGTCAATTCCATCCGCATGGCGTTGCGAGTACCGATCCCATCGGAATTCGTTGGATCCAGGACGACGGGCAAGAGGGGTTCGAGTGGCGTTTGAGCCAATGAGTGCTCATTGCCTTGAGCACCTGGCATGAACACCAATCCGCTTGCTTGGAACTCGACGAGCCCACGAATCATCTGGCATTGCTCTTCGGTCAACTGCCCTTTCTCGGTTCCAACATCGCCGAGAAAGACCACGTCGTACTTCGATAGTTCATCGAGGGTTGCAGGAAACTCCTTGATGTAGTCTTTGTTGCCACCACCGACTCGATCTAGATCCGGATGGAACAGCAGGCAGGAGACATCGACCCCAGGATCGCGAGACAGGGCGTTTCGCAAATAGCGATACTCCCAACGGGGCAACGAGTCGATCACCAGAACTTTGAGTTTCTCTTGCCTAATGGAGATCGGCGACGAGGCGGTGTTGTTCGATGTGATGGTCTCCTCGGAGTGGGCAGGTACCTCGACACCGATGGTGAAATCCCCCTCGGTTTTCGGAGTCCAAACCACCGCATCACTCGTGCGTGACATGGCGCGAATACGAACCTCTTTGGTCAACTTCTCTCCATCGGAGGTATTGATCACCACCGTTGAAACCACATCGCGAGGCAAAGAGGATTCGATCGTAAATGGTATGCGGACTCCTTTTTTGACGATCCCAAAAGTCGGCGTGTCGATGCTTAGGAGTTCCAGATCCGGTAATCGAGTCGACGAACCGACGGGCATTGCAAAAATAGGAGTGCCCAGAGTCCGGTATCTTGAGGCCACGCTCACTGGCGGAGCACCTGCATTCCAGTCGCCATCGGAGACGACCAAGACACCCATGATGTTCGAAGCGTTGTCGAGCACCGAACCCAAGGGCCCGGACAGATCCGTTCCATCGACGACCCCTTGGGGAGGAAAATCGCTGATAACAACATTCGCTATATTAGAAAGTTCGCTCCAAGACTCGGGCTTGGAGATCCCATCGACGGCCGATTGCCGCGAAGTTGCCTTTTTGTCGAGCACCACATCCTGCGTCTGCATGCTCGGGGATCGATCCACGAGGATGGCGAAGGTCGGTTTTTGGGTCGAGCGAAAATCTTGGATCCACTCGGGTTGGTTCAGAAGAATCGCCCCGAGAAGAACCGCAGCCGAACGCAGAAACTCGAGCCCGAGGACGTTTCGCGCATAGCCACTGCGCTTGATAGCTAACCAGGACAGCGCAAAGCACGCGGCGCAGAGCAGCACCGAGACGAGGATCAACCAGGGGCTCGTGCTAAAACTCAACGATTGGTAGGCGGGGTTGCTCGCCGAGTTCTCAGCGATCGATTCGGTGTTCATACCATTACAGTCTAATCACTTGATCCCCAAGTTGTATGCTCGATTTGCATTTCCGCCCCAGAAGTTGGCTTGCTGCTGTGGACTCAAATCCTTGGCCAAAACACTCACCGCAGCCACCCAATCGGCATAGGAACTACGAAGCAAACAGACCGGCCAATCGCTACCGAACATCAGACGATCGGGCCCAAAGGCTTCCAAAGCGACATCCCAGTAGGGTCTTAAGAGTTCTACCGTCCAGGTCGGATCGCGAACTTCAGTCACCAGCGCAGAGAATTTGCAATCGACATTGGGTCGCTTGGCCAACTCGCGGAAATCTTTTTCCCATTGCCGGTCGATCCCACTTGCAGCAATCACCGGCTTGGCAATGTGGTCCAGCACAAAAGGCTGATTCGGATGTCTGTCGACAAAACGAATCGCCATCGGAAGCTGTTTGCCGAAGATCAAAATGTCGTACACAAGCTTAAAGGATCGCAGCAACTTGATTCCGGCATTGAAGTCATCTCGGTCGAGGAACTTTTCGTCCGGTTCGTCTTGAACCACGTGCCTGACCCCTTTGAGAAGCGACTGGTCTTGGAACGAGTCGAGGACTTTGGCAATGGAGTTTTGAGCAAGTGGCACCCAGCCGACGACCCCTTTGATCCATGCATTATTCTTTGCATAGTCGAGCAGGAATCGTGTTTCTTGGATCTCTTGCCTAGCTTGGACACTCACGACGTAATCGATGTGAGTGGCTTGAGTCTCTGCAAGGAGATCTTTCGGTGCAAAGTCGCGTCGGAGCACTTGCATTTTTTCGCTGATCCAGCCGTACTGCTCTAGCGAATAATTCCAAAAGTGGTGGTGGCTGTCGACACGCATCATGAACCTACCTTTTCATTTTCGATTTCGATGATTTTTTCGAGTCGACGCAAGTGCCGGCCTCCTTCGAATTCAGTGGCAAGCCAAATGCGCACCAGATCCCCAACGGGACGATCGCCGATCAGATCACCTGCAAGGCACAGGATGTTGACATCGTTGTGGCGTCTGCACATCTCAGCCATGACTTCGTCGGCACAGGTCGCCGCCCGCACGCCTCGGAACTTGTTGGCCGCGATAGCCATACCGAATCCGTTTCCACAAATGAGGATCCCCCGCTCGACCTTGCCATCTGCGACCTCTTTGGCTACCGCGACGGCAAAATCGGGATAGTCGACCGGTTGGTCGCTATCGGTTCCGTAGTCGACCACCTCGTGGCCGTCTGCTGAGAGCAGGGTGATGAGTTTGCCTTTGATTTGATAACCGCGATGGTCGCTAGCAACAGCGATTCGCATACGTGGACTCCTAACGATAGCAAGTGAGTTAAAAACCAGCCAAAGATTATACTCAAGATTCCCACCGAATCACACTCGATGGATCCAATCGCTCCACCCAAGAGCTTGTGTGGCGATCGAGCTGTTTTGCACAGTGTTGGTAAACCTCGGTCGGACCACCGAAGGGATCTGAGATCTCGCTGTCGTCGCCAGCCAACAGGAAAATTTTATCTGAGTATTCAGGCCACTGCGAACAAAGAACATTGCGGTGCCGATGGCCCATGACGAGTACCAAATCGGCCTGCTCAACCATGTACGAGTGTATCTGGGTGCTTTGATGTCGATCCAACGACATCCCGTAGGAGCGAATCGCATTGCGAGCTCCAACCGATGCAGGATCGCCAGGTGATGCACTAATGCCGGCCGAGGCCACCGAGATAGGTACCGAATCCCCCTCACCTCCAAACCTCTCGGCAATCTTCTTACGCATCAGGGCAGCCGCCATCGGCGATCGGCAGGTATTTCCTGTACAGACCAAAAGGATCAGCAACTGCGA
This sequence comes from Pirellula sp., assembly GCA_046086605.1. Classification (GTDB taxonomy): domain Bacteria; phylum Planctomycetota; class Planctomycetia; order Pirellulales; family Pirellulaceae; genus JBKCUI01. The sequence goes on along the minus strand of JBJSXX010000223.1, from coordinate 9,696 downwards.
GAGGGCTTGGAGTTGCTCCAATACCAAAACACCCTGATCAAGAATACGACCACGATTTCCATCGATGCTAACGACCGTTGGAGTTCCTATTCCATCGATCGAGCCAGTATCGATGATGAGCATGTTCTCTGCCTGAGCCAATCCGGCAACCTCGGTCAGAACCCCTTTGGATCGCATCGGTAGACCACCGACAATCGGCCCCGAAAACAGACGCGAGATGTAGCCTAAAATCTCGTTACCAGGCTGCCATAGACGCACTTGCCTATCTGCAGTCTCTACAAAACTTCGGGTCTGGTTGGACAAACAATGAATGGTGCTGGCCATCGAACCGTTGGCATGCTGGATCACCAAGGGACCGGGCCAAATCTTTTGAGACAAACGCAATGCACCATGACTCAAACTCGGGACAAAATCCGATGACTCCTCAGGAGATCTCGGCAGAATGCATAACGGAACTTGATCGCTACCGCATAACTGGCTTAAGCCTTGGACGGCTGATTCTCGAAGCGCACTGGCAATACCTATGTAACACGTCTCGGTTGGAACAAGGACCAATCGACCCTGCGTCAATGCTTCGACGGCTTGGTGCACGCAGTCCGATGGATCGTCGGAGCCTCGCCAATCCAGTACCGTTGCCATCGTGTTTCAACCCGCTTGCGTTCGATCCGATTCCCACCGATGTTAAGCCAACAACTGGCCCAGCAATCCATCAGGGGTTTCACACCGGTCATTCTACACGATTTCCAATGTTTTTTTGTCTGCTCAAGGAATGGTTCTTGGCAAGAAATGAACCTACCGCTGCCGTTATAACGAATTCAACGCTACTTCTTAATCTTCTCGCCGATAACAAGCGACTCACTTGGGGCAAGCTCCCCTTCGACGAGTTCGGTGTAACGATTGTCCGAGATCCCGATCTTGACTTTCTTTGCCCTCAAAAACTTTCCGTCGTCTACCCAAACATGCCTATAACTCAAAGCCTTGCTGTTATCCGCTTTCTCGTCGGCTGAAACCGTCTTGGGCGAATCCGCAAACTCCTTTCGGTCCTCAAAACCATCGAGAATCACGCGATCCTCGGGATGTACTTTCTCACGGGCTGGGTAAAAACGAAGAGCCGGATTGGGAACCTTGAGCACACCGACTTTACGGTTGATTTGAAAGGAGAGGTTTGCTGTCATCCCTGGGAGCAACTTCAAGTCGGTGTTGGGTGTCTCGACGATCACCGGATAGGTAATGACATTCTGCTCTTCTTTGCTGCTTAGCCGTACCTGCACGATCTTTCCCTTGTCAAACAATTCATCGGGATAAGCATCGACGGTAAAGCGAACCAGTTGACCGGTTTCTTGAGCTTTGCGAATCCAACCGATGTCGGCTTCGTCGACCGACGCGTAGATGTGCATGCGTTGATCCATCTCTGGGGCGACGACGAACATTTCAGGTGTTTGAAATTGGGCCGCTAGCGTTTGTCCTACATCGATTTTTTTATCGATGATGATTCCATCGCATGGAGCGAGAATTTCGGTGTAGGCTAAGTTGGCTTCGGAGTTATCGAGTTGGGCTTGGGATTGCTCGACGTTGGTCTGAGCCACCTGCAATTCGGCTTCGCGCATCATCCTCGCGAAACGAAACTGATCGATCTCGGCCTGCGATATAAACCCGTCTTGGGATTGATTCAGTTGCCCGCTGCGGCGTTCATCGTTCTTGGCCTGCTGGAGCATCGCTTCGGCCCGAGCGACCTCGGCCTGCCGAGTCCTCAAGTTCGCTCGATCTCTTTCGACCGCCGATGTGTAAAGCCTCGGGTCGATCTTGGCCAAAACCTGGTCCTTACTAACCTTGGTGTTGAAATCGACAAGCAATTCGGCGATCGGGCCACTGACGGTCGCACCCACACTCACCCGCTTGATCGGCTCGACCTTGCCCGTCGAATTGACCGCTTGAATGATCTCCCCTTGCTCGACTGCCTGCGTACGCCACTGGGTCTTATTGCGCTGTTCGAGGTAGCTCATCACCGGTCGGTAGGCGGCAAAACCAATGCCCCCTAGAACTCCCATCGCAATTAGTAGCTTAAGTATCGTCTTCATAAAACCGTTGCTGAGTGATGAAGTAAAGCAGCGCGATCCCGATCGTCACACTCACGAGGCTAGCGAAAATCCAAAGCGGTGGAAAGTGCTCATTGGTCGAACCGAACCACTCGGACAATTCTTTTTCCGTAAACTGCGTCAGCCAAAAGACTAATCCATTGTGGATCGCGTGCAATAACACCCCCGGCCACAAAGAACCTGTCCGAATTGCAACAAAACCCAAAAACAAGCCCAGAAGGGTCGATGGAAAAAACCTTTCGAGCGAGAGCATGCTGCCGGTGATGACATGGAAAAGCCCGAAGATTAAGCCCGAATAGAGGATCGCTCGCATCGAAGTCACTCGGTTGCGAAACGCCGATAGAACATAACCTCGGAAAAAATATTCTTCTGCCAACGCCGGAATGATCGCCGAAGTCAACAGAATTAACCAAAAAGGAACCTTAGAAAACTCCCTCTTGGCCTTCTCCAATATCTCCGGTTGCTCGAGCGCCAAAATGCCAAAACCATAGTCTTTGAGAAGTTGAAGAAATTCAAAAGCCACGATCCAGAGTCCAGCAGCCATCAAGCAGACGGACAAGACCACGCCAAAACACCTGGGGATCCGCTGGCTCACAAGGGGTCCACGACCGATCCATGAGCGGAGCAAAAATGTCGTTTGAGGATTCAATCGACGGTACCAAGCCACCAGCGAAGGTACAACAAAAAACAAAACCAACAACATCCCTGCGTTGACCCAAAGTTTCGTTTCAATCGACATCTCCAATTGGCCAAAGAGATTCGTGACGACGAAAAAGACCGGGAAGAGCAGGGCCAAGAAAACCGCCAAATCCCCGAGGTCTGGTAGCAGTTGTGTTCGCTTGGGACGCCGAAGCAGATCCGACCAAGTTTCCTGAGACCCTGAGGTCGCTGACTCGGCTCCAAACAACTTCGAGGCAACCACCAATGCGGCTGCCGCATACAAAAGAGTCGAGAAGACCGCAGCAAAGGCCGGTAAGGCTTGGGGACTCCCGGTCATGATATCGCGTGACAACAGCAGGATGTTGACAAGCGGTACGATTCCCAAGAGGGTCGAAAACTCGATGTTAGGCATGAGGGTCACCAGCGCAGGTGCCAAGGAAACCAGCATCACAGGGATCAGGTAGGCTTGGGCCTCTTTGAAACTCCGAGCAAAAGAACACATCGCCAAGAGGATCGCGCTAAAGAAGGCCGCAAAGATCACCAACAGTGGCAGGATTTGCACCAGCGCCAAGAGCGAGAAACCTCTTTCCCCCAAAAGTGCTCGGCCCAAACCTCCGATCGAAAGGGTGATCCAACTGGCAAAAAGATTCGCAAGAGCCGTAAGGACTGCAACAGTCACAACGGCCACGTATTTACTGAGGAGCAACAGGAATCGGGGTGCGGGTGTTGCAATCATCGCTTCCATCGTGCCGCGTTCCCGCTCGCCAGCCGTCAAATCGATCGCAGGATAGACCGCACCGGTAATCGTCATCAGGATCAAAATCAGCGGCAAGATGCCGGCCAGCGAAGCCATCGCATCGACCTTCTTGCCCGTCGCAGTGGAAACCATTTTGACCGGCGTCGGCAGTGGACCTCGAAAACGCTGAGCCTGGGCTTCATTGACCAGCTCCATGGCTTTGCGAAACTCGAGCATCGCGCGCTCGCTGCGAACATCCGCATCTCGAAACTCAACGTCGAATTCATAAGCCGAGTAAAACCCATTGCCTCGAAGAGGCACCCATTCGGATCGAGCAGAACTGACCGCAAGATCGATCTGGCCCGATTCGAGAGCTTGTGCAAGCGTGATACCATCGGTCACGACGATACTAAATTTCGCATTCGAATCACCGTTGGTCTGAGCTGTTGTCGACTTCGATTGGTCATCCGGAGCCTCTCTCGGGGTTCCTGGCCCGATGGCGTTTTGTCTGCGTATTTGGATCGAATGCCGAACGCCTTGGTCGATGGCCATGGCCGTTTCTGCAATTGCAGAGGCAAGGACCTCTCCGGCATCTTCGTTGGCCACACCGATGATGTATTCGGAGCGATCGGACGCACCTGAAACGGTGCCAACGATCAAGCGTTGCATGGCCATCGAAAGCAGTGGATAGACCAAGATGGGCATGAGCACCAACGTGATGAGTGTCCTGCGATCGCGAAGACTCTCTCGGAGTTCTTTGAGGCAGAGCCTGAGCAATCTACCGTTTGCGAAGTAGGATCCGATCATGGTCAGCTTTCTCGAATCAACTCGATGAACATATCGACCAAATGCTGCTTGCCCGTCTGTTGCCGAAGATCATCCAAGGTGCCTTCGTAACGCATCGTTCCATGATGAAGCAAACCGAAACGGTCGCACACGCGTTCTGCTTCATCGAGTCGGTGGGTCGATAGGAGAACCGATTTTCCTCGCGACTTGAGAATCTCGATGAACTCGAAGACCGTTTGGCTTCCTACGACATCGAGCCCGCGCGTGGGTTCGTCTAGAAGCATCACCGGCGGATCATGCATCAGACCGCGCGCTAATGTGACTCGCTGCTTTTGACCGGTGCTCAAGGTGCTGCAGCGTTGATCCAAAAAAGATCGTATCGAAAGCAAATCCGAGAGATCTTCAAGCCGCTCGTGGGCTACTGGGGGATCCACCGCATAGAGATCCGCAAAGTACAAGAGCATTTCGCGCACGCTCAGCCAAGGATAAACACCATCGTTGGTCGAGATCATTCCGAGTTGGTGACGGATCGCAGTTCTATTGGTGTCGGTTCGAACACCACCGATCTCGACCCAACCTGAATCGGGCTCGATGAGCCCCATGACCATGCGGAGCGTCGTCGTTTTACCGGCCCCATTGGGACCCAGCAGTCCGTAGACTTCCGAGTTGCCTACCCTAAAAGAGATTCCGCCGACGGCCACGAGGGTGTTTCCTCGGACGCTGAATTGTTTTCGTAATTCATGGGCAAGAATCATTGAGAGTTCGGCGAATGGCATTCGCCATAGGAAATTCAAATAGAAAAGGAAGATCGCAAGTGTCGGATTATAAGCTCTGGTCAAGTTCCAGGGGAATGAGGCTCTCGCGAACAACAAAAAAGAGGCTGGAATGACTCCAGCCTCTTTTGAATGTTAGGACTCTCAGCGGACGCTTATCGATCAACTACAACCGAGACTGTTTCCACAATTGTGGCACAGATAACAGTTTCCGTTTCGCACGGTGACCGAACCGCAGTTATCGCAGGCTGGTGCATCGCTTTGGAAACGGGTGAACTGTTCGCCGCGACTATCTTCACGCACTGCCGTCGAAGTGATCGCCCAACCTGGACTCTTGTCCTCGTGGCTGACGTACCGGGCCTCGGTACGAATGGACTCGGTACGGATGGACTCAGTACGAGTCGATTCATTGCGGGCCGTCTCGGTGGCAGACTCGACCGACGGTCGAGATCCTGTACTTGCCGAGACAACTGGAAGCGGCTGCTTGGATGCTTCCTTCGGCTCGTTGCCAGAGATCAACTCGGCTTTGGCCTTTTGCTCTTCACGATAACCGGCCAGGAACGTCAGGCCCATCCAGCGGAAGATGTAGTCGACAACGCTCTTGGCGATACGGATATCAGGGTTGGTTGTGTGTCCATTGGGTTCGAACCTTGTGTGGCTGAACTTATTGACCAACACTTCCAACGGAACTCCGTATTGGAGGGACAGAGAGATCGCGGTGCCAAAGCTATCCATCAAACCGCCGATGGTGCTACCTTCTTTGGCCATGGTGATGAAGACTTCACCGGGTCGGCCATCAGGATAGAGACCGACGTTGATGTAACCTTCATGGCCAGCGATGCTGAACTTGTGGGTGACCGAGTTGCGTGTGTCTGGCAATCGCTCGCGTCGAACCTTGTAGACAACTTTCTCGACAACCTTGGCCGCTTCTGCTTCTTCAGCCTTTTTCGATTCAGACTTGGTCGATAGCGGTTGACTCTGCTTGGATCCATCGCGATAGATCGCGATGGCCTTGAGACCCAACTCCCATCCCCAGTAGTAAGCATCGGCAATGTCCTTGACGGTGGTATCCGAAGGCATATTGACGGTCTTGCTGATCGCACCGGACAAGAATGGTTGAGCGGCGGCCATCATTTCGACGTGAGCTTGCCATCGGATGCTGCGGGTTCCGTTGGCTGGAGTGAATGCACAGTCAAAGACCGGCAAATGCTCGTCCTTGATGTGCGGAGCACCCTCGATCGTGTCTTGCTTGTCGATGTACTTCTCGATGTCCTCGACTTGTTCTGGGGTGTAACCCAGATTGAGCAATCCCAATGGAACCGAACCGTTGACGATCTTGAGCATCCCGCCGCCCGCAAGCTGCTTGTACTTGACGAGTGCGATGTCAGGTTCGATACCGGTGGTATCGCAGTCCATCATAAAACTGATCGTTCCAGTCGGTGCCAAAACTGTCGCTTGGGCATTGCGGAAACCATTCTTGCGACCCGCTTCGAGCACTTTGTCCCAAATCTCTCGGGCTGCGTCCTTGAGATAACGAGGCCCTGCGTCTGGGATCTGCTCGACGGCATTGCGGTGCATTTGCATCACTCGCATCATCGGTTCGGCATTCACAGGATACTCAGCAAACGGACCGACGACACCAGCCATCTCGGCACTCGTCAGGTTGGCAGCACCGTGAAGCAGTGCCGTGATCGATCCGCACATGCCATGAGCCATCGCAGAATCATAGCCTGCCCCGTTGGTCATGATCAGCGAACCGAGGTTCGAGTATCCTAGCCCCAGTGGACGGAACAAGTGGCTGTTGTAAGCGATTCGATCGGTTGGATAAGCCGCATGATCGACCAAGATTTCTTGGGCGATGAAGAACAGACGGCAAGCGGACATAAAACCTTGATAATCAAAAGATCCGTCGTTGCGTCGGAACTTCATCAAGTTGATCGAGGCCAAATTGCAGGCGGTGTTGTCGAGGAACATGTACTCCGAGCAAGGGTTGCTCGCATTGATCCGACCACTGTTGGGACAGGTATGCCACTTGTTGATCGTCGTGTCGTACTGAACTCCTGGATCTCCGCAATGCCAAGCGCACTCGGACATGCGATTGAGCACTTCGCGGGCTCGGTACTTCGGTGGCTCATCCTTGCACTTTTCGGAAATCCAACGCGTGCTCCAAACTTGATCATCGCGAACCGCTTGCATGAACTCATCGGTGACACGAACCGACAAGTTCGCGTTTTGGAACATGACCGACGAGTAAGCCTCTCCGTTGAAGTTCGACTCGTATCCTTCGCGGATCAGAGCATGTGCCTTTTGCTCTTCCTTCCACTTGCACTCGATGAAGTCCATAACATCTGGGTGAAAGACTTTGATCGACTGCATCTTGGCCGCACGCCGAGTCTTGCCACCTGACTTGACCACCGCAGCGATTTGGTCGTAGACTCGCATAAAGGAAAGTGGTCCGCTGGGCTTGCCACCTCCCGAGAGACGCTCGCGGCTCGATCGGATCGTCGAAAGATCCGTGCCCGTGCCCGACCCAAACTTAAAGAGCATCGCTTCGCTTCCCGCCAAACGCATGATGTCTTCCATGTTGTCATCGACGCTTTGGATAAAGCATGCCGAAGCTTGTGGATACTCGTATGGGTTTTCGGGTTGTTCGAGTTCGCCTCGCTCGACGTTGTAGTGCCAATTGCACTTGGTCCCCACGACGTTGTACTGCTGGAACAATCCAACATTGAACCAAACAGGCGAGTTGAAGGAACCGTATTGATGAAGGCACAACCAAGTCAGATCGCGATAAAAACGCTCTGCGTCGGCAGGCTGGTCAAAGTATCCGTCCTGAAGTCCCCAATCGGCAATCGTTCGAGTGACCCGATGTATCAATTGCTTGACCGAATACTCGCGTTCCTTGGTATTCTTTGGATCGCCGTAAAAGTACTTGCTGACAACGACGTTGGTCGCAAGCTGACTCCAAGAGGCTGGAATCTCGCAATTGGTCTGTTCGAAGAGTACTTTTCCGTTCTCGTCCTTAATCGCCGCACTGCGGGTTTGCCATTCGGTGGTCTCGAATGGATCCGAAACGCTTGACGGACAGAACCGAGATTCGATTTTAAGACCGTTGCGGTTGCCTCGAACTTCCTGGGGGGTTCGGGTTCGAACGCGACGAGTGGTTTCGATTTCTGCGGTTGCCATGTTCTAAATAGACTCCTCGGGTTGGGTGGATACAGACTAGGTTGATCGCAAATAAGCTTCTCTAATGAACAAACTTGAGGGGATAGTGCTCCGCGGCTTGTTTGAACTCCAGGGGGACCTTTTGCGAGACAGGGAAAAGACGGTTCCTTGCGACCTCGTTGGGGCTTCTTGCCCCAGACTCCTTACAAGCTTCCGACGCATCCGACGGGAACTGCCAGGTCGCTTATGGCAATTCTCGACGAAGGGTCACGCAGATTCATTATCGACGGCCAACACTACCCTTAGTAGTCTTTTCATCGCAATGGCACTACATGTTGCGTCATGGGCGAGCAGTTTATCGTTTCCAAACGCAAAGTCAAATTTTTTGTTTGACTCGTCGCAAAGTCCGATGGAGTCTGGGTGTGAGGACTGGGTAAGAATTGCTACTAGAGAACACCAAGGCCTCAGGTAGGATGCCTAACCATCGATCAATCCGTCAGTTAAGAAAATGTGAACCGGTGCAGTGACTCGTTAGGTCACGCTACCAAAAAACTAAAAAAAGATTTTGCCTCGTCCCCCTCTCGGAGGGGGACGAGATCCGTCCGATCAATCGATCAAAGCTCTAATCTCTTGCCAGATCGATTCCCAAGCCTGCCGATCGGCAGGCGGCCAGCGCTGTAGTTCGGTGGATGCTCGGGCGGTCGTGAAACTCGGATTCCTTAACGTTAAATCCCAAATCTCTTTCCAACGGCCTGGCTGCTGTTTCCACTCCTGAGATTCAGCGCGAATCAAACCGAGTAGCTCTTGCATGCGATTAAGGGACGCTTGTTCGAGTTCATAAGCCTCCTGGGACTGCTGATCGAACAAGGCTTTGTCGGCAGCAAGGAGCGATGCTTCTGCAGACTGAACAAGCCGCTGGATTTGCGCGATGGTGCTGGTGTCGTCGCTTGGTGTTTGGTCTCGATCTTGGGGAAATTGGGTTCGGAGTTGTCGGACTTTCTCGATCGTAGAGGTGTCACCCGTCCTGAGACAGCAATACTCCCACAACCGAAGAATACTTGCAGGATCCTTGGCCTGCCTACTGCTTGTTTGACTCGAGCCGTACTGGGCATCCCAGTAAGTTTCGATGCTATCTCGGGCCGCTTGCCAATCGCCTTGCAGAGATAGATTACTGACTTGATGCCATAGAAGCTCTGGATACAGGACTTCGATGGTTGGGTTGTTTGGATTCGATGTGAGGGTCTTTTGAGCCCATTGGTAGGATTCTTGGAACACCTCGTTTGCTTGGTTGTCTTGGAAGCTGTCCAAGTACAAATGTCCTAGGAAATGCAATTGCGTGGCTAGATCCACTCGGTAGTTGGTTTCCTCTGGCAACTCGCGCAAGACGCTTCGATAACCCTCGATCCCTTCCTGCGCAAAGCGGATCGCTTGCTCTATCTGGCCTTGGCCCATCATGACTCCTGCCAGATCGATTGCAGTG
>JBJSXX010000222.1:0-13838 GCA_046086605.1 Pirellula sp. | reverse complement strand
AGACCATCTCCAAGGCAAGACAGGAGATCTGGGGTAGATCGGACAGATCGGACAGATCAGACAGATCAGACAGATCAGACTAGACATGCGCAGTCAAATATTAGTATCTACACTTCCTTGAGGATCTGCTGAGCATTTTTCAACATTGCACCCACGATTGAATCCATGACTCCCATCACACGACGCCGAAGAAAAAAGCGGAGATTCTATTGGGTCGAATTGGGTTTTCTGATCTTGGGCCTCATCGGACTTCGCCCGGAAATCCTCACCGAAGTCTTCCCAAGTCGTCGCCCTATCGAGCCTGCCACGACCTACTACCCTCAGCAACTTTTACAGCCTGTCTATCAGCCGGTTTATCAAGCCCAGCCTCAACAACTAACTTACGGCTATCAGCAGTACCAACAACCCTATCAACAACAACCCAACTACCAATACCCACCGCCCTACGACAACAGCCGTTATGACCCGGCTCGGGTGGCCTCGAATCCCTCCCAAGTGACCAGCCGCTACGCGACGAACCCTTATGGATATGCAACCGGGTCGACGTCATCAAACAACTCGACTCCTCCTGTCGTTTGGCCCGAAGGTTACCAACCCAACAGCTCGAATTACTACCGTCGATGAAGCCCGAGTGCCTCTCCTCTGCACCTATCGAGAACCTCGTTCGTCGATCCAAGCTGGCCAAAACCCTCCGTGATTTTTTTCAAGAGCTTGGGTTTGTCGAAGTCCACACACCCATTCTTTCTCGATATTGCGTGATCGATCGACACCTCGATCCGATTCGAGTATCCGGTCGTTGTGTTGGTATCGGTGGCGATCAAGACTGGTACTTGCAAACCTCCCCCGAGCAATCGATGAAACGTTTGCTCGCAAGCGGTCTGGGTAGCTGTTATCAACTCGGCAGTGTTTTTCGCTCGAGTGAATTCGGACAATTCCATAATCCTGAATTCACCATGGCCGAATGGTACGATGTCTCAGCCGACCTCAGCGGCGGACTAAACCTGCTCGACAATCTTCTGATGGCTCTGTTGGGTACACCCTCTGCCGAACGGATGCGATTCGAGTCGGCCTTTAAGCAAGCCACCGAACTGGAGCTTTTTGAGTGCGATGCAGAAACACTTGGGCGATGGGCCGTCGATCGCAGACTCGTCGATCGATCCGATTGGGCCAGCGATTGGGACGATTGGGTCAACCTGATCTTCTCGCATGTCGTGCAACCTTCGTTGGGCCAAAAACGACCGGTTCTTGTGACTCACTTTCCTGCAAGCCAAGCTGCATTAGCCAAACTCGATCCACAGGATCCTCGCACCGCTGAGCGCTACGAAGCCTTCTATCTTGGAGTGGAACTAGCCAACGGATACCACGAGTTATGCGACCCTGACGAGCTGGCTCGCCGAGCTGCGATCGCCAATGAGCAACGGATCGCGGACGGTAAATTCGCTCTTCCACTCGAAAGCCCTTTGGTCGATGCGATGCGTTATGGCATTCCAAGTAGTTGCGGCTGTGCCCTGGGCTTTGACCGAGTGGTCATGCTCGCTTGTGGTGCCAAGAGCCTCAGCGAGGTGATCCCATTTACGGCTCCGCGAGCCTAGCAAGAGCTCAGAAGCTTGAGAGTTTGCAATCCGCTTTGGCTTGCAGTATCTTCTTGATGTTTTCCAAATGCACCTTTGCTAGTTGTTTCACTTTTTGGATCCATCCATGACGAAAAATCCCCACCTCGACTTAGGCTCCTTGATCCGCGCGATTCCCGATTTTCCAAAGCCAGGTATTCTCTTTCGGGACATCACTCCACTGCTTGGGGATCCCAAGGCCTTCGAAGAGACCATCGAGCGCATGGCGGACTTGGTTCGGGGCGAGAAAATCGATGCGCTCGTGGCAGCCGAGGCTCGGGGGTTTATCTTCGCAGCCCCGCTAGCTCTTGCGCTCGGAGCGGCTTTTGTTCCGGTTCGCAAGCCGGGCAAGCTCCCTTATGAGACCCACTCCTATTCGTACGATCTTGAATACGGTAGCGACACACTTCACATGCACATAGACGCGATCAAACCCGGAGCGCGTGTCTGGATCGTCGACGATTTGCTCGCGACTGGTGGTACGGTAGAAGCCTGCATCAAGCTGCTTGGTAACTTCCAAGCCAACGTCGTCGGTGCCTTGTTTTGTATTGAGTTGGAGTTCCTCGAAGGCCGACGACGGTTAGCTCCCCATCGGGTCGAAGCGCTTTTGAAATACTAAGGCTGGTTACACTTTATGCGAAACCTCTGGCTTCTGTCGCTCAAGTCGTTCGTCTTGGGAATGGTCTTGCTCTCGCGATCCCTCGCCTCGGATGCAAGACCGAACTTCTTGTTCATTTATACCGATGACCAGCGGCATGATGCGCTGGGCTGTGTCCAGAAAGAATTGATTCAAAGCGGTAAGCAATCGTCGGCTCGATTCCCGTGGATCGAATCTCCAAACCTTGATCGTCTGGCAAGCCAAGGTATTCGATTCCGAAATGCGTTTGTCGTTACCGCTCTTTGCGCCCCGAGCCGTGCAGCGTTCTTAACCGGTTGCTATGGACACATCAATGGCGTGATCGACAATCACACCCCCTTCCCTATCGAAAGCGTCACGCACGCTTCGCTGATGCGACAAGCCGGTTACAAGACGGCTTACATCGGTAAGTGGCACATGGGAAGTCAATCGGGCAAGAGACCGGGCTTCGATTTCTCGGCTAGTTTCGTGGGACAAGGAGTCTATTTCGATTGCCCTGTTGAGATCGATGGAGTCAAAACGGCAACCCAAGGCTGGGTCGATGATGTATCGACCGAGTATGCACTGGAATTCATGCGTCAAAGCAAGGACCAACCCTTCTCGATCGTCCTTGGCTATAAAACCTGTCATGGTCCATTTACTCCTCCACCGCGTACCGAGGGGGATTATCCAAACGCGTTGGCCCGAGTGGTTCCGAACTTGACTATCCCGGCGATCTACAAGGAAGATCAAACAGCCACACCAATCGATGCCGAGTCGGTCGCAACCAACCTTGGTATGTTCCGCGGGCTTAAAGCGATCGATCAAAATGTTGGGAAGCTTTTGGCTGAACTCGATCGACTAGGTCTCTCCGAAAACACCGTGGTGGTCTATTCGAGCGACAATGGATACTACCTAGGTGAACATGGCCTTGGAGATAAACGTTCGGCCTATGAAGAATCGATGCGCGTTCCGATGCTGGTGCGTTACCCCAAGCAAATTTCCGCAGGCTTGACCAGTGACGCAATCGCCTTGAACATCGACCTTGCCCCTACTTTTTTGGATCTTGCCGGGATCGCAATCCCACAGAATATGCAGGGCAAAAGCTGGAGGAACCTATGGAGTTCGCCAGACAAGAAGCTTCCATGGCGAGAAGATTTTTTCTACTCGTACTTTCGCGAAGGCAGATTCGCCACACCAACGGTCACCGCTTTGCGAACCGACTCGATGAAACTCATCAGGTATCCAGGCAAAGAGGCTTGGAGCGAACTATACGATCTAGCAACTGATCCCTACGAGACTCGTAACCTCTACAACGAACAAGCTTACGCAAAGCAACGCGCAGATCTCGAACTCCGCTACGCGGAGCGATCCAAGCAGATCGGGTACCATGTTCCAGAGTATGCAGACGAGAAGAGACTGAAACCTCAAGACATGCTCCCTGAGGAACAACCTGCAAAGCCACCAAACGCTTGGGTGCTTGACTACTCTTTTGGCGAGCAACTCAGCGAGACCATTCGTGATCGCTCAACATTCAAAAACGATGGCAAGATCATCGGTAGCTTGCAAAAGGTCGATGGCGCTAAAGGCTCCGTAGCTCAATTCGATGGCAAGAGCTATATCGAAGTACCTATAAGCAAGGTTTTGAATCCAGCACGGAGTCCTATGACCGTTGAAGTAACGCTTCGAGCATCTGCCGACGGGGTGATCTTAGCCCGAGGCGGACAAAGCCTGGGATTTCTCATCGAGATCGAAGACGGTAAGCCTGTATTTGCATATCGTGGACCAGAGGGGATCTCGCGGGCTGTGGGCAGTGATTCGATTTTAGGCCAATGGATAACGCTCAAAGCTACAGTTGATAAAGACCAGTTGATGCAAGTCTTCATCGATGACAAACGAGTTGGTCAAAGTAAGGCAAAGGGGTTGATTCCAAGAAATCCGAATGATGGGCTACAAATCGGAAGCGATTCAGGCAGTCCGGTTGATAAGAAGTCTCCGGAGGGATTCCGAGGGGAGATTCAAAGCGTGCGTATCTATCAAGGCTCACGATGAGTGACCCGAGCATTAATCCTTACGAACCGCCCTCGGTCGATTCTCAACTTGGGATCGAACCTAAAGAGCAATCGATCGAGCAGATCCGCCGTCGGGTATCGAGACCGGGTACCGCTCTGCTCATCATGGGGTCGATCGCTTCGGTGTTCCCCGGAATCGCTATCGTTGGTTGGCTGTTTAACCTGTTCTTTGTTGGTTTCAATGCCATCGTCGTACCGAATCTTCTGGTAAGCTTGCTCTTCTTTGCTTGCACGGTGATGATCTCCATCGGGGGAGGGAAGATGGCATCGATGGAATCCTACCGACTAGCTCGATTCGGAGCCATTCTTGCTTGCATCCCTTTAGTCACCCCCTTTATTTTTCTTGGTATTCCCTTTGGCATTTGGGCTCTGGTTTTATTACATGACCCAGAGGTCAAAGCGGCATTTGCCGCGATGTCCAAGTTTTGGCAGGGACGAAGAGATGTCTAAGTCTCGTACTGCACTTTGCCATGCTTGCTGGCTCGGCTGATTTTGTCCATGGCGTACAAGCCTGAGAGAACAAACTCGACGCACGAAGCGCGGATGGCCGGATGCTCCGAAGCGTTGACTTCGAAGGCTGTGTTCCAGACCGGTGGCACGTGCTTGAGTCGCTCGGCATAAGCCTCGCTGGGTAGCAGATCCCCTACCTCGATCCTGACACCTTTGTTGAAGATCTCAGCGATTTGTGATAGCCCATACTCTTGGACATACTTTTCGAACACGACCTTGATCGCACTTGCGATGATCGCATCGAGCACCTTGCGCTCGGTCATCTGGTGCGATCCCATCAGGTCCAATTCGAGTTTACCAAGCGATGAGGTTGCAAGGTGTCCTAGATCGCTGATGCGAGGCACCGCAAGTGGTTCTCCGAGTACCACAGCACGGTGACGCGCCGAGGCGACCATCGTGCGAAAATTCGCCAAGGAGAATCTTGCTGAAACGCCGGAGGCTTGATCCACGTACTTGCTAGCCCGCGCCTGGGCCGTGATCTCTTCGATGATCTCGAGCATGAAATAAGGGATCTGAACTGGATATTTGCCGCCCAAGTCGATTCCCGACTCTTGCATGAGGATCTCGATCCCCTGCTCTCTTTCCTTAGGATAGTGCGTTTGAATTAGCGAACCGATGCGGTCTTTGAGCTGCGGAATGACCTTGCCGCTGCGGTTGTAAGTGCTCGGGTTGGCTGAGAACAAGATGAAGATGTCCAGATCGAATCGGACGGGATAACCCCGGATCTGCACATCACGCTCTTCGAGGATATTGAACAACCCGACTTGGACAAGTTCGTCGAGCTCTGGGAGTTCGTTCATGGCAAAGATCCCGCGATGCATCCGTGGGATAAGTCCAAAGTGCAGTGCCGATTCGGAACTCATGCTCACTCCGCCAGTGAGTTTCGATGGATCGATCTCGCCGATGATGTCAGCAAACTTGGTTCCAGGGGCGAGTCTTTCGACGTACCGATCTTGGCGGTGCCACCAACCGATAGGAGTTTGTTCTGGCGAATGAGTTTTGAGAAAATCTTTTGCCTTTTGCGTGATCGGTCGCAATGGATCTTCGTGCACCGGCACATCCTCGATGTCTAGGTAAGGAACGTATTCGTCGAGGAATCGAACCAGTGTGCGCATGAGCCGACTTTTAGCTTGCCCTTTTTCACCTAGGAAAAGCAAGTCGTGGCCGGCCAGCAAGGCGATGTTGAGTTCAGGCAACACCGTGTCTTGATAACCGATGATGCCAGGAAAAAGCTCCTGCGAGGACTCTAATGCACTAAGAAAATTTTCGCGGATTTCCTCTTTGACACTTCGGCTACGCCAACCGCTTGCAAGCAATTCGGCGAGAGTTCCGGGGCGTGATTTGTGCTCATTCGATTGATTTGGGGGGTTGGTCATCTAAAAATCCAAAGCGGTTCGAGGTTTTGCTGGGGAATGCTACTATTGAAGCACAGATCTGCCTTGGCATGTTACAGGATGGGTCAAGCGAAATTGCAGGAAATTCTCTCGGCACTTGGAAGAATCTCCCCGCTAGCAGATAATGCACTAATACAAAAGGAGGCGAGGTTCTGCATGAGTCAGATTTTGGATGGATTGAATGAAGCGCAGCGCAAGGCGGTCACGCATGTCGATGGCCCGCTACTGACCCTTGCGGGGCCTGGCACAGGCAAAACGCGGGTTGTAACGCATAGGATCGCTTACATGCTCGAGCAAGGCGTTTCGCCTTACTCGATTCTTGCGCTGACCTTTACGAACAAGGCGGCCAAGGAGATGAAGCATCGGGTGGCCAAGATCGTCGGTGAAAACCCGATTTGGATGGGGACCTTCCACGGCTACTGCGCACGTTTTCTCCGATACTACGGCAACCTTGTTGGACTAAAAGACAACTACACGATCTTTGATGTCGACGATGCGAAAAAGGCGCTCGAAGAAGCGATCACGCTCAGCGGTGTGTCGCTTAGTCATTTAAAGTTCGCTGATATCGCGCGAGCCATCGGCAATCTCAAGAACCGAGCGATCACGCCGGAGATGCTCAATGAGCCGGCCAAGAATGCCAGCGAGGTGGCTGTTCGCAAGATCTACCCGATCTACCAAAAGTACTTGTTGAGCAACAATGCCGTCGACTTTGATGATTTGCTCATGCACACGGCGACGATCCTCAGAAACAACGAAGACCTCCGCGTGGACTTGGATGCCAAGCACCGTTATGTGCTTGTCGATGAGTACCAAGACACCAATCTGGCGCAGTACCTGATCGTTCGAGGGCTATCGATCGATCACCCCAACATCAATGTGACCGGCGATCCGGATCAATCGATTTATGGATGGCGAGGAGCGGACATTGCCAACATCCTGAATTTCGAAAGGGACTATCCCGAACTTGCGATTGTTCGCCTCCAGGATAACTATCGATCGACCCCGCAGATCCTCTCTGCTGCCGACACACTGATCTCTTGCAATATTCATCGCAAGGCCAAGATGCTTATTCCTACCTGCTCGGATGGATCCAAGATCCGATTGTGCAGTTACGCATCTGCGAAAGATGAAGCCGAGCACATCGCCGACCAGATCGCCAAGCAAATCATCGAGCAGACGGCCAGTCCCAAGGACTTTGCGGTTTTGTACCGAACCAATGCCCATTCGCGTCTTTTCGAGCAAGCCCTCATGCGACGCCGGATCACCTATCAGCTCATCGGTGGTTTTCGCTTCTATCAGCGACAAGAAATCCGAGACCTGATCGCTTATCTGCGATTGGTGAACAATCCAGAAGACGATGTTTCGTTCAAGCGAGTGGTGAACTTGCCACCGCGAGGACTTGGGGATAAGGCGATTCAGAGTGTTACCGAGCTTGCTCGGGCTCGGGACATTCCGATGCTTGTGTCACTTCGGGCAGCGATCGACCATGGGATGCTCAGTAAGAAAGCCCAAAGCGGTGCTCGAGAGTTCTTAAACATCTACGAGAAACTCGTGCAACTCTCGGGTGAATCGATTGTTGCGATGCTCACTCATCTGCTTGAAGCCACCAACTACATCGAGTACCTAGCGGGCAAGAAGTCTGAGGCACCTGACGAGAGCGTCAAGGAAAACGTTGGTGAATTGCTTTCGGATGCTCAGGATAAAGATGCCCTTCTTGGCGAGGGGGGAGGACTTCAGCAGTTCCTCGAAGAGATAAGCCTAGCGAGCGATACCGACAACATCACCGACGAGAACCGAGTGACACTGATGACTCTTCACTCGGCCAAAGGGCTTGAGTTCGACAACGTCTTTATCGTTGCTGTGGAACAGGATGTATTGCCTCACGCACGTAGCAAGGAAGACCCAAAGCAACTCGAGGAGGAGCGACGGCTGTTCTTCGTAGGTATCACGCGAGCAAGACGCAACTTGCAGATCTCCAACGCATCGACCAGAGGGTTTGGTGGTAGCCGCTTGGGAGCCCCAAGTCAGTTCCTCATCGAACTACCTCGGGGAGAGATGACGATGGTCGATTACACAAGGGCCAATCCCCGCGATCTTTCTTGGGCTGATCAAGACTCAGGAGACTATGGCGACTCGGGCGATTGGGAAGTCAATCAAGAGGTTCAAGTCGATCAGGATTTCGATGTCCAGTACGATGCGGGTGTGTCGAAAGCCAAGTCGAAGTCCACTGGCAAGCGGTCTTCATCACCAGAGGAGTTCGATGAGTACTGCCAGGAGCCCATGCCCGAGAGAAAAGCGGCTTTCGGTGGCCTCAAGACTGGTTCGAGTATCAGTGCGTCGATCACCTTGGCAGGAACTCCGGTCGATCATTTCGAAGGTGGAACTCGGATCTCTCATCCTCGCTATGGACTCGGGAGTATCCTGTCGGTCGATGGATTCGGCCCCAAACGCATGGCGAGAGTTTCTTTTGATAGCGGAGAGATCAAGAGTTTTCAGTTGAGTAAGTCTCCGATTGATATCGTCTGATGTTCGGCAACCCAAAAAGGCGAATGAAGGCAAGCGAATGATCAGTGTCTTTGAATTGTTCAAAATAGGCGTTGGCCCATCGAGTTCCCATACCGTAGGGCCAATGATCGCCGCTTGCCGTTTTGCTCGCGAGGTGCTCAAGCAGCCTCAAGTGCTCAAGCGATTGGATCGAGTTCGTGTCGAACTCTATGGATCGTTGGCTCTGACCGGACTCGGGCATGCGACCGATACGGCCATCTTTTGTGGGCTTGCAGGTTGCCTGCCCGAGTGCACCGAAGTCCAAGTGCTCAAGCAGACCGTCGAATCGCTTAGAGCCCACTCGAAACTCAAGCTTGCAGGCGAGCTTGAGATCCCCTTCGATGAAAAGCGTGATTTGATTTGGCTACGCAATGAAACGCTCCCGGATCATCCCAACGCGATGCAGTTTTCGGTAATCGATACCCAGGGCCAAGTTGTCTTTGCCAAGCGTTATTTCTCAACGGGCGGTGGCTTTGTCTATGACCAGCAAGGGCTAGCTGATCTTAAGCAATCCCTTTGCAAGACCGAGGGTTCGACCGACATTGCTCCTTACCCATTTACCACTGCAGCAGAGCTGATCGAAATGGCTCGGGCCAATAAGTTGCGGATCGACCAAATCATCGATGCCAATGAATTGGTACTGCGGAGCGAGGATCAAGTGGCAGAGCAACTCGATCGGCTCTGGTCCGTCATGGCAGCTTGCATCGATCGAGGTTGCATGAGCGAAGGGATCTTACCCGGTTCGCTACATATTCGCAGACGTGCTCCTGGCATCTATCAAAAACTCACAGGCGGAACCCAACTGCTTCCTAGCCAATGGCTGTTGCAACATGCACAGGAGAAGCTTAAAGATCCACTTCAGCAGCTCGATTGGGTCAGCTTGTTTGCATTGGCAGTCAACGAGGAGAATGCAGCCGGAGGGCAAGTGGTAACGGCTCCAACCAATGGTGCTGCAGGGGTGATTCCTGCGGTGCTTGGTTATTACGTTTACTTGGTGCCTGATCCGGGCCACCCTGACTTTGATCGGACCATTAGCGATCGAGAAGGTGTTCATCGATTCTTGAAAACCGCTGGGGCCATCGGCATGCTCTACAAACGCAATGCATCGCTCTCAGCGGCCGAGATGGGGTGTCAGGGTGAAGTTGGGGTCGCTTGTTCGATGGCAGCAGGCGGTCTTGCGGCCTGCATGGGTGGAACGATCGAGCAGATCGAAAACGCGGCTGAGATCGGGATGGAACACAATCTTGGTCTGACCTGTGATCCGATCGCTGGGCTAGTGCAGGTCCCTTGCATTGAACGCAATACGATGGGGGCCACCAAAGCGATCAATGCCGCAAGGCTCGCGGTTCTCTACGGAGACGGCAAGCATTTTGTATCCCTGGATCGTGTGATTGAAACGATGCGACAAACCGGGGTAGACATGCAAGCCAAGTACAAAGAGACCTCGCTGGGAGGTTTGGCCGTCAACGTGGTCGATTGTTAGACGGGGCTTCGAGTACAAGTACCGCGTTGCTGAGTATGAGAAATCAGAGCGTTAACCCACAAAATTACCCTAACAACCGGTTTTTAAAGGGATTCAGAGATTGAAAACACAGAGTCACAAAGGACACGGAGAGAAGAGCAAGGGAGAGATCCTCAGGGGCTCTGTGCTCTCTACTGTCTTTGTGTTTCAAAAAGAATTACTCAGAAATCTCTGAGCTGATGAATTCCTCCCCGAATCTTCACTCGAATGCCTCTGTTACTTGATATCCACTTGAATCGTGAGCAAGCCTGAGTTGTCTCTACGATCGCCGACCGGTTCGTTGATTCGCAGGAGCAACCAACCGTCAGTCGAAGCCTTAAACTCATGCCGCTTGCCGACAGGGAAAACTTCCAAGGGTTGGTCGTTGTCGACGCTGAGGAATCCACCGATAAGCTTCCCCATCGGGATATGGCGGTGGTATCGATAAGTGAGGCCTTCGGGAGTTGAATCCCAGGCTTGCTGGTTTCTAACTTGCACGGCATAGATGCCTTCGGCAGTGATATAAGCCCCCTGCCCTTGCTTGATCGGCAAATTGACCAACTGCCAACCCTTGGTCGTATCGAGTTGCATCGACGTTTGGCTATCTTGGGATATATTGTTTTTGCGAATATACCCATCGAGAGAAATCAAATCGGAGCTGGGTTGATAACCGAATCCAAATTCGTCGACAAAGAGTTTCCAATCTCGTTCGACATCGTCCCAGCGATCGGCGAGGGACTTTTCAAATTGCTCGCTGAGTTTCAACGAGTAGTCCAAGGGAGGTGTTGAGGATTTTTCGAGGAATGGCCAATACAGCGGGTGATTGCGGAGAAAGACGCAAGCGGCCCAACTCCAGCAATAGCAATCCATTCGATCCTGTCGTTCATTGCCATAGTAGATAATCCGCTTGAGCTTGGGCACGCCATTGGATGCCACAGAGTCCGATAGCTTTTTAAACCGTCCCCAGTGGGGTACTGATTCAGGACGATCGGGGATGATCGCTAGGCTTAGAATGTTATTATCCAAGCGATGGGTCGCTTCGAGTTCGGCCATCCCTTCCATGAACCAAGGTGCCCCGCCACCGCCGAATGCTCGGTACATGATCCAATGAGTCGCCTCATGCAAAAGCAAATGGCGGCGATAGTAATTGGAAGGTTGTTCAACCAGAAAGATCCGATCGGCTTGTTGGAAGCCATCTTCGAACGACGGTACGCCATCGAGAAGGCCAGATCGCTCGAAGACTTTTCGATCACCCATGCAGTGGATTGTCAGCGGCCAAGTCGTCGCGATAGCAGGATCTATCGACCATTTCCGACACCACTGAGCTAGGGCTTGATCGAGGATATTGGGCCAGGACTCGATTTCCTGATCGATCGGCAGATCCGTCAGGATGGTCCATTGACCTTTAGAAAAGCGTTTGACACCCGCTAGTGATTCGACTTGTGCCTGGCAATCGCACAGCGAAAGAATCGTCCAGGTGGCAAGCAGAGCGAATGAGCAGAGCCAGCATCGAACCGAGCGATGTAAGAAGGCTTTGGTCATGACATTATCGGCGAGATGCAACCAGTTGCGATTGAATATCTAGGGCCAGTTCGACTGCCCCGGCAGCGTGCTGGAGGCTCAAGCGTGGAGCGGCGGTGCGACTCAGAACACTGTGTGCCATTTCATCGATCTCTGCTTGGAACGCATCGATATCGTCGGCTGCTGGCAGTTCAGGCCGAAGGACTTGACCGTCGCGTGTGATGACTTTCAAGGGCATTGATTCAGCGGTGTCGCTGTGGGCGGCAAATTCAAAATGGACCGTGGCATCTTGGAGGTGCAATTCGAAGGCGTGTGTAAAGGGCCGACCTGGACCATCGATCACACCCGAGGAGCTGCTTACGGCGATGTCTGGAGAATCGAACTCATAGAGGACATGGACGTATTTAGCGACACTGCCATGCATCCTGCCGACGGCGTGAGTTCTCTTAGGTCTGCCGAACAAAAGTTGGATCCAGTGCAGGTCATGAACGTGGAGATCGACAAGTGGTCCACCTACTTTGTCCGCTTGGTAAAAGTCTGGTATCCAAGTTGGATCGGAGATCACTCGCTTGAAATAGCCGCCGATCGGTGCGCCGTATTTGCCGGATCGAACCAGTTCGGTTGCATAGGCAAAGGGGCCCATGTAGGGCAGAACGTGGGCGACCAAAGCCAATTGACCGGTCTTCTTAGAGGTTTCTTGGATCCGTCTACAGCCATCGATCGTCAGTGCGACGGGTTTCTCGATCAGCACATCCTTGCCATGTTCCATAGCGTAGAGAGCAGCATCGACATGCAGATGGGGGGGTAGGCAAATGTCGATGCAATCGACGTTGGGAAGTTTGACTAGGGCTTCGAGGGAATCGGCCACATCGAGTCCATCGAGGGAGATCTGCTGACCAGGAGGTCCGAAATTGCCTTGAATGCCTCGCCAATCCCCTGCTTGTTTTTTTGGGTCTTTGGTTGCAAAAGCCACCAAATCAGCGACTTCGGATCGGCGGTATGCCAGCGAGTGGATCCAGCCCATGAATCCGATCCCAACGAGTCCAACATTGACGCGGTTTTTGTTTGCCATGGAAGATACTTGCAGTGGAGAGTGAGGCTTGTTTGTTTGGAGGACAGCGAGTGCTAATTTTTATAGAGAATGGCTTTGTCGTCCAAGGGTTTTATCCAAACATTTCGAAATCGAGTAGGACTTCCGTGGTCTTGCAAGAAGACAGGTCCGACGGAGGTTGCCAATTGCTGTTTCCAAATCTTCTTTAGGTAATCGGTCGTTCCATAACGAAAGGGATGGTAGACCGAACGAGGTTCCTCGAAGGTTGTATTGTCTTGAACCAATTGGCCGTTGAGCCATGCGGTAACGCTACCGGGTTTTGTGATCTTGGCGTTTTCATCGCGCCGAGGGGCTCGGTACCGAATGTCGTAGACCTGCCACTCCCCGGGTTTCTTTGAGGCGTTGACTAAGGGTTTTGAGAATCCATACAAGGCACCTTGATCATGTTCGGTGATTTCCTTTTTACCGAAGGAGTTGAAGATTTGCAGTTCATAGTTTCCGTGGATGTAGATACCACTGTTACCTTCGGCGACTTCTGAGACCATGAACTCAACGTGGATATCCGCGTCTTGAAAGTGCCATTTGGAAACGATGTGGTTAACACGATTTTCGCTCTTGGTTGAGACCAGAGTTTGATCTTCCCGTTTCCAATCGATGGCTTCGCCTCGCATACTAAGGAATTGATGGTCATTGGCGTCGAGCAGTACGATTGCACCCGGAGGGGCGGCAACTGGGGTCGATGTCTGATCCGGACGAAAAGCTTCGACCTCCTGCGCACTACTCCTTGAGGTAGGGATAAAGGCCAAGAGGGAAAAGGTTACCCAGAGGATTTTTTTGATCGATCGGTGGGAGGCCGTTTTTGAAGACATTGAAAGCATTGGAGTAGAACAAATTAGGAAACCGAAACGAAAAAGCCAAGTAACCCTGGGGCAACTTGGCTCTCAGTATAGCAGATCACCCTTCGAGGGCGTTTGCCCCAGGGGAAGGCGGTTTTGGAATTAGCCGTTGATCAACGCGGC
>JBJSXX010000221.1:0-3987 GCA_046086605.1 Pirellula sp. | reverse complement strand
TCCAGAGTGTCTTGAAGCGCCGGAGAGCTAAGCCGCCTGGCGGCGGCAACTCTTTGACGGCATTGACAGTGTTGACAAGATTGACTGGATTGACCGCGGACGAGATTGACCAAGTTGACGTTGTTGGAGGCGAAGGCCGATGAGCAAATCGCCAATGAGGTCATCCAACCAATGAGGTCAACCTCGTCAACAATGTCCGCAGTCAATACCGTCAATGCCGTCACTAAGGTCAATGCCGTCAAAAACTCCGCGTCCGCCGTCGGTGGACGTTGCTCTCGCAGGCGTCGTTGGCAGGATCGACCCGACCGCAATCTGCAACAAAAAAACCCCGATTTTCGAAAAAATCGGGGCTCAGTTAGATCCCTGCGCTCGAGCAAACCTCAAAGCACAATCAGCGCGATCTATCGAACCATTCGCATCGGACAGCGTGCCGTTAGTGAACCAGAACTTCTTTTTCGGCTGATCGAAAAATTTACGGTGGTTTCAAGCGCTGGGATCTTTAGCAAGATCCACTACGGTACGTCGTCTCCCGATGGGTTGTCACGGTGGTCTCAAGCGCTGGGATCTTTCGCAAGATCCACTACGGTAAGAGTGAATTGCCCCAACGGGGCATCATGAGATAGCCCAGGGCAGAGCGTAGCGACGGCCCTGGGTGCGCTCTAGTGCAAGAATTCATCTGTTATTCTATTGCTCTTTTACCCTTTTTTAGGTCGTTCGTGTATTTTTGTGGATAGTGTGAGTCGTTTTTTGACAGTGAGCCTACCGCTCAAGTCATTCCACTCCCTAACCCGTGAAGCTGGGGTAATGGCCCACAAGCTATCCCCCCTTTTTGTTCAGATCCATCCACCGACAAAAGGTTTAATCCCACGATGAATCCAATGGCTCAATCGTTGATCAAGCACACGCTCGAAGGCTTGGTGTCGGCTCTGTTCTGGACGATCCTTCTTGGGTGGCTCGCGCTAGACGCTTCTGCTGAGACACCCAAGCCGATTGTCATTGCCCATCGAGGAGCCAGCGGCTATATCGTCGAGCATTCCGAAGGTGCGAAAGTTCTAGCGCATGCCCAAGGTGCCGACTACATCGAGCAGGATGTCGTGCTTACCAAAGATCTGCAGTTTATAGTCACCCATGACATCAACATGGAAGAGACCACCGACGTCGAAAAAGTATATCCGGATCGCGCTCGAAGCGACGGGCGATGGTACTTTGTCGACTTTACCTGGGAAGAAATCCAACGGCTCACTCTTCACGAGAGGACGCGAAAGGGGAGTGACCAGCAAGCCTTCACGCAACGCTTTCCGGGAGGTTTTGGACAACGTGTTCTAAGGCTTGAAGATGAGATTCGATTGATCCAAGGGCTCGATCGAACCACGGGTCGCAAAACAGGTTTGTACATCGAGCTCAAGGGTCCCGCGTTTCATCGCAAGGAACTGTCCCTCTCGATGGGAGCTGAGCTTCTAAAGTTCCTCAAACAGTTCGAACTTGACCAAGTCGGCGACCGCTGTTTCGTGCAGTGCTTTGAACTCGATGAGCTACTTGAGTTGCACAAACAGCACGGTTGCAAACTCCCTTTGGTTTATCTCCTCGGGAGACCTTTGGAGCTCGACAAAATCAAGGACTTAAAGCCAGCCATTTCGGGGCTTGGACCCTCGCTCGATTTGGTCGCAATCAAAAACGCCGACGGCAAGATCGAGAGCACCGGGCTTGTCGAAGCGGCCCGCGGCGCGGGGATGCTAGTGCACCCCTACACGGTGCGCAAGGAGTCGCAACCTCGCTGGTCCGATTCGCTTGAACAGACCCACAGAGTGCTCATCGAGCAGCTCAAGGTTGATGGCTTTTTCAGTGACTTCCCGGACACCGCGCGGCGAGCCGTCGATGTTCGATAAGCACCCAGTCGCTCTCTTTGGAGCCTCATGCCGAGCCGCCGCCCAATCGGCCAAGCGAGCCGGAGCTACCAGCATTTATGCATGGGACGATTTCCTCGATGCAGATCTTGCGCACGTCGCATCGGCAGCGTCACTCTCGGAATGGGAGCAAGATCAAGCTAGATCATCGATCGATCTGCACGATTGCAGTGTGGTTCTATGCGGTGGCATGGAAAACAAGCCGGAGTTGTTCGATAGGCTCATCCAACTCGGCGCTCGTTGTGGAGCAAACGGTGATACCCTTCGAGAGCTTCGCTCGTATGCGAATTGGAAACGTTGGGCCGAGGCATCGAATATCGCTTGGCCTCGGACACTCGGACCTTTCGACTCTGAAAACCCAGAGTTTCATGCTCTTTGCAACAACGATGAACCCAAGCGGCTGTGGCTGGTCAAACCTGTCAATGGCGCAGGTGGCATTCACGTTCGGCCTTTGGCCGACGACCACTCTTTTGAAACGACGATTACGGACCTGTCCAAGGCCTCGCAATGGTTGGTTCAGCAGTACATTCCAGGAACGTCGATCGGAGTGAGCTACTGCTCGGATCGAGTCGGTACACAAGTCTTTGGAATCGCTCGAGGAATCGATGCTCGGGAACTCGAAGCTCCGTTGCCCTTTATCTACCGAGGCAACATCGCAGCGATCGCGATAACGCATCAAACGGAGGATCGCTTGCGAGCTTTCGGAGACTATGTAGCTAAGCAGACGGGGTTGCTAGGTTTATGGCAAGCCGATTTTCAGCTCGACTCGGACGGTAAGCTTTGGCTTTTAGAGATCAATCCACGTTGGTCCGCAAGCATGGAGTTGCACGAAACACTTCAAGGCTTCTCCTGGATGAAAAAGCATTTGGAGATTCTGCGATCGCCCGAAGAGGTTTTCGTTCACGATTCGCGTCAGCGCAAGGTTAGCGATGGACAGATGGCCAAGGGAGTTATTTACGCCCCAAGGGATCTGAACGTCAGTGCTGATCAACTCGCGAGACTTTGGCAAGCTCGCTGGGACGGAACCCTAGGTGAGCTTCAACATGCCCCGTTTCGGGTCGCAGATATCCCTGAGTCGGTCCCTGCTGGACTGGCAATTCCCGGGGGAATGCCGATCGCGACGGTGCTTTGTTGGAGTCGGCAAGCCGAAGCTTCCGAATCGGTTTTGCTTGGGAAAATCCAGCATGCGCGACAAATCGTCTTGGATTGGCTCAAATAGTTTGAACCATTTTCAAGCATCTTTAGCAGGTTTTTGGACAATAGAAAGCATCGCAGGAAGTCTTTGTTTTCTGTGTCAGATCAAAGCCTACAGCAAGGAGGACTCGCATGCCATCGGAACGATTGATCGAGCGTGGACGGTTAGCTTACCAAGCCCTCGAGAGCCGCGAAGAGGCCGCTCGCTACCGCGCGGCTGCTGCGGATCTCATGGAAGCGATCTCGCTTGCCGAAAGCGGCGATGACAGCAAGCTCAAAGTCTTCCTGGATTCCATGGATCAAAAAACTTGGCCCAACGGCATTCCGATGACGACTCAGGTCCCAACGCACCATACCCCGGCTCAGATCGTACAGCTTGCACCCGTTGCTAGAATCGAACATTCGCAGGAAAAGACCCCAGCGGATTCCTGGAGTCAAATGCTTCAAGGAGCCCAGCAGCGAGCCGAGAAAGTCGGCACTGCGCCGCAGAGTATCGCTAAGGCGACCATTGCAGTTCATTCAAGCCCGATCAAAGCTAATTCCGTCAAAGCTAGAACGAACAGTGCCGACAAAGTTGGCAAGAACGAGATCACTCCAAGCAAGGTGCCTTCGAGCAAATCCAGTGCTGGAAAAACTAGCACTGCAAAACCGAGCAACGCAAAACTGAGCACTGGCAGGCGGAAGCGGACCAAGTTTGGTCTGGACGTTTGGATCAGTTTGGGGGTGCATGGAGTGCTGTTGGTGATCTTGGGGCTTTGGGTTGTTGTAACGATCCAACACACACCTGTTTTGAGTGTGGTTGCAGCGACGGTCGAAACCAACGATGTGCTTATGGAGACACCTGCCGAGTCGATCTCACAGCTTGATTCGACCAGCACGGATTCGACGA
>JBJSXX010000220.1:0-14775 GCA_046086605.1 Pirellula sp. | reverse complement strand
AGCCACCACCGTCAGCAAGATCGAGATGATCGCACCTGCAGCAACCAACCGAAGCAACCAGTGCAACCGACCGAACTTTCGAGTTCGAAACTCCTTGACCATCACTGGATTGAGCCAAAAAGGAATCCCAGCCTTGCGTCGATTCGGATCGACCAGATAGGAGAGCCGTCGAAGCCAGCTCGACTCTTTCGCCTCGATCACCTTGCCAGCGTCCCTAGCTCGATCCATCATCGTCGGATGCAATTTATAAAGGGTCGCAATCGCGAGCCCCACCGTCGAAATGGCACACATCACAAGGAACTCAACCCATCCGGTTCCAATTCCAATCGATTTCGCTTGCCCCTGTGCACCGGTGATCTGCTGCATCGCAGGAATCGGTGAGAGTGTTGTCAAAGCTTGCGAGATCCAAGCTGCCACACCAGAGAGTTTTCCCACCAAAACGCTCGGACCAATCGATAGAACAACAAGACATAGCAGGATGCTGTACGTCCACCTTAAGCTCGCGTCGATCGATTGCGATCGGCTCGACACCCACAATCCCAACGCCGAATACTGGAACGCCATCCCCAAAAAAATCATTAGCAAGGGAACAATGTGTCCGGCGATCGAGATCCCACCCATCGCATAGCAAGCGAAGATCGCTGGCAAACTAACCGAGAAAAGAAGTAGTCCTAGGAGAACATTCGCAAGAAGCTTTCCAACGTAAACCACCCAGGGAGGTGTTGGAGAATTGAGCATCAATACCAAAGTCCCCTTCTTACGCTCGGAGACGATCGCCGTCGCGGGAAAGGCCGGTGTGAGCATCATGATCGCAATCGCGATGGCATAAGCCACCGGACGGAAAACTTGAATCGATCCCTGGCTGACCAAATCGATGCTGGCTTCTCTTGGCCATCGCATTAACACCAAACCACATGAGACGATGGCAACAATCGCCATCGCTATCAATGCTTTGGGACTCCGAAGGCGACTGATAAGTTCTCGCCTGAGGATCGGGTTGCTTAAAAAGGACTTTGGGTTCACGCCGAGTGCTTTCGAGTAATGGTCAACAACTAATCTTTTCCTGCAACCGACAAGAATGCGTCTTCCAAGTCGCTAGTCAATTCACGGAACTGAGTGATCGGAAGTTTTGCTGCAACGAGTTTTTGGAGTAGCTCGGCTAGCTCCGATTCTGTCCTGACTGTCGGGAACCGTAACGTCAACTCTGCGGGACTTGCGGCAAGAGGCTCGGAATCAAGCAAGGCATCGCTTAGGAGCTTCTCTGCCTGAGGGATATGCTCGGCGCTGGCGAGTTGGACTTCAAAGTTTCGCTGGGGGCACAATTTGCCCATGACTTCGTCGACTGATCCGAATGCTCGCAGTTGGCCAGCCGTCACGATCGCTACCACGTTGCAGATTCGAGATAGCTCGGGCAGGATATGGCTTGTAACGATAAGGGTCTTACCCTGAGCCGCTAGTTGCAAAAGCAACTGACGCATCTCGATGCGAGCCTTGGGATCCAATCCATTGGCGGGTTCGTCTAGGATAAGAACTTCGGGATTATGGAGAAGTGTTCTGGCGATCCCTACCCGCTGTTGCATCCCGTGACTGAGGCTCTCAACATACCGATCTTGCATGTAAGTCGTGTTGGTTGTTTCCATGACCTCTTGGATTCGGGCCTTGCGCTGCTTGCCGGGTATTCCAAAGATGGCACCAAAGAAATCCAAGTACTCATGCACCCGCATGTTGTCATAGGAGCCGAACTTATCGGGCATGTACCCGACAAGTTGCTTGATCTTGGAAGCGTTTTGACTGCAATCAACCCCAGCAATCGTGGCCGAACCTGAAGTCGGTTTGGAGAGCCCTACTAGGATCTTGATCGTCGTGGTCTTACCGGCTCCATTGGGACCGATGAAGCCCAGAATCTGTCCGCGATCCACGTGGATCGAAAGATCGTTTAGCGCCGTAAACGCTCCGTAACGCTTCGAGAGGTTCTTCGTTTCAACAACAGTTTCGCTCATGGGAGACTTCAGGTCTAAGGCTTCAGTGGGTTGCTCGGAAGGGTCATGCCTCGGACATTGAGCCTCAGGTGCTTGATCCGCCAGGGGATCGAGCTCCCGACCTCTTGGTCTTCGGCCACTTCTAAACGCAGTGTTAGAAGTCCATCTTGGAATTCTTCGAGTAGTTCAGGATCCGACAGGGATGCTTTCCAAGGGATCGACGGTCCATCGAATTTAATGATTTCAACTAAGGACTGGTCTTTGGACCGAAGCCACGAGAGCTTGACCTTTCGACGCGGCACTTGCAGATCCCAATCAAAGTCGATGTGCGTCGGGTTTAGCGGAAGGACTTCGTCGGGCAATCGAAATTCAAGACTTGTCTCAGCAACGCTCGAAGATTGGGTAATCCACCGGCCAGTCCCTTCCAAGAAAACCGGCGAAGAGTTGGTGTTCCTCGCAAGTTTGATGTCGATAAATGGAAAGGGTATTGCAATCGACGAGCCAGGTGCAGGTCGAGTCAGCGACAAAGGCATCGAAACAAGTGCAACACCGCGACGCTCTATCTGGGAATTCCAGCGGGGACCTTGGTCGAACAGATCTGTCCAGCCTAGTACGGTCCTAGATAGGGTCAACGAGCGGTCATTCGTTTCAAATACATTCTTGTAAATATTCGATCTGCGTCGTTGTTCGTCACCGACGATCGCATTGAGGGTCCATCGCTCTCCCTCTGCAGGATATTTTCCATCGACGAGGATCTCCGAAGCAGAGTTACTTGAACCAAGTGCCGGTGCTCCAGGAACGTAGGCAACTACAGGATCTTGAACCTTCGAAGGGAGACTCTCTGGTAACTTGATGCGAACACCTTTCTCTGAAAATTCAGCCTCAGCGACCGCTTGAAGATCCGGTAATGTAAATTCGGTTTGATAGCGCCACGTGCCCGTGGGCCAGGCTTGGTTGCTCATCTGCCATTGACCGAAGTCTTCGGTGGTGACGGTCTTGATGCCATTTTCAATTTTCGAGTCCGGATAAGCAGATCCCAAGGAATCGCTCACGAGGGACATCGAGGTGTCCTGTGGCAAATAAACCGCTGCAGATTCCTTGAGCGTCGCACCGCAACTGGACTCGAGTTGAACCAGTTGGAAGAGCGATACCATCGGAGGCTTGTCCCTTTTCTGAGACCAAGCAAGGTAAATCAACGGGATCGATGCACCGAGTGCCAAAGCAGGTGCGATCCAGCCCATGGCCTTTGCATCTTTGGCCGCTAGCCGCCAGCAGCTTAAGCCTATCAAAATAGTGCAAAAACTAAGAAGAATCCCTGCAACGATGCTGCGAGCGACCACCGGATTACCGATCCGTTCCAAGGGATACTCGATCCCTTTGAGCGAAACGATGCTCCCACCCTTTTTGACCTGCACAATGTCTACGAGGTTTTTGGCCCAAGTTTTCAGTTCGTAATCGGAACGGTAAAAGGGATCATCGCTGAGTTGACCTTGGCGAGGCGTCAGCCAAGCACTGCTTTCGAGCGAAGTGATGATCAATTCACCACGTCCTATCGGCATAATGATCGATGCGGGCCACCCATCGATTTGATGCTTGACGCTCCCCCCCTGTTGCATCAACCGCTTGAAGATCACGGGGTCTGCCAATTCGACTTGCGCTTGCTGCTGCAAATTGCCCGGCCCATTCGTATCTACTTGAAATTGAGTAAGCTTGATCGAGTCGATCATTCGAATCTGCTGACTAGGTTCCAAGAGCGGTTCGAGCGATTGGGTGTCGATCGAATCGAGCATCACCCAAATGCGCCCTCCTGAGTACAAGAAACTCTTGAGGGTGCTCAATGTGGTCGCATCTCTCAAGGGTCCCTGCTCTGCAAGCATCAGCAGATCGGTATTCTTCCAGTCGTTTTGTGATGGGGGAAATTCAATGCCATCGAGCCCAATGGCGTCTTTAGGCAACTCCGCATCGATGCGGCTTGCCATGGCCAGTTCATACGTAGTTAATGGAACTGCTTTTTCCCAACGCCAGTCCAACGGTGCAGCGAGTTCGCGTCCCAATGCCGTAGCAGCGACGACCGGCACCTTCTTCCTTGGACTAAACAACGGCACTCGGCGCACCGCCGGTTGATCTCCGACAACAACCAGAGTCTCTTTGCCATCGACCAGTGCGTAGAGTGAGGCTTCGACCTCAAGCCCTGATTCGGGCAGTCGGATCGGTGGTCGAACGGTCAGTTCGCAGGTTCGTGTCTGTTCGGGTGGAACGGTCAGTTTATAGCGATCATCGTCGGTCAGGTTACCGGCAACTCGAGCCGAGACGATTCCTGTTAAAGCTTCCTTTGATCCGTTTCTTACAATGCACCGGATAACAATCAGCGGATCGCCTTGCAGTAGACTCCGAGCCGACAAGGTTGCCGATTCGAGTGAAAGGCCTGGACCACCGGTCGATGCAGCATCATTCAAATCTTCTTGCTGGGCATAACCCGAGCAAGAACGAGATGCTGTTATCGCAAACCCGAAACATGCGTGCCAACACGCCAATACAAGCAACAAGCGGAGAGGAGGAGACATCGTAGGTGGTGCTAGGAAGATGGTTGACGAGATCGATAATGTATCAGATTTCCCCCAGACAAGTATCGCTCAAAAGTTGCGTTCGATGTGGTTTTTACCTCGATCGTACAATTGGCTCAACGATCCACTGATCGATTCGATAATCTGCTGCTCGGACAGTTGCAGGTATTCCTGAGCCAATAGCGGCTTGCCGAAGACCACGGCAATTGGGCGAGGGAAAAGCCACCTGGAACCCTTGGGCATGCACTCGAAAGCCCCGACGATTGCCACGGGAATCAATGGCACTTCGGATCGTTTTGCAATCGGCAAAAAACCGGGTTTGAGAGCTCCGATCGACCCGTCAGGGGTTCGAGTCCCTTCGGGAAAAAGCAACACAAGTTCTCCGGATCGCAATCTTGAGAGCATCTCGCGAAGCCCAGTGAGCCCACCCCGCTCTCGATCGATTTCGATCGCATCGAGAATCCGGATCAGGAAAGAGAAAACTGGATTTTTGAAAAGTGTGCTCCGCGCAAGGTAGTTCAAGTTGCGATTGCAAGAGAGCCCAACGAGGATCGGATCCATCCCGGACTGGTGGGTCGATAGCAGCATCCCTCCTCCATCGAGGGGCACATGATGTCGGCCTTCGACGCGAATCCGAAACCAGAGAATGAATACTACTCTGGCGACTATTCGCATCAAACGATAAAAGGCTCGTCGCAGATAAACGCTCCAATCGCCTCTGTTTTTTTGGAGAGTCTCCTTGGCTCGCGTTGGTGTCTGGCTCGGATCGGTCATCTTGCAACCTGCTCGATTTTCGATCGCACGATTCCGATGAGCTTGGCTAAGACCTCTTCTTCATTCAAGCCATCGGTGCTTACGACGATCGCATCGTCTGCGGCTCGCAGTGGGCCAGCCTGACGCGTTGAATCATTTTCATCGCGCTGATTTTGAAGATTCAATATTTCGTTGTAATCGGCATCGATTTGGTTATCGAGCAACTGCTGGTATCTCCTGCGGGCTCTTTCCTCAGCAGATGCCGTCAAAAAGATTTTGCACTGTGCATATGGGAACGCGACGGTTCCCTGATCGCGACCCTCGGTCACACAATCGCGATCTTGGCAGATGCGTCGCTGGGCCTGAACCATGAGATCTCGGATTTGGGGATTCTCGGCGATGGGTTTGATCGACCTGGCCACCGTGGGATTTCGGATCTCGCGAGTCACATCTTGATGATTGAGTTTTACGATGCCTTTGAAGAGCTCAATTTGGCAAGACTTAGCGATTTCAAGCGTCGCTTGGGGATCGCTCATATCGATGTTTGAGCTTAAACATGCCAGCGTTACACACCGATACATCGCACCGGTATCTAGGAAAAAGAAGCCTAAGGCCTCGGCGAGTCTTAGCGAAACGGAGCTCTTTCCTGCCCCTGCAGGACCATCGATTGTTACGATCATCGGGTTTTTAATTACAATTGGTTCATGGCACGACGGGATCGATCCCCAAGAGTTTAGCAACAATCGTCTCGCCCTCAAAACGGATTCCTCGCTCGCGCCGCCCCTTTCCCGTCTCCTTTTTTCTCATCGGAACATCATGTCCAAACGATCTTTTTGTTATCGCTCGGGATTTATCAAGCCCATGGCAAGCATCGCTGTCATGGCGATCATTTCTAGTTGCTCGCTGGTTTCTTCTTTCGGGCAGGACAAGCCAGCAGAAGCACCCGCAGAGCCTGCGGCGGCAGCACCTGAGGCTGCACCTGAAAAGAAGCCAGAGGAAAGCAAGCCTGCGAAAGCCCCCGCGAAGAAACAAGTCCGCGTCTTGGCACTAAGCGGTGAGTATGTCGACCTTCAAGGTGCAAGTGCTTTTAATCCTGCTGATTTGATCCTGGGGGGTGGGGGAGGAAAACCCAAGTCCTTCTACAAACTCTGCGATTACCTCGATGAACTCAGCCATGAGGAACTCGTAACGCATGTGGTCTTTGACCTCTCGTCATCGTCCCTGTCGATGAACCCAGCACAGCTTGATGAATTCTCCAGACGACTGTCTCATCTTCGAGGCCATGGCAAAAAATGCATCGCTTGGCTCGAATCGGCAAGCAATGTCCATCTGTCGATCGCCTCGGGATGCGATGAAGTTCTCCTAGCTGATCTGGGTGGCATCGATATGCCTTCGTCATCCATGGAGACGATGTTCTACCGCGATGCAATGGACTTGATGGGCGTCCAAGCCTCGGTGACTCGTGCCGGTGACTTCAAAGGGGCTGTCGAACCGTACGTCAACCCAGTGATGTCCAAACACCTCAAGGAACATTACCTTGCGATGCTTGAATCGATCAACAACGCTCAAGTGGGACGCATCGCCAAAGGACGAGGACTCTCAGTGGCAACCGTGCGAGATCTTCAAAAGAAACGCATGATCCTCCCGGTCGAAGCGTTGGCCAGCAAGCTCGTCGATAAACTGGTTCCCTACGGTGCCCTTGAGAAAACCGTGATGGATAGCCTTGGGGATAGTTACGAATGGACTAAGCCTAAAGCAAAACCGAAAAAGGAGGTATCGATTTTTGAACTCATGGGCCAAGCCATGGCACCGCCGAAGAACCCACTTAAAATCAAGGATGACTCGATCGTCGTGGTGCATCTAAGCGGAGCGATTCAGGATGGGAAAACGGCAAGCGCTGGGAATATCGTTTCAGGACCAACGGTCAAACTCATCGAAGATCTAACGGCCGATGAGAAAGTCAAGGGAGTCGTTGTTCGAATCAACTCTCCAGGTGGAAGTGCCACGGCCAGCGAAGCGATACGTCAAGCTCTCGAAGCGATGGCCAAGAAAAAGCCACTTGTGTTTTCAATGGGAGAGCTTGCCGCTTCCGGTGGCTATTGGATCACTTGTATTGGTCAGCCGATCTTTGCCGAACACGGAACCATCACCGGTTCGATCGGGGTCTTCTCGATGAAATTCAGCGGTGGGGCACTGGCGAGGCGCGTTGGTGTTCACATCGAATCCGTTACGCTCGATTCGGCTGCAGGCATGAATGCCCTCAACCACGCTTGGACCGAAGAAGAAACCGACATGATGCAGAAGTTCATCGGTACAATCTATGACAAGTTCCTGCAGATCGCATCCTCTTCACGCAACATCCCCGTCGAGACTCTCAAGAGCCTTGCCGGTGGACGTGTATGGTCAGGTGAACAAGCCAAAGCGAATCGACTCATCGACCAAATAGGCGGTCTCGATGATGCCCTAGCGATGGTGGCCAAGAATGCCAAAATCGATAAGTACAAAGTCATCCATCGTCCGGAAGCGGCCGGGGGATTGGATCTGGGTAGCCTGCTTGGTGGCCCGCAAGAGGACACCGATATTTTGCAAGGTTCCGAAGTGGTGACAGTTCTAGAGAACAAGCTATCGGAGTTGCTCAAAGCGCAAGGATTTCGCGGTGATGCCACTCGGCTGCTACTGCGTTCGATCGACCTGTCGGGCAAACAGACTCCGAAAGCTTGGGCTCTACTTGGAGAAGAGCTCAAGATTCGATAGCCGTTAGTTGTCATCGCAAAACAAAAAAGGGCGACGGGAATTTCCGTCGCCCCTTTTTTATGTTTCAAAGACTAGATACGAGAAACGAGATTGCTCTACAGTTCAACGTTAAGACTCGATTGGCCTGGCTCTACGGTGATCGTTCTCTGCATGTTGGCTTCCTTGAGGGATGCATCAACACCATCGAGAACTGCCGCATTGGCCTCATCAAGAGGCATCAGAAAGTAGGCATACTTGCTTGGAATAATGCTCCCTTTGAAGGAACCATCGGCACCCACTTTCAGTGGGACTGGGTGCCCCCTTTCGAGCGGCTGGAGCATCAAGGTGACGTTCCCAAGAGGCTGACCTGACTTGGACAGCTTACCCGAAACACTCACCGGCTCGCTCAACATCTCGACTTTGTAAGCACAACCCGAAAACAAGCAAAGCAATCCGAGTACGAGTAGGGATCTTGAGGATATCACAGCTTACTCCGGCATTTCGTAAATCATGCTGTCGTTTCGACCAACCATCCACTTCAGGACGACTCCATCGGTGTTGGCCGATAGGAACTTGACGGCTCCGTCACCAAAAGATGCGTTGACACCCGAACCGTGGAAGGAGAAAGGCTCATCGTTAGGACCGCAGTTATTAACCGACCATCGGCATTCTGGAGGGCCACCAATTGGGCTGGCGAAGTTGTTGATCTGGGCCACTCGGCTTCCAGGTGCAATCGCATTGCTTGGACCAGAGTAACCGTTGGTCACAGCATCTGCGTCTGCCCATGCGTACATGTGACGTCCCAGAGGACCGCTTTGCATGTTCACAGGGAAAGCTGGGGTCGATACTGGGGTGAAGCGGGCCGAGAGTGCCCCAAACATAGCGACATTCGGGTGGGCACGTCCAGCATCTTCAATGATCATCAAAGTGTTGGAAGTACCGTCGACGGTCGAAGCCAAGCGACTACCTTCGCAATCAAGCATCCCAAGAATTCGCATTTGGAGGTACTGAGGATCGGAAGTCGAAGTTCGCATCCCGTAGGTTGCCGATCCTGCTCGCGTATCGACATCGGATACTGCTACGAACATGTAATCGAACCCACCGAGACGATCAACAGGATCTCGCGTTCCCAAGTCCAGCGGAGACGATGGGCAAACATAGGTTGGGATGCTCGTCTGAGCCGCAAGTTGTCCCGAAGGATGGGTTGGATCATCATAAGACCGACCCTTGGAAGTGCGATGGATCACGCAACCGCTTGGGGTAACGAAGTTCGTGCCGCTCGGAGAAGCTCCATAGTGAGCAATCGAATTCGTATTAAAGTCAAACATGTTGTAGACCGACTGTTGCTCGATGTAAGGAAGCAACAAGGTTGCTGTCGAGTGAATCATGTAGACGGTCGTATTGGATCCTGTTGAATCGCATTGACCGCTGTGTGGCAGTCGCTTGTGACCCGACTCGTGGTTATGAACGGCCAATCCCATTTGCTTGACGTTGTTCGAGCAGCTCATTCTGCGAGCCGCTTCGCGGGCTGCCTGCACTGCAGGTAACAACAGTCCAACCAAAATACCAATGATCGCAATGACCACCAACAACTCGACCAGCGTAAAAGCACGCCTGCTTTTTCTCGACCAATTCCAATGGTTCTTCATCAACCCACCCCTTCGATAAGGAACAAAAATTCTTTCGTGTGAGGGTACCCTGCGCACCCACGGGGCGAGAATCTATCTTCAAATCATGAAGGCTCTATGTAGATTCACGCAATTCACGCCATCTTCATGAAAGCCAAACACAAACCAAACAACTCCAATCGCGATAGTTAAGAATACGTTAACAAGCAATGAAGAAACGTGCGTTCTCCCTCGCTGACGGCTGATGGCAACAACTCCTTGCACTCAACTCGGCGGTATTGGCTGTTTATCAGCGTTCATGAGTGTGCATCAGCGGTTCAAAAAAAAGGAGAACGCATCAGCGGTTGATCAAGGAAGGTTATTGGTTTGCTGCTGATAAATAGGCAAATAGCGGTAGTAAACCTCCAAGCACATGCACGCCATAGCGGTCGTGTATATCCTACCACCATGACCGCCCCATACGCAGCGAGGATCCCATGAGCCAGCGAACTCTCCTTGAGATACTTGTGTCGACACAAGTTCTTTTTTCATCGCATCGTTCCACACATTCCATGCATCGTTTTGATTCCTGCATTGATACAGAGCCAGCGTTGCATAATACCAATAGTAGAAGTTCGTTTCGCCTTTGCCCGGCAGATGACTCATGAGCATCTGCTTGGCCTCTTGGGAGGCTTGCACAGACATCGGCAATCCTAACATGGCTCGCAAGGCCAAGGCCTCGGCAGTCATTGCAGGAGTTGCTTGTTGAATCGGTGGACGAGACTGTAGATTTAGGTTGCGATAGACGGCAAGTCCCCCAGCATTACCGGTACTTACCGAGTCGAGGAATCGCTGCAACATGACCCGATGCGATCCTTCCAACGTCGCCGCGCGCCCAGCGTTTGCACTACTGAGCAACATCGCTTGCCAACCGAACTGGCTCGTATCGCCTGGATCGTCTGCTGCAAAATCGTAACGCCATCCACCAGTCTTTGGGTTCATCGCTTTGAGTGAGTAAGCCACGGCGCTGCGAACCGGATCAAGGAGTCCTGGATCCTGAGTCATCGCATAGGCTTCGGCAAGCGCGATGCCTGAGATTCCATGACTATACATACGGGAGTATCGCACGGTGGGTTGATTGCCGATTTGACCTCGGCCCGATAAATCGCCAGAGGGAAACTGTTGGCTACAAAGGTATTGAAGTCCCCGCTCGACAGTCATTGCATAGGGACCGTTATCGATATGCGTGTGTCCAGCACCGAGGAAAGCGAGTAATGCCAATCCGGTCATGGCTGTATCAGCGAATTTGCCCGTATCACCTCGATAGACCGCATCGAGCTTCGGTGAATCGCTTGCTCGACCTGCACCGTAAGATTGGGCGTTCCACGATCCATCGGAGGACTGGGATTTAGCCAGGAACTCCAACGCCCTGCGAACCGCCTCTTCTGTATTTGCATCCCCACCGTTTTGCATTGCATAAGCTTGTCGATCTGGCGAGAGTCGTAGCCGATAGACTTCGGGCACGAGGGCAAGAGAGCGAGCGGGCTTTGGTGCAGGGGCTTCGATCGGTACGATTGGCGCTGGTGATTTCGATTCTGGAGTATTCTCAACCATCAATGATGGATCGATCGGAAGGTCATTTGGCAGGGGATCTTCGGATGGGGAGTCCGGGATTCGCATTTCGTCGAGGTGTCCGAGTTGGCGCAGTTGATCATCGGAGAGTTCCTCGGTGAGATCCAACTCGGGTAACTGTGGATTGATGATCGAGTCGGTAGGTAGTTCGATCGAGCGATTCCAAAGTGGTGTTTCTTGCGAGGACACTGTTTCCTCCTGGCCTCCAAGACTGGAAGGATCGGGCGACAAGTCGACGGGTGTCCAAGCGACCATGACTGGGTTAGGTGGTATGGGTAAGTCCGATGGAGAGTTTGACGTCCCTTGGCCTGTACCTTGATTGCCGTAGGGGATTCTGGTTCCATAGGCGTATAGAAGCAACCAAATGTGAGCCAGAAAAGCGATCGCAATGCACTTGGTCAGGAGTTTCGATTGGCCCCAGCGAGTCCAAGACAGAATCAGTAGTCCGATGGCCACCGCCGCAAGGAAGCAACCCAGGAAGATGGCCCAAGCTCGATTCGAGACAGGGTTTCCGATCGCGGCTAGCAGTAGCGATGGCCAAGGGTACATGGCGGATGCTACCGTGTTTGAGTTCCAGGCATGACCGATGCTGTCGTCGCCCATCGGATGTCTTGAACACCCGAACGGCTAATGGCCTCCATGACCTGGCTAGCTTGACCGACTGCGACACCCGTATCGGGCCTGAATCGGACTTGGAGATCAGGATAGTTTCGAACCATAGGTACAAGCGATGCGGTGAGTTGATCGCTTGTAAGTCGTCGGCCTTCGAACTCGATGGTTCCATCGGAATAGAGGTTGACGATTTTTGCGCCTGGGCGATCCATCATCGTTTCAGGCGAAGTCGACTTGGGAAGCTTCAAAGAGATTTGGTGTTCGGATTCAGTGAAACGGGTACCGACCATGAAGAAGATGATCAGCAGAAACAGCACGTCAATCATGCTTGTAAGATTGATGCTGGGCAATTCTTCGTCTTGAGATGTTTTCAGAGGCATCGAAAAACTCCTCTGAGCTTAGGCCGCTTTTCGAGAGCGGCGGGTTCGGGTGCCTTCGTTCTCTTGCAAGCCCTCGGCGCTGATCACATCGACGAGCCTTTGAGCATGCGTATCCATCTCGACAATGAGGCTATCGATGCGAGCCACGAAGTAAATGTAGACAGCATAAGCAGGGATAGCTACAAGCAAGCCGGCGGCGGTTGTAAGCAATGCTTGACTGATCCCACCTGCGAGCATCTCTGGACGTCCCATGGCTTGTGAAGTCGAAATGTCGTTGAATGATTGGATCATGCCCAGCACCGTGCCGAGTAGGCCTAGGAGGGGTGTTAGATTGCTCACAGCGAGAATCGCCCTCATGTTTCGACGAAGGTAGTTGCATTCGCGTTCGCCCGTATCGAGCACAGCTTGCTCGACTTCAACGGCTGGGCGTCCGTAGCGGCGTAAGGCTGCGAGCATGATATTAGCCATGGGGCTAGCATTTTTTTCGCATAGTTCGATCGCTTCATCCCGATCGATGAGTTGTTGCTGGAGTTGCTCGATAATGCGGTTGACGAACGGTTTGGAGACGACTCGGGATTTACGAAGCGCGATCCAGCGTTCAAAGGCAAAAACAGTCAATCCAAACGAGCACAATGCGATTGGATACATCATCCAACCGCCATCGTGGAAAACTTGCAGAAGGTTCCTGGTGGGGATTTTTCCTGCGTTCGTTTCGGCTGGTGATATCGCTGGATTGGTACCGGTGTTGTAGCTCACATTCGATCCAGGTGCCGGCAGAGCAGCAATGCGTGGATCGTTCTGAGCAGTCGTGGGTGTCGGACGAGTTGTGTTCGGTAGTGTTGATGGATAGGTGTTTTGGATCGGCGGCGGATTGGTATTCCATCGCGTGTTTTGAGCCCAAAGCGATGACGTGCAAGTGCACAGAAGTAGCGTCAAGCAACCGAATGCAGCTTGGTGTAATTTCGAGACTCGTCTGGACGAGGGATTCATCGCGGTTGCTTGGGCGTCTGTTTCTGGGTCGAACGCATTGGAACGACGTTGTTTGGTTCCGGATCCGAAGCGACTGAGCTACCGAACGCCTGCTGGCAAATAGCCATTTGGCGCTGGGCCAAAGTAGCCCAGGGAGAGTCGGCTCCGAGTTTGGCGACTTGTTCGTAAGCGGTCAGGGCAGCGGGATAGTTGCGTTGCATCAAGTGCGACTCGGCCATCGTCCACCAAACCTTGATCTGCAGCGGGGCAGGGGGTGGCGGCTCATTTGCCAAGACTGATGCTAGCAATTGCCTTGCTTCTTCGAACTTTGCGTCGTTGACCAAACAACGTGCTAGAACATAATCGACCTGTGTAGATACCTTGCATTCGGGAAAATGAGTACGAATCTTCCAAACATCAGATTCGGCAACTTTCCATTTTCCCAAAACCATCGCCACCTCGGCTTTGCGTAGGAGGTAGTTTTCCAACCAGTTTGGAGGGGGGATTTGCGTAAGATATTCTTCGGCGATCGTTTGTAGGGCTTCGGTTGATTTTTCAGCATCGGACCAGCGTTGGAGTTGGATGCAGCACTCGATACGCATGAGGTTCGATTCGATGACCAAAGTTTCGGGGGCGGTTGGATCTTCAGGGTTTTGATTTAGAAGAACGAGGGTTTCGAGCCAATGCTGGCTGGCGAAAGCAAGTTGCGTTTCTAACGAATGAATCGCGGTGATACGTTGTGTGAGTTTATCGGAGTACTGTTGCAATAGTTGCTTGGAAGATGAATGCTTCCATTCCTTAGCGCTGCAGATCCAATGGGAGCAATCGACGGCGAGTTGTTCGAGGTTTTGAGAATCGGGTTTGGTGCTTAGGAGTTGGCGTTTGGCGATCAGTGTGAAGTAGCTGGCTTCCAAGGCAAGAGGCGAGCCGCTTGTGAGACTTGAGACCTGCTCGAAGTATTCGATGGCCTGAAGAAAGTCTTTTTGGTTCAGGGCTTGGTTTGCACGCCGATAGAGCGCGATTGGATCATTGCGAACCGGATCGACTAAAGGAATGACTTGAGCATTTAATTCGAGGGGGGGTGTGAGCCAAAGCGCGATTAGCCCGAGGGCAAGCCAACCAGCAAAGACTCGTCGAATCGGGCGAATGAGGCAAGCGCACATAGAGGCGATCGCATTGTGGGAGGCCGCGGATCATGGTTGTGTTTGGAACCTAGGCAAGTATTTCGGCGTTTTGGGTTAGCCGGGTAAGGTAAAAATTGAGGAAGGGATGCTGAGGTGTGTCCGTCCCCATTTTGGCTAGCATTCAAAATCCGAGCCGCGATCGCCGAGTGTCTGTCCCCAGGCATCTGCGGGATTTGCATGCATTGCCAATGCGCCCCTGACGGGTGCCTGGCACCTCGCAACTTGCTCGGTGTTGCTAGTATTCAATATCCGAGCCGCGATCGCCCAGTGTCTAGCAAGAACTTCTTCCTGCCGACAACCTTCAAGTACCCAATTCACTCTGCCGTTCCATAACACAAATACAACACAAGCACTATCTGACA
>JBJSXX010000219.1:0-5253 GCA_046086605.1 Pirellula sp. | reverse complement strand
ATTGTCTTATGCTTCCATCAACATCGTTGGGGATAATTACTCGCTTGGAGGCAATCGGACTCAGGTTAAGGATAGTATTTTTGTTCAAGGGTTCAATACAACGATTGCAAGCGACTTTTTGGTAGAGCCTAACGGCAGT
The DNA here is from genome assembly GCA_046086605.1 of Pirellula sp. Lineage (GTDB taxonomy): Bacteria > Planctomycetota > Planctomycetia > Pirellulales > Pirellulaceae > JBKCUI01. The sequence goes on along the minus strand of JBJSXX010000219.1, from coordinate 5,114 downwards.
CTATTGGTAAGTGGTGGAGTGACTTTTACCAACCATGTTTTTTTACCTGGATCGAATTCAGTGGTTGTTAACTCTGGTGCTTATCTCACGACACAGAATTTACATGTCGATGGGGAAATCACTATCGAAAACAATGGTTCGTTTTCCATCAATGACATTTACAAGGATTCGTCGGTACTGAATTATTCGATGGTGACTGTTGGTGACGTCGGTAATTCTCCCGATACAACAGGTTTTGGAAGTGTCGATTATGAGTATCGAATAGGACAATTCGAGTGGACGAATGGGGAGTATGTGCAGTTTCTAAATGCAGTGGATCCTGAAGGTACCGATACTGCAAGCCTCTACAATCAACTCGGTCCAGAGTATTTTTTTAGTGATGCGATGGGTCGTTTTGGTATAGGAGGCATTACGTTTGATCCGTCTGGTTCTCCGGGAGCCAAGTATGGTCTGCATCCAAATATGGGGAATAAACCAGTGAATTTCACGTCATGGTTTAACGCGGCGCGTGTTGCGAATTGGTTGCATCACGGTGCCAGATCCTATTCGACCTCGGCTCTTGGAACGGCTGCCATTGATGACGGAGCTTATACGCTTAATGGAGCGGTTTCGGGATCTGCACCGGCTCGCAACCTAAACGCAAGATACTGGATCCCTACCGAAAACGAATGGTACAAAGCAGCTTACTATAAAGGTGGTTCTACAAACGCCGGGTACTGGTCGCACGGCAATCAGAGCGACGCTCTTCCGAACGGTGTTTTTGCGACCCCGACCGGAGACGGTACTCGAAACGGAGTTAGCCCAGTCACCGGGGCATTTGCAAACTACAACTATTCGGCTAGCTGGTCCGGTGGTAATGTTCTGACTGTTGGAACGTCTGGGAGTCCAAGCGCCTATGGTGCCTACGACATGACCGGAAATACCATGGAGTGGAACGACATGGACGCGACGTTCTCTAGCAATAAGGGGCTTCGCGGAGGCAGCTTTGATAGACATGGTGGTTTTATCAGTTCGAGCTATCGAGGTGTCGCTACTCCGGGCGGAAATACACTCGATCGAGGATTTCGGATAGCTTCTTCGTTGGCAACTTCGACGCAAGTGATCAGAAAAACTGGCTATTCTAACCTGCTCATTCAGGACGCAATATCTTATGACGGTGGTTATCAAGACGCTATTGAGGTGTTAGGCGGCGGGATCGTAGTGCAAGGTAACACGAATCTCAACTACGCAACGGTCAGCTTAAGTAACGGATCGATTATCGATGGTTTTGGCTCCGTCGGATATGTCGAGGTTCAAAGCGGCTCACGGCTTACCGGCTCCGGTTCGTATGGATCGGTCACAGTGCAAAACGGTGGATTTATTACGACCCTTTGGGATCAAAACCCGTTTATTGGCAATCTGGTTCTGTCCGAGAGTTCACAAGTCGAAATCCAATCGAATTCTCAATCTGGCTATGTCGTCAATGGCAAGATTAATGTCGGTCAAGGCACCCTCGCAGGCTTTCTGAGTCTCTCAGGAAGTTCCCGAATCTCTAAATACGAACTGATGCCGCTATTGATCGGAAATATATCAGGCGAGTTTGCCGCAATCGGCTCCCCTGATTATGTTGACGGTCAAAACTCCCTTGATTTCAGCTACTCAAACACTGGGTTGGTCGCCAACGGTCGGTTTCTCTTTGTCAACAGTACCGGGGATTCGGGCATAGGTACTCTGAGAGACGCAATATCAAAAGCCAACCAAGACACCGACTTGGATCACATCTATTTTGATTTGCCAAGTTCCGGCACGCAACAAATTAGCCCCACAAGCGAACTCCCAACGATCACCAACCCGGTCTACTTGCACGGCCTGTATGCGGTCGACCAAAACAGCTACAAAAATGCACCATGGGTCGCTCTTGACGGAAGCCAAATCAACGGCTTTAGTACCGGCCTTCGATTCGATTCGAACAATTCGACTCTGCAAGCCCTCTCGCTAACAGGTTTTGGTTACGCCACCATCCTCTCAGGAAACCAAAACCAATTGCTCGGCAATTACTTTGGTATCCGTCCAGATGGATCGTTTGGGGCCAATCAAGTCGCCGTGGGAGTCTTTGGCTCAAACAACCAAATAGGATCCGGCTTTACCCAGGATCGCAACTTCATCGCCGCAAGCCAATCAGTCGGTATCAGTCTCAGCGATCCAAACGCTCATTCGAACCGAATCTTCGGCAATTGGATCGGTCTTGGACCTGGCGGGAACTCCCCGGAGGCGCAAGGTAACGGCGTAAGTATCTATGGAGCATCGAACAATTATATCGGTACCAATGGCGATAGTCTCAACGATGATGCAGAAGGTAACGTGATCTCTGGAAACTCCAGCGGGATCGAACTGATCAATGCTCATAACAATCGAATCTCAGGCAACCGAATTGGAACCACACCGGATGGAAGTAGTCGACTGCAAAATATCAGTTTTGGTATATCGATCTACTATTCCCATGAAACCATTGTCGGTACCAATGGCGATGGGACGTCGGATTCCTTTGAACGCAATCTGATCTCGGGTAATGGTTACGGTGGAATCACTATCAACGATTCGAATCAAAACCGTATTGCCGGGAATTATATCGGTACAAACACCAGTGGATCGGAATCCATCCCGAACTATGGCAATGGCGTTTCAATTCGTGGCAACTCGACCGGCAATACAATAGGAACCGACTCAAGCAATGACGCTTGGAATGAGTCCGAAAGAAATTTGATTAGTGGTAATTCGGCATCAGGGATCGGTCTGTCCTCGGCCCGGGTTTCCAACACCGTCATTGCTGGAAACCTCATCGGCGTTGATGTTACTGGCACGCAAGCGATCTCAAATTCGTATGGCGTTAATATTTACAAAGCATTCGGCACAAGAGTCGGAACCGATGGAGACGGAAACTATGACTCTCTCGAGCGTAATGTTGTTTCCGGCAATTCTATTGGTGTGGTAGTCGACGGAGATAATCCTTATGTTTCTAATATGGAGATTGCACAAGACCTCGTGGACGGTCGAATTATTTCTACAGTTTACACGGCGGAGTTGGCTCAAGCAGACTTGTTTGATACATCCGGTGCCGCAGGAGGAAACTGGGGAATTGATCTCCCTATTCCTGGCGGTGGCGGTGAAAATTATGCAGTAAAAGTTACTGGTACGCTTCAAGTTGCTACTCCTGGTGTTTATTCATTCGCCGCCGGAAGCGATGATGGAACTCGGCTGATCATCGACGGTCAGGATGTAGCCTTTTTCTGGGAGCCCCGTAGTTTTGGAGTAAGTTACGGGGAGATGAATCTGTCCGCTGGCGAGCACACGGTCGAATGGATCAGTTTTGAGCAAGGTGGTGCGGCGGGATTCGAATTATCGGTAAGTCCTATTGCCGGAAACTACTCCGATATTACAGAAGCCAATGGCTGGAAAGTCCTCGGAGACCCCAACCCCGATAGCCAGATCCGGCTCAAGCCGGGGACTGTATTGAATGCAACGGCCTATTACGCCACCGGACCATATCGATTCAATACGTCGATCGCTGGGAATTTCTTAGGCACTGATATCAATGGCAATACCTCCGTACCAAATACCTATGGAATCTTCATCTATAATTCTGCGGAGATCGAAATCGGAGGACCGATCGCATCGATGCGCAACATGATTAGTGGCAACTCCCAATCTGGTATCTATGCTCAAGGTACATACCTTTTATCGATTGAAGGCAATTCGATCGGATTGGATAAAGATGGTCAAAATCCAATAGGTAACGGTTTTTTCGGTTTAGAACTTTTGGGTGCTAACGACACCTTGATTAAGAATAACATCATCGGGTCGAACGTTCGCGGGCTGCAAATTCAATCGGCGAATAGTACGGTTGTGGTCGGTAATACAATCGGGTTAGCTGCTGACGGCATCACTCAAAGGTCAAATACTCAAGGCGGCTTAGTCGCCGTTTATTCCAGCGGTATGCAACTGGGAACCGATGGCGATGGTATCGATGATGCTCTCGAGGGAAATCTGATTTCGGCAAACGGTGGGCCTGCGAATGTCGCGTTGATTTTCGTCAACGACTCGGTCGTAGCAGGAAACACCATCGGTTCGACCAAGGACTACGCATTGGTGGGTGGAACGTTACCAAACTCCCACGGGATTTACGTGCTGAATTCCAACAATGTAACCATAGGAACCGACGCGTTGCCCGATACGTTCAATTTATCAGAGCGGAATGTCATCGGCGGTAACCTTGAACACGGCATCGCTGTGGCAGGTTCTAATCGGATTAAAATCGCTGGGAATCTCGTAGGCATCGCCCCCTCAGGCTCAGCCTTACCCAATCAAGTCCGAGGGGTCAGCATCTCGGACAGCACGCAGGTTCTCGTGGGTACCGATGGGGACGGCCAAGACGATGCGATCGAAGGGAATGTGATCTCCGGGAACAAGTCCTTTGGATTGGTCGTCGAGGGCTACGGAAATTCACTTGTGCGCGTCTCAGGGAATAAAATAGGGACGAATATCGACGGCACTCAGGCCGTGCCAAACGAATACCAAGGAATCTTTTTGATGCACACAACCGGTGTGCTTATCGGCACCGATGGAAATGGCGTCTCGGATACCCTCGAGCGAAACATTGTCTCTGGAAATATCGGTTGGGGAATCGGTTTGGATTCCTGTTCCAATAACAAAATCGCTGGAAATTTCATCGGCCTCAACGCTGCAGGAACCGCTGCGATACCAAATACTGGAACGGGTGTCTATTTAGCGGGTAAAAGTCGCAACAACATCATCGGAACGGATTCGAGCGATGATGCATTCAATGCCAACGAAAAGAATTTGATAAGCGGCAATAGTATCTATGGTGTCCATCTATGGGGTGGAAGCGGTGCTAAATTCAATACGATCGCCGGGAACTGGATTGGGCTCAGTGCAACCGGTGATGCAATGATTCCAAACGGTAATGTTTGCATCGGTCTTGAGAAGGCTACCGACACAAGAGTCGGAACGGATGGAGACGGAGTTTTTGATGACATTGAAAGAAATGTGATCGTGGGGGTGTATTATTCCGTAACCGTGAATATCGGCAATGCATCGGTCTACGGACTCGAGGTAGC
>JBJSXX010000218.1:0-6222 GCA_046086605.1 Pirellula sp. | reverse complement strand
GTTTTCGTCTTGATATTGAATACAACCGCCCAGGGTCTTATGGCTGCAGTGCTCACTCCATGTCTGCGCAATGGTTTCAAGTTCGATGTCCGTCGGCTCGCGTCCGATCTGGCGATAGTAGCTCTGGATCTGTTGCATTTCGGGGAGTGAAAAGTAGAGCTGACCAGACTTGCTCAGATCCATAAGCTCTTTGTCGTTGAGCTGATCGATCGGGACTCTCGTGAGTGTCAGCGAGTAGGGTGCTCCAATCGAAAGCTTGTCCATCTTCAGTGGTCCGAGGACAATTTGCTCGATCGAATCATTCGACAAAACACGGCTTGCAAGGCGCGAGATCACTTCGGATTCGCCGGCTGCTTGGCCGCCGATCCAGTACTTTCGAAACGTGCGAACTTCGTCTGCAGCGAACCCAAGGCCCTTGAGCATCTGCAGCGTGCTTTGGGCAACCGGATCCATCACGCCTGGTTTGAGCAAAACGTGGACAAGTTGCTTGGCATTGCCCGCGTAGGCAGAGAGTTTCGGATCGCCGACGAGTGCCGTTTCAACCCGCTGAGCGATGGGGTCTGCGAGGTACTCCCGAGCCATCTTCGATGCGCTTTGAGCATCGAGTGACCCTTGGACCAAGAATCCGTGGATACCTTGGATTTGAAGTCGATTCGAGATGCCTAATTCGCGTGCCGCCGATTCGGCTTGCACACCCAAAGAGTCCGGTTGACCATCAGCTGGACGTATGTCGACTTGCCACAGATTCACGTGTCGTTTTTCCCGATTGCAGAAGTTCTTCGATGCGATCGAAATTAGATCCCTCGAGGGCCTCGATCCAAGTTTCACAGATTGTGGCAAACTTCTTCAATGCGTGTAGGGCAGGTTCCTGGTTTTCCTCGAGTATCTGACGCCACAACTGCGGATTGCTACCGGCGATCCGGGTCGAATCCAACCAGCCTTTTCCAACAAAAGGCAGGAACTCATGGGGGGTCGAAAGCGATAGGGCCGAGGCGACCATGTGGGGCAAATGGCTGGAAATTGCCAAAGCTTGATCGTGTGAAAGAGCATCGAGCAAAGTGATTTTAGAACCCATCGACTCCCAAAACCCGGACATCCTAGCCACAAGATCTGGACATGTCTCTTGGCTAGGGGTCATGACCACAAGTGCGCTATCGAGCAAAGTGCCCGTGGCATGCTCGACGCCACTGTGATGCCCTCCAGCTATCGGGTGGCTACCGAGGAACTGCTTGTCCGAGAGCCGACCCTTGGCCGCTTGAATGATTGTCTGCTTGGTGCTTCCGACGTCGGTCAGCATCGCATCGGGTAGGGCCACCTTGGAAGCTTGTTCCAGCGAGTGAACAATCGATTGGATCGGAACACAAGCGATCACAAGATCCGCGTCCTTGGCCCCTACAAGAATATCGTCGGTGGCTTCATCGATCGCACCGCGACGGATGGCCGTTTCAAGTTTGCTGGTGGTTCTGCCAACACCTACGACATGCTTGGCCAGTCGTTTGCGGTGCAAGGCCAGTCCGATCGACCCTCCGAGGAGTCCCACTCCAATGATGCAGACGCGCTGAAAAACCATGAAAATTGAAAGCTATCGGGGTGAATCGAAGGAGAGGACACGAAGCGATGCAGGCTCGAACTGGATGTGGCCTTAGTGTACTAGGAACTTTCCGATTTGCGTATTGGGCCAGACAATTCTTTCGATCGATTCGTTGCAGCAATGACCGCTTGCATGACCGTCGATCGAAAGGCCCCGCTTTCGAGAACTTTTAAAGCCTCGATGGTCGTTCCGGCCGGACTGGTGACTTGTTCTCGCAAAACTGCTGGATGGACGTGAGTCTGCTGCACCATCGCGGCGGCTCCGAGCACCGTTTGCGTCGCAAGTTGCAGTGCCACATCGCGCGAAAGGCCGCAAGCGACCCCGCCGTCACTGAGGGCTTCGATCATCATTAAAACGTATGCAGGGCCAGAACCAGACACCCCGGTCACTGCGTGCAATTGCTCATCGGTCACCTGAACGACACTTCCAACCGAGCGAAAGACTCGGTCGGTCCAGTCCTTGTCCTGCTGGCTAACTCCATGGGCATGGGCGATACCGCTGGCCCCTTGAAGGCACTGGCACGGCGTATTGGGCATGACGCGAGTGAATCGCTCGGTTCGGAACCACTGTGTCAGTTTCGCTAATGAAATGCCTGCGGCGATCGAGATCAAGTGATGGTGCGGAGTTACGTGGGGAGCAAGCCCCATCGCGATTCCTTCGAGCACCTGAGGCTTCACGGCCAAGATCAAGCGATGGCAACGGTCGAAGAGTTCTGAAGCCGAAGAGGCCAAAAAAGCCTCAGGAAAATGACTTTTGATCTTGGCGACTTGATCTGCGTTGGGTTCGTAGAAGGCCAACGCCTTTGGTCCACAGACCTCGGCATGCAAGACGCCTTTGGCGATTGCGGTGGCCATTTGACCACCCCCTAAGAAACCGAATTCCAATTCGTCCACGGTTGGCTGATCCCTTTGGGAGTTTCAGAGCCGCGTCGATACGATCTCGACGCTCGGATACCAATGCCTAGTATCGATACTGGAGACCGTAGTTCAAGCTATGGAGCGAAAAATTGCTCTCTTGCAAGGTAAATCGTGGACGGGTTGGATTGGCACTGTCTAGATCCGAGACCGTGTCGATCTGCTCTCCAGCCCGAGCCACCTTGGGTATCCCCAGATACGTGTACCCGACAGTGGCTTCGAGGTTTTGTGTCAATCTGTATCCGAGCGTGACGTTTACTTCTGGCGAGAAGACAAAGGTATTTGTCGAATAGAAGCCGTTGGCGGGGCTTCGGGCCAAAAGCCCGTTGGTCGTTGCCGGAGCATTGCCTACTTTTTGGAAACCAGAGATGGTCACATCCCGTTGCAAATCACCCATTCCGAGCTTGAACATGCTGCCCAAGCTCCATCGCGGCGAGTAGGCGATTCGCGAGAAGCCAAAAGTCGCTCCATTGAATTGATTCACGGCTCGGAATTGGTCTCGCAATTCGAGCAAGTTCGTCGAGCCGGTCGGAATGGTTGTCGAGTGGACATCGATCGAATCGGTAAGCCGAGTGTTTTGGTATCCGACGAGCCACTCGGTGCTGGCATCGCAACTCTTGAGCCAGAGGCGTTTGAACAAGATGTCTCCACCTTGGACATCCGAATAGGCGTGGGCCAGAACTGAGCCGTTGGAGATCCCTGGCTCCTTGATGGACAGAGCATCTTGGACGATCGGGTTTTGCGACCCGTCCTGATAAGGTCTCACGATCGAAGTGGCCGAAGTCCTTGGGCTATCGAAGGTCAGGGACTGAGCACCTGCATCGAAGAATCGAAACTGCAATGTGTTGCAATGTGAGAATCCAAATCGGTAACCGAACTCGCCTCGGAGTCCTTGAACGCTTTGATCCAGGTTTTGAGTGCCACCAAAGAGGTCAGTAGATCCTGGGGTGCCGATTTCGGCGGTTCGGACCAGTGCGGGTAGTGTTTGGCTTGAAGGCCAAAACGTTGCGGCTTCGACTCGAGCCGAGAGTTGATCGCAGCGAAGCAGTGGAGGAAATCCGATGCGAATATTGAGTGTTGGATAACCTGGTCCACATTGAGTGCAGGCTGGATCACCGCAGGATGCGTCATGGCCAGAGTAGATCGTCGGGTCATCGACGACGTATCCATCGGCATATCCGTCGGAGTAGACTTGATCATGCGATTCGATAGCATCCATCGGCTCGATCGGATCGACGACGTTGCTTTGGTAGGGGGTCGACTGGTCCGACACGACGCGTGTGGGAGTGACTCGCTTGATCACGTTCCCGGCGTAGGCAGGTTGTTGTCGGGTGGCGGCTTGATGCGCTGCAAGGGACACTGCACGGTTCGATGAGGATTGCGCCGATGTGCGAGGTGATTCAAACCTAGCCGGAGTGACTTCGGTGACTACGGGTGGATTGTTTGATGTTTTGGAGGCTAGGACCACGGGGAGAGGTTCTGCAAGCTTCGGGTCGGCTAGTTGAGGCAGGTCTTGAGCGGGTGGATCTTCGGAGATGGCTTCGAGGTTTCGAGGTGCCGAAGGTCTAGTCTTGCGAATCTTCGATTCGGTGGGAGATCGCAGGGGATTGTTCGATGGTCTTGGGACTTGGGCCGATGAATTTTGGGGGTAATAGTCCCGAGGGGCATCGCGTCCGGTGCGCAATTGAGCATGTGCCTGGGAATCGAGGCACATTGGGGAGATACAAGCGACGGCTAGGAGGGCTTGGATCCCGCGTCGGATGGACTTGTGGAGTGTTTTTTTGGGGGTGGAAATTCGGAGAACGATCGAGCGACCCATCGCGATAATCCTTTGATAGCATTCCAATCGATCCCAACGGACCGAGATTTTGATGCATCTAGGGATCGGAAGGGAGTGGTTGTAGGGATTAGGTAAACTTGGCCGATTTTTCCGGTTGGGTCAGATTTTCAGGCGGGGAGGTGCTCGGATGGATCGTTTTTCATTTGGCAACAAACAAGTCGTTTAAGTTAATCTGTTTGGTTACAAGTTGCTCGGAGTATCGATTCGGTACGATTCCGTAGGGGGTGATCATGGTTAGGAAAAGCGTTTGTCGTCGGCCCGAGCGTTCGCGGAATACACGGATTTTGCGAGCCAGTGAATCGGCGTAGCTTTTGGTGATGGTAAATGGTTTGTCGGCGAATTTGACCTCGCACAGATTGATGCAGTGATCGGCGCGATCCAACAGCAAGTCGATTTGAGCTCCTTGTTCATCCGAGCCTTTTTTGGCTGAGTAGTTCCAGGATGCAACATGAGTGTCGAGCTCGGTAATTCCGAGTGCTTGTTGGATTTCCTTTAGGTGCTTGAAGCAAATCGATTCAAACGCGTAGCCACACCAGGATTCATACTTTCTCGTGGTGGCTTGACGCATCCATGAGTTGGACGCTGTGTTTGAATGCATCCAATCCCAATAGAAGCCTGAAAACTCGTCGGTGAGTCGCAGAAGACTCGATTTGGCCTTTTTATCGAGTGCATACGTTTCGGTAAGAAAACCCGACAGCGCGAGTTCTTCAATCGCTTTGGTAACACCTCCGCCACTGGTCAATTGAGATTTTAAGATGAGTTCATCGCGAGTCAGTCCTGAGTGGGAGGTTGCCAGAGTTTTGACGATTGCTTCGTGGGTCTGATAGGTTTCGAACAAAGCGGCGTAGAGATTTTGGTATTCCGAGCGAAGCATTCCTTCTGGGCGAAAGCATTCGGCATTGATGCACTCGGTTGCCGACTGGCCTTGTCGGACGAGATTCAAGTAGTGGGGAATTCCTCCAAAAGCCATATAGAGGTTAGCGATTTGACGTTGGTCCCAGTGAATTCCGCGTGACTGCAGATAGAGTTCGACTTCGTTTAGGTTCAAGGGTTCGAGTCGCATGCGACGGGTCAGTCGATTGTACAATCCACCTCGCGCATTCACGACGTTTCGAATCATCCATGCGGCGGCAGATCCACAGATAACAACGACCAAGTCTCGATGCCTTGATCCATAGTCGTTCCAGAAATTCTCGAAGGCGGCAAGAAAGTTGCTTTTGCGTGTTGCAAGCCATGGGAACTCATCAAAGAAAATCACACGCTTGTGTTTTTGTTTCGGGGCTTGTTCGAGGCAAGTTCTGAGGATTTCAAAAGCATCGAGCCAAGTCCGAGGCTGAACGGATGCAACCGTCGGGAAGGCTCGTCGGAGTGTCGCGTGGAAGCCAGCGAGTTGAGAGATTGTATTTTGTTCATGCATCCCTGCGACTTCGAAGACGATGTTGTGCTTGAGGTACTCGCGTATGAGGAACGTTTTTCCGATTCGGCGTCTACCGTAAACGGCTACCAGTTCAGGGTCTTTCGAGGATAAGGCTCGGTCCAAGACGACCTTTTCTGCAACACGCCCGATGATGCTAAGGTTTTTGGTCAATTCAGGATCCCCCCTGCCCTTTGGGATACCCCGAAACACTCGGGGGGTAAGCCCACTTTTGGCGAAGTATATTCAAGATACCTCGCCAAATCTAGCTTTCGAGACCCACTTTTGGCGATGTATCTTAAAATACCTCGCCAAATCTAGCTTGTAAGCCCTCGTGCCTGCTACCGGAATGACTGTCCGTACGGAACTGGAACTCTCTGGAGCTTAAATGGATAGGATTGTGATTTTCCAGTCTTTTCAGTGGCTTGGACAATGACCGACTTGATCTGGCGACCGTAAGGTA
>JBJSXX010000217.1:0-22385 GCA_046086605.1 Pirellula sp. | reverse complement strand
GATCGTCGCACCCTCAGGCACTGGCAAATCAATCCCGATGGCTTCGATCTTTCCGTTCCGAACGATCATGTCCGCGTCGCGAAGTATACCCGCAGGGCCTCCGGTCCAAAGGGTCGTATTTTGAACGACCAGGACATTGGGTTGTTCGGGGATTGATTCGAGACCAAAGGATGCCATGGGGTATCGCATGGTCGTGTGCAAGGCTGCTTGCTTCTCTTTTTTCTCATCATCCTTTTTAGTGTCTTTGTTCTTATCTTCTTTAGATTGCTCATCCAAAGGGCCTTTGGTGCCTCGGACTGTCCATTGGGTACCATCTGGAAGCTGGATGGTTCCGACGAGCAACGAAGGATTATCGCCTGTACCGATCAGGGCCATGGATAGCAACGCGACACCGACGTCAGAAGCCTCCGACTTGTCGGGGGTCGAGTCCGAGGCAGTTTTTCCAAGGAGTTCCTTGGTTGTTGCTTTGCCGCTTAGGGTAAGATCCGACCAGCGTGGTGCGGTCATCTTGATCGATCGATTGGTCTCTTTCTTAGGCTCCTCTTTGGGGGTTTCGGAATCTTTGGCGGCATCGGGTTGGGGCAAAGGGGGCAGGATGAGTGTCGCAACGACTTTTTTGAGGGAGTCTTTGATGGAGACTTGGAATTTATCGAAAGGAGGTTTGCTCGGTTCTCCTAGTGATTTGGCATCGAGGATTGCGATATCCCAGAGACCATCGATGTCCTTTTCATTCTTGAAGGCAGCAGCGGGTCGCGTTCCGCGCACCCAGACTTCTTCGATGCGTGTTTTCTCGTCCCACAGATCGCCACTGGCGATGATGAAATTGGCCCAGTAACCGGATCGGATCTTTCCGAGTTGGTCGGCTATGCCCAAGAGCTCCGCTGGCTTGGTGGTCACTGCCGCAAGGGCCTTGGTAGGATCGAGGCCTCGCGCGATGGCTTTACGGACTTGGCCGATGAACTCCGATGGGTCCGATAAGCCGCTGGAGGTCAAGACAAAGGGGACTCCTGCTCGATCCAATCGGGCTGGGTTTTCCGGGGCAATCTCCCAGTGCATGAGCTCTTCGAGTTCGGTATCCAAGACCGCTTCGATGGTTGCGACATTCGGTGGTTTCGGGAAGTTCACAGGGAGAATGAATGTTCGTCCTGTCTTGGAAATCAGATCAACCAGTTGGTATTCCTGACCGGAGCCTCTCAGTAGAGCTTTCAACCCGAATTCTTTGGCAAAGGAATCGGCTCGAAGTGCGTATTGTTCGTTGAGGGTGTCGAAGACAAAGAGTTTGCCCGACGCGATATGTTGCTGGATCGAATCAAGAGCCGAGTCGGCTTCGGGTTTGGGCAAGTCGGGAGACGAGCGATAGGCTCTTGATGCTGCATCGTACCATTGGGTATCGAGAAACGTTTGGCGAGCAAGTGCCACGGCACCCATGGGGCTTGAAGGATAACTGCCCGATCCTCGATTCCTCGAAACGGTCAATCGCACGTGCATAGCCATGTCGCTTCGAAGCAGATTCGCTGCAAGTGGTGTATCTGCGGTCATCGCCAGGGCGCTTGTGCCCTTGATGATCCCGTCCTTGGGTGCAAACAAAGCAGTGGTGATTCCTGCTCGTCGAAGGGCTTGGAGGCTCGAGAGAGATTCTGCCGTAGCGGCCACGGAGCGCTGGGGAGTGATTTCAGGATTCCAGTGGGGCGTGCCACCTTTGGCGGTAAACTCTGGCAGATCGGTTTCGAGTCCGATGTCGATGAAGCCTGGGTAGATCGATTTGCCGGCCATATCGATCACACGCAGGCCTTCGCGTGGTTGAATCGAAGCACCGACTTGGACGATCTTGCCGTCTTCGATCCAGATCGACGCCGATTCGATGACTTGGCCCGGCTCAAGAATCACTCGTGCGTTTGTAAGAAGGAAGTCGTTGATTTTGTGTTCAGCGATTCCGACATCGGGGCGGGTGTCGATTCGCTGGGCCAGGCTAATCGTTGGTGCCAAGCACAGAAGCAGTTTCAAGGTGGCAGCAAGCAGTGCGCGATTCATGGATGTTCGTTAAGCAAGTGGACTGGATTTTGGGGCGACTAAATCAGAGTGATTGCCAAACAGTGTGATTCAAGCTTTTCGATTTGCTCAGGTCTTAGGGGGCCGCTTGGCCAGTTTCGCCGAAATAATCCGATCCGCATGGGCCAAATGCATCGACTTTAACGGCCCGAGCGGATCGAAGATTCGCTCAGCTATAGCCCAAACGAGGGAATCGGTTTAGGATGGAGAGTCGATAGTGCAGTGGTGACATGAGGTACAAATGATGCCAATCTACGTTTACGAAGAGATCCGAGAGGATGGCACCGACGGTGCGACTTACGAGTTTTTTCAGCAGATGAGCGAGGCACCTTTGGAGCGGCATCCAGACACGGGAATTCGCATCCGAAGGATTCCGGCTCGAACGGCCATTGGTGGTTTGTGGTCTGATGGAGCGATGAAAAAATCGGTTAGCGATGACAAACTAGCCAAGCATGGGTTTACCAAATACGTCAAGTCTGGTGATGGCCGATACGAAAAGACCCTCGGAGATGGGCCGTCGATGATCTCCCCCGATGGATCCTCGAGTTGAGCCGCGACCAAAGTGAAAGGGTTTTGCAAGTGCGGGATTTGCTTAAAAAGACCAAGGCAAAAATTGGGATCATCATGGGATCTCAAAGCGATTGGGCGACGATGCGAGAAGCTTGTTTGATTCTCGATGAGTTTCAAGTCGAGTATGAGCAGTTGGTCGTCTCGGCACATCGAACTCCTCAGTGGATGTTTGAGTATGCGCAAGGAGCAGAAGGTCGGGGGCTAAAGATCATCATTGCCGGGGCTGGCGGTGCGGCACATTTACCAGGTATGGTGGCAGCCAGCACGATATTACCTGTCTTGGGCGTTCCGATTCAGAGCAAGTCTCTTTCGGGACTCGATTCCCTTTTGAGCATTGTTCAAATGCCCGGAGGAGTTCCGGTAGGAACATTAGCGATCGGAACAGCGGGCGCAAAGAACGCAGCCCTATTGGCAGTACGGATCCTTTCTCTTGATGACCAGAAGCTCAAGCATCGGCTTGAGGATTTTCATAAAAAGCAAACCCAGGGTGTGTTGGATGACGTCGTTCCGCGTGACCAGTGATCGAAACAAAGTCGTCTTGCCCGGAGGAACCATCGGAGTCTTTGGAGGCGGGCAACTCGGTCGCATGTTTTGCCATGCTGCACAGTGCCTTGGATACCAAGTCGTCGTTTATACCGACGAGGCCGACAGTCCGGCCGCTCAGGTTGCGGCTCAAAGTATTGTCGGTGATTACAAAGACGTCGATCTTGTCAAATCCTTTGCCAAGAGGATCGATGTTGCGACTCTGGAGTTTGAAAACATACCATTAATCGCTGTGGAAACAGCTCAGGAATTTGTTCCAGTTCGGCCAGGCCATGGGGTATTGGCCGTCGCACAAAATAGGCTCAGGGAAAAGTCGACTCTCCGAGACTTTGGATTCCCAGTAACTCCCTTTCACGAGGTTCGTAGCTACAGCGATGTGTTAAACGCCTCGGGATCACTCGGTTGGCCGATGGTCATTAAGACGGCATCGGGGGGCTATGACGGCAAGGGTCAGCGGAAGGTGAGCAATGTGACCCAAGCCAACGATGCGTTGGACATCTTGGGGCCTGAGCCATTGATCGCAGAAAAGTGGATTGAGTATGTGGCTGAGGTTTCGGTATTGGTCGCGAGAAACCAAGTCGGCCAAATCGAAGCTTATCCGATGTTCACCAATTCGCATCGAAACCACATTTTGGATCTGACGACCGTTCCTGCTAGGGAGGAACTTTGTCATGTCGCGCCCAAAGCGTTGGAGATTGCAAAGGGGATTGCCGAGTCGCTGGTACTGGAAGGTCTAGTTTGTGTCGAGATGTTTGTTGATAAGGATGGGGCTTTGCTGGTCAACGAATTGGCACCGCGACCTCACAATTCTGGACACTTGACTATCGAAGCTTGTGCGGTGAGTCAGTTTGAGCAGCAGGTTAGAGCTGTTTGCAATTTACCCCTTGGAGATGTATCGGTGTGTCGACCGGCGGCGATGGTGAATCTTTTAGGTGATCTTTGGTCGCAAGACCGAGCCCCAGATTGGACCAAATTTCTGGCTCAAGCAGATGCGCATTTGCATCTCTATGGAAAGGCTCAGGCAAGAGCGGGTAGGAAGATGGGTCACTTGACTGTACTTGCCGAGAACGCAAGCCAAGCCGCCAAGCTCGCATTAGATCTACGTGGCCAGTAATGATGCGCTGGTACGAGCCATCGAGAGCTTAGCGATTCGGATAACCGCTGTTGTAGGATGGATTTTTACCGAGCAGTTCGTTCCGCCTTGGTTCGGCCAATGGGTTGAAGAACCCGGGTGGACGGCCACCGACGACGCTAGGGGCAATATCGTTGAGTGGATAAGGATCAAATTCGGCGGCCTTAGCCTTCTGACGATCGATCGTCCCTAGTCCGAAGCGTTCGGCGTATCGGGATGCTTGGCAACCGCTTAGGAACAGATAAGTCAACGCAGTTCCGAGGATCCAACAGCGGGCGGCAGACGAGACTTGGTGCTGTTTCATTG
This sequence comes from Pirellula sp., assembly GCA_046086605.1. Lineage (GTDB taxonomy): Bacteria > Planctomycetota > Planctomycetia > Pirellulales > Pirellulaceae > JBKCUI01. Next base: position 17,785 of record JBJSXX010000217.1, on the reverse strand, counting down.
GGGCATCCTTACCCGATTGAACTGAGAATCTAAAGCGTTTGGTTCATCGAGCCAAGGCTTGGTCGCCCAAGGGTCCAAGGAAGACTCTTGCGGAGTGTATCGACGTGTAGCCTTTTTACGCTAGATCATTTCAGGTGGAAAATCCTTCCTAATGGCTCTGCAATTGCCGGTTATATCACCCACACGAGTTGCAATGTTTGGCGGGTGCTCTGCCGGCTAGACTGCCTAACTTATTCGAAAGGCTTTGAAAAGATCCCGCTAGTCGATACGATAGAACGGAACGGGTGACGCCCTGTTTTTGAGAGTCAAGGGAGAATACTAGTCCGATGCCACTTCTAAAAAAAGAGAAGGACATATTCCCGGAAAATCTTTTCGAATCTTTGGATTCACTTGTTGCAGAGGGCGGTCGGAGTTGGTGGGCAATGCAGACGCTTCCGCGTTGCGAAAAGAAGCTCATGCGAAGTCTGATCAAGGGTGAGATTCCCTTCTATGCACCGGTCGTTGAGAAGCGATACCGCAGTCCGCAAGGTCGAGCCCGGACGGCTTTCGTTCCCTTGTTCAGCAACTACGTATTTCTTTTTGGGGATCAAAAAGCACGTTACGATGCCATTGCAACCGGTTCGGTTTGCAAGACGTTGCAAGTATCCGATCATGTTGAGTTCGTTGAAGACATCTCGCGAATTTACAGAGCGATACAAACAGGTGAACCGATCCTCCCTGAGGCCAAGCTCGAACCTGGAGATCCAGTGCGAGTTAAGACAGGACCATTCAAAGATTTTGAGGGTGTTGTCATTCGCCGAGAGAATCAACTTCGGTTGCTCATCAGCGTGCGATGCATGGGGCAGGGTATCAGTGTTCAGCTACTCGACTACCAAATCGAAGCACTCTCGAAGGTGACTAACGCACGTGGCGCTGGACAACCAGGGCAAGAACCAACCCCAGCAAAGAGACCGTAAGGGCCAATAACCATAGACTGATCCACGGCGTCGGAGTGGATAAGCCTGCGGAGAATCGGTTCAAGAGAGCCGATGCCCATTGCGAGCAGAAAACACCCGCAGTCTGAGCCAATGCGATCGCAGCAAGTCCGGAGACTTGAGGTTTCATCGCATGGGCGTTTTCAATGCAGGAAACTTGGAACGGACAATTCAGTGCCATGGCTAGTGCCAAAACTCCGAAGATAGGCCAACCTGCTTGGGCGATCAAACACCCGACGAGCAATAGCATCCAGCCCAGTGGGCCGACAAACAGGAGATGCTTACGAAGCCTTGGTAAAAACGGGAGGCACACCAGCAGTATCGTTTCGAGCAAGATGCAAATGGCAAAGAGATAGTATCCAAGATCCCCATACTTGGAAGTCAGGAATTGGTGCGAGTAGAGACCGAAGGCTCCTTCGCAAAAGGATGTTAAACACACGAGTGCCAATAGTGCTTGCCATCGCCATGAGTCACGGGGTGATTCGTGTTGCTTTGTTGGGTCGATAGCTTTTAATGAAGCTCTGTGGTCGAGCGATGGCTTGGTAGGATGCGAGAAACCGCTCAAGACAACGAGTGATGCAGCGACAAACGCGATGTGGGCCAAAGCCGAAGCGGCCGCTAAAAAAAGGTGGTATCTCAGAACCATGGTTTCATCCGTAAGCACCGCGCCGGTCGCTAGGATCGCAAGCATGTAGCCGGCGCTGCCGGCGGCTCTGGCCGAGTAAGCGTGATTGCGGAGATTGGCCACTGCAAGATGATTCAGTAGGTTCATGCAGCAGGCATGGGCGCAGGCAAGCATCAGTAAACAGATGCCCGTTTCGATGAATCCGGGTAAGAGATTCCGTCCCGCTTGGTAGTTGTCAAGTTGAATACCAAGGAGGAATTGGAAAGCTCCTGCGCCCAGAGCCGCACCCAAAAGCAACCGGCCCGGGTGCTTAGTCCATTGCCTACGTTCAGCAAATCGAAACAGAAAAAAGGTCATGAGTCCGGCAACAGGGACGAGGCTTGCAAGGATACTCGCCACGGAGGTGGTGTGGATCTGTCGCAAATGGGTTTGCAAAGGGAAGATTGCAAAACCCAGTGATAGGAAGTGGAGGAAGAATGCTCCGCTGGTAACGAACCATCCTTGGGTTCGGTTCGGCTCTTTGTCGGGCGATTCCATTCGGTTTTAAGTGATGTTAGTGATACGAGATGCTCAAGGGGGAGTGTTTAGGCTGTAGTGCACTTGCCACGGGGACTTCGAAATTGCCTTGTTGTATTCTTCGAAAATCGATGGGCTCTTGAACTCGAGTCTTTTGAGCGTTTCGACCGTAAAGAACTCCGAGAAAAATCGCTCTCTTTCGGAGATGTTTCGCACACCATCGCTGGATTCTTTGTCAAACTGATCGTTCAGGGCCTGGGTGATCCGCTCGATTTCCTTAACTCTTTGTTGCATGGTGTGGTGGATCTGCTCGTCGATCCGAGTGCTCAGTGGCCGTGTTTCAGATTCCTCGGTTTCCAGAGGAATCTGGATTTTCAGGGGTGCCCCAAGGCAAATTTTCAAGAGCGTGTTGAGTCTTGGATCGGTGCTGATCGAGACGTGATCGAACTCATGTTGTAAGAGTCGAGACTTCCAAGGGTCTTTTTGGTCGAAGGTCGAAAGAATAAAGACTCGATGGGCGAGCTTGAGGTTGGTCAGTTGGATCTTTGCAGAAACATTGAGCACTGGTTCTTGGGTATCCTCGTGGACCCCATGGCTCGTTGCGATGAGTCGGTATCTGTATTGGTAGTCGAAGGTAAACTTCGCTAGACCTTGTTTTTTGTGTGCGGCTAACTGGCGATCATCGGTCTCGAAAGAGACTTCGCCGATTTCGATCAGTCGCTTGATTCCCGGTGGTGCCGATTCGATCCATCGAGCGTAACGCTCGTTGCCGGCGTCTTGGGCCCAGGACAAAGTTGGCAAGAGCAAACACAAACAACAGCAAACTCGGGTGAGTCGCAGAGCAAGTTGATGGAGTTCGATTGCCATTAAAACGGAAAACCGCTACGAGAGACAGTGGGGTTTGAGATTCGCACTGGTTTGGGGATCATCTAATCCTTGATTAAATCACACCAGTGGCTCTTGGTGCTAGCCAGGAACTCCAAAGATCAGTAAAACTTGTGGATCTTGATGCACTTTCGTGGGGAAATAGGGATGGCAAAAAAAGCAAAGAAAACGTCTGTTCAGGAAGAGGTCAAAGAGGTTCCGATCAAGGGTCGGGATATCGAGACGATGACCAAGTTGCAGCGGCTTGCAACCGCAGTGGCCGAGGTGGCCAAGAAGCGTCGCGACCCGTACTTGGATATACCTTCTCGATCCTTATCCAATTCCCAATACAACCGCCGAAAAAGGCTCATCGAGATGGGGGGAAAGACCAATCGAAGAGAGCTTTTTAATCTCAACCAAGCTCGAGCTTACATGCAGACGATTCTCGTCGGTAGTGGTTGTTCGAGACTGATTCGTCAAGGCAAATCGACGAGCATCCGGGGCTTGTATTACATGCTCAAGCACAACATCGAGGGGACGAAGGAAAACACCTTTGAGGATCAGAGTGAGTCCGACACGATCATTGAGGATTTGGAAGTCATTACCGGTGCGATGCGAGAGGAACTCCACCTGTATGCCGAACCCCGAGGGAGTTTGGTCGGTCCGCTGGTGGTCATCGACGGCGAAAACGAGTTGGATGCCGCAAGGATGGGTGCTGCTGGATATCCGATTCCTAGCATCGTCGAACCCGACCGATTGAAGATCAAGCGATGCGACGCAAAGTTTATCTTGCATGTCGAAAAGGGTACGGTTTGGCAACGCTTCAACGAGGACAAGTTTTGGCAGAAGCACAAGTGCATCGTATCGCATGGGGCGGGCCAGCCATCGCGCGGGGTTCGACGCATGCTCTATCGGTTGCACTCCGAATACAAGTTGCCCGTGTTTTGCCTCTTGGACAATGATCCTTGGGGATACTACATCTATTCTGTGATCAAACAAGGCTCGATCAATTTGGCTTTTGAAAGCATGCGGATGGCTATACCGGACGCGAAATTTATTGGCCTCCGAAGTATTGATTTTGAACGTTGCCAACTTAAAGAAGACGTCATGATCAAACTCGACGACAAAGACAAGAAACGAGCCAAACAGATCGCATCTTACCCTTGGTTTTCCGAGAAAAAACACTGGCAAGCGGAGATCAAGCAGATGCTGACCAACGACTTCAAACTGGAAGTCGAGGCCTTGATCAGCCGCGATATTAGTTACGTCACCGAAAAGTACGTTCCAGAACGATTGCGAGACAACGACTGGCTCGATTAGCGTGACAACTGCACCATTGGCTTTTGTGAACTCCAATCATTGACATGACAACCAATTCAAGCTTAAGCGTCCAGAGTGTTGAGAAGGTACTGCCGGCGGAGTTTCGACAAGGTCCTTTGTCGATCGACGATCAACGCCTCGAAGTGGCTGCGATCGAGTTGGCAAAAGCCCTGCAAAAGCGGGCTTCGGAGTTGCAGACACCTGCCGAGAGGCGTCAGCAAGCTGAACTCGATCGGATGCTTGAGCATCCCGAGGATAAAGCGACCCTTACCCAGATCACCGACCAGAGTTTTCGAAGCAATTCTCCAGGTCGGGTGGTGGACCAAATGGTTCACATCCTGGATGTGCAAGGAGTTCCGCGGTTTTTCAGCATGTTTGACCAAGCCCTTTTGAAAGGCTTTCAATCTTTCGGAGAATACCTTCCAGGGGTAGCTGTACCGCTGGTCAAAGAGAAGATGCGTAAAGAGACAGCCAACGTCATCTTGCCTGCCGAAGAGGAGAAGCTTCGAGGACACCTTTCGGAACGTTCCCGCGAAGGGGTTCGGATGAACGTGAATTTCCTCGGCGAGGCAATACTCGGGCAGCAGGAATGCGTTAAGCGACTGGACCGTTATCTTTCAGCCTTACAGATGCCCGAGATCGAATGTGTGTCGATTAAGATTTCGACGTTGTATTCTCAGATCTCGCCACTGGCTCGCGAGCACACGATCCGAATGGTTTCGGATCGCTTGGAGTTGCTGTATCGTGCGGCAGCCAAGGAGCGGTTTGTCCGTCCAGACAAGACCGAGGTTCCCAAGTTCGTGTACTTGGATATGGAGGAGTACCGCGATCTGAGCCTAACGGCAGAGATCTTCATGCGCACCTTGGATCGACCAGGGATGGAGAATGTGCGAGCGGGAATCGCCTTGCAAGCCTACGTGCCCGATTCGGCTCTCGTTCAAGAGTCGTTGACACATTGGGCTCAAAAACGCGTTGCCAGGGGAGGTCAGAGCGTCACGATCCGGATCGTCAAGGGAGCCAACATGGAGATGGAACGCGTCGAGGCATCGCTTCGAGGATGGCCGCAAGCTCCTTACCGATCGAAATTAGATACCGATGCAAACTACAAGAGGATGCTGAGGTTCGGGATGGAGCCAGAGCGTCTGCGAGCCGTCCAACTCGGGATCGCTTCGCACAACCTTTTCGATCTTGCGTATGCGATGGTTTTGGCTGTGGCAACCGGGTCATTGGATCGAGTCCAATTTGAAATGCTCGAAGGGATGGCCAATCACCAACGCCGAGCGATTTTGGAACTTTCGCAGAGGCTGTTGCTTTACGCACCGGCTTGCTATCGTGAGGAATTCATCAACGCGATCGGGTACTTGGTAAGGCGATTGGATGAGAATACCGGCCCGGACAATTTCCTCAGGCATGCTTTTAAGATCCAAGTCGGCAGTTCGACTTGGCAAAGGCTTGAAAATGGTTTCATCGAATCGATCCGGAAAATAGATCAAGTTCCATGTAGCCCCAGGAGGACACAAGATCGCAATATGCCGCCTGTGCAGCCTCAGGCACCGTCGGACTGGAGGCATTTTGTCAATGAACCCGACACCGACTTCTCACTTCCCCAAAATGCAGCTTGGGCGCAGCGGATTGTTAAAGACTGGATGCCTCGATGTGACGCTCAGGCGATCACGGTTCCAGTTTCGATAGGTAGCCAGATTGAGCAAGGCCGAGGGAGTTTGATCGAATCGATCGATCCATCTAGACCAGGGGTGGTTGCAACTAGGTACCAACAAGCAGACGAGTCGCAACTCCAGTCAGCTTTGGAGTGCCTCGAGCGCGATCCTGCCCAATGGGGAAAGATGGATCCCTATGCGCGTTACGAGATACTTCGACGAGTGGCCCAGGAGATCCGTATCGCCCGAGGCGATCTGATCGGTGCGGCGATCCTCGATGCTGGAAAGACAGTCTCTGAGAGTGACCCAGAGGTCAGTGAAGCGATTGACTTTGTAGAGTTTTATTCGCGGTGTGCTTTGGATCTCCAGAATCAACGAGGCAAAGGGATCGCTCCTGCAGGTCCGGTGGTGGTCATAAGCCCTTGGAATTTCCCGATTGCTATACCCTGCGGTGGAATTGCAGCGGCCTTGGCCGCAGGGAACACCGTGTTGCTAAAACCTGCGTCCGATACCGTTTTGCCTGCATACATTTTGTGCCAATGCTTCTGGAAGGCAGGTGTTCCACGCGAGGCGTTGCAGTTTGCACCCTCCAGCGGAAGTGCTATCAGTAAAATCCTGCTTAGCCAACCTTCGATCGCCCGAGTGATCCTCACCGGGGGAACCGATACGGCGCTGAAGATTCTTGATGCCAATCCTCGACTGCCGCTGTTGGCTGAGACTGGAGGAAAGAATGCGACGATTCTCAGCGGTCTTTCCGACCGCGATTTGGCCATCAAAAATCTGCTCCATAGCGCCTTTTCGCATGGTGGCCAGAAATGCTCTGCAACGAGTCTAGCCTTGCTTGATCGCGAGATATTCACAAGCCAAGAATTCAAGGATCAATTCGCAGACGCCGTCACGAGCCTGCGTGTCGGTTCGGCTTGGGATCTATCGACCAAGGTAGGGCCGTTGATTCGACCACCTTCGGGGGATCTGCTCAGGGGACTTAAGGAACTCGAACGAGGGGAGAAGTGGTTGGTCATGCCGACTCAGTTGGGCGACAACCCTTGTTTGTACACTCCGGGTGTCAAATGGAACGTGCAGCCCGGTAGGTTCACCCACTGCACGGAATTGTTCGGTCCCGTTTTGGGAGTGATGGGTTTCGACCGCCTCGAAGAAGCCATCAAAATCGTCAATGCGACTGGGTATGGATTGACCAGTGGCTTGGAGTCTCTAGATGACCGCGAACAGCAAGTCTGGAAGAGTAAAATTCGGGCTGGTAATCTGTATATCAACCGTTCGACAACGGGTGCGATTGTGCTCAGGCAACCTTTCGGTGGGCTAGGCAAAAGTGCATTCGGTCCGGGGACTAAGGCCGGTGGACCGAATTATGTCACCATCTTGCACCGCTGGGACCCTGCAGATCAATCGCAGAATCTCGATGCGGGGGCGCGACCACAAAGTCCATTGCTTCAAAAGTTTTGGGACAAGTTCGACGGGATTGCAAAGGGATTGCTCGCAGTAGACCCTTCGGTTGGTTCGGACTTGAGCAAGTTGCGTCAGGCTCTGCTCAATTACGACCGATTTGCCGTCGAAGAGATACTCGTGCAGCACGACCATTTTCGGCTGGTCGGTCAAGACAACCACCGCAGATATTTGCCCGTGAATCCTGTGCATATCCGGGTTCTTGGAACCGACAGCATTTGGGGAATATTTGCAAGATGCGCCGCCGCCGTTGCGACCGGAGGCAGGGCAATTGTCAGTTGTGATCCGTCGATCGAGGATCGCAGGATTGAGGCCCTGGAGCGCGCGACGTTGGCCTGGGCCGGTAAGATCGAGTGGGTAGAGCAAACCGATGAGCAGCTTGCCCTGGAAATGCAGGCAGGTCACGTCCAGAGACTGCGATACGACGGAACAGACAGGGTTCCCGAAAGCATCCGTCGTTTGGCACCCAAGCACGCGATTTTTGTAGCCGATAGCCCGGTTCTTGCGCAAGACCTTGAGCTGCTCTGGTATGTCGAAGAACAGAGTGTTTCCTTTGACTACCACCGTTATGGGAATCTTGGATCAAGGTCTGAGGAACCCAGAAGTCCCGTCCTCTAGTGGCCATTGGAGGGAAAGCGCCCGCTTGATCGGTACATTCGGCATCTTTAGATACCTTGGCAATGTCCATCGGTCGATCGGACATTCTCTACCGAAGCTTAGGGCTAGGTTGCTAGAGAAGCTTATAGAAGGCCGAGAGATAAGCAGATAAGTGCTGCCTCAAGTTGGTAGCTATCGAGCTTTGATTCTTTTTTTCTTTATTGCGTTATGCGATCCACACGCAACTGTTTTACGTTGGCCGCGTGGCTGAGTGTTTTTCTCAGTCCCTGCTGTTTGGCCCAATCGCTTTCGACCGCGAATAGCGAACTGAAGGATCGTCAAAACCAATACGAGGATCTTGCTAAGGAAGTCCAGCAGTGGGAGGAACAAAATAGGCTCTTGCGCAAGGCCGTTCGGTTAGTCTCACCGACGGTGGTCCATATCGAGGCGACCAAGGAGGAGCCAGTTCAAGAGGTTTCCTTGGATACGCGATTGGACAAAAGCAAAGGGCGAACCAAGCGAGTTGAAGAGGCCGGCGCGGGAGTCGTCATCGAGCATCAAGGACGCGACTATGTGCTGACCAACCGGCATGTCATTCAGTCGGCCAAGGCTGAAGACATCCGGATAGAAACGTTTGACTCGATCCCTTTGCAGATCCTGAAAATCACCGAGGATGCGTCGACGGATTTGGCGGTGATCGATGTTGGCAGGAGCGATCTAGCGGCCTGCCGTTTGGGAGATAGTCGCAGACTCGAAGTCGGCGAGCATGTGTTTGCAGTCGGAAGCCCGTTTGGACTCAACCACTCAGTGAGCCTTGGAATCGTCAGCGCCAAGGGGCGACGAAACTTGGAACTTGGAAACAAATCGATCGTGTATCAAGATTTCATCCAAACCGATGCTGCGATCAACCCTGGCAACAGCGGTGGCCCGTTGATGAATCTGCGAGGCGAGGTTGTCGGCATCAATACAGCAATCGCAAGCAACTCTGGAGTCAACGAGGGGATCGGTTTTGCTATCCCGATTCATTTAGCTTTTGCCGTTGCGACCCAGTTGATCGAAAAGGGTGAGTTGCAGAGATCCTATTTAGGGGTGAGTGTCGAGCGAGCTTACAACGTCGATTCTCAAGGTGGTTTGCAAAATCAAAAAGCTCGCGGGGCTCTTGTTAAAGTTGTCAAACCCAATAGCCCAGCAGAAATCGCTGGTCTTAAGTACGGGGACATCATCCTGACTTTCGACGGAGTGAGCGTTGAGAACGACGAGCACTTAATCCAGTTGGTGGGGCTTGCCACGGCAGCCCAACCCGTCGAGCTTGAAGTGCTCCGGGAACGGGCCCGAGTTTGCCTCTCGGTATCTTTGACCCCGATTACGCTGGCCCGCTAGTCCAGCAGGCCACAAAGGAACAAAAACACCCTTTAACCCCAAGCCTAAGTAATTTCACGCGCCGACTGGGTTCGATTTTTTCGGAAAAATCGGATTTTGCGTGGGTGGTAAAATTTGACCGTGACGAAAGATTGGTCAATAATTCATATCTTGGGCTTATCGCCATTTTCGTTTTACATTCCGCTGTTGTAGGAGAATTTTCCATGCGGAGATTTAAGCATCAGGGCTTTACGCTTGTAGAGCTACTCGTTGTGATCGCGATCATTGGTATTCTGGTTGGACTATTGCTACCTGCCGTTCAAGCGGCACGTGAAGCCGCACGTCGTATGTCCTGCGGCAACAACATTCGACAACTTACATTGGGTGTGTTGAATTATGAATCGGCCTATAAGCGGCTTCCTTCGGGCGCCTCCGGGCCTTGCTCGTACAACCCATGGAGTGTGCATGACGCGGACATGAACGTCGGAAGGCAGCCGATCAACCGTTATTCGCTGTTTGTCGCCATCTTGCCGATGATGGAGCAAACCCAACTTTACAATCAGATCCAGGAACAACGACCGTTCTTCAGGTCGACTTGGGACATGCAAGGGAACTTCACACCTTGGCGAACTCAAGTTGCAACGTTTCGCTGCCCTTCCGACCCAGGCAGATTGAATCCTGATGCAAACTGGGATTATGATGGATCTGGGCGTGTTAACTACGCCGCTTGCTATGGCGACACGGTCTTGTATGTAAATCATGCTTGGCACCCTGCGACAAGCCGTGGTGCTTTCCAAGGTCGATATGCACGTCGAATGTCTGAGATCACCGATGGTTTAGCGTACACCGTTTTTCTCGGTGAGATCGGTACAACGCCATCTCAGAATCTAGGTACCGGTGCAGGAAAGCTTCGTATTCAAGGAGCACGCTGGCAGGCTGCCGGTGCTGCCGCCGTTCAGACGCCTACTGGCTGTAAGCGAGCCAAGCTTGGTGATCGCTATGATCCAGCGGTGGTCAACCAAGGCGATCTGTGGCACTCCCAAGGGATGCGTTGGCACGATGGGGATTACAACCATGCGTCGGTCCAAACGATTCTTGGCCCGAACTCGGCTTCCTGCAACAACCAGCTTTGGGACTGGGGTATTTCTTCAGTGTCCAGTTACCATGGTGCGGGTGCTCACGTTGCCTTTGGCGACAACAATGTTCGCTTCATTCCAAACTCGGTGGATGCCGGGGATGCTGGAAGGCCAGCACCCGAAGGGATCGACGGTACTGGCTCGAACCTACCAAGTCCCTATGGTGCTTGGGGTGCGATGGGAACCAAAGATGCTTCCGATCTTTGGGATGCATCAAGCATCGAGTAGTTGCTAAGTTCTCCAAAACGTAGAAAATCTCGAAGGACGGTTGGAAAAACTCCAACCGTCCTTTTTGTTTACCCCCCGAGTCTCAAGGTGAATGATGGAAATCGATGTATCGACGGCCAAGCGATGGATGGATGAAGGCAAGAACGACCAGGGGCAGGAGGTCTTCTTTCTCGATTGCAGAGAGCCCAACGAGCATCAGGTCGCCAAGATCCAGGGGGTTGCATTAGCACCGATGAGCCAGTGGCCCCCGAGCCAGGAAGTCACCGAAACGATGCAGGGCAAGCAAGTTGTAGTGCTCTGCCACCATGGTGGAAGATCTCTGCGAGTTAGCAATTGGCTTCGCGGCAACGGCTATCCGACGGCTTTGAGTATGTCTGGAGGGATCGACGCATGGAGTCTGGAAATCGATCCGAGTGTACCTCGGTACTGAGTCGCCTGTATCACCGAGCCTGACGAACGTGAAGTTACTGTGAATTGCTCGCCCGAGTGGGCTTGCTCAATCGTTAAGTGGAATCCAAACTCTTGGCTCGGGATTCGAATGTTTTTGGTTCGCACAAATCGACATCGTTGCTTCTATGAAAAAACAAACAGCACCCTTTCGGATTACTTTCGTTATGGATACCACAGCGTTCTTGAGTGCTGGTCTACTTATGTTTTCCTATGGGTCGTTATTGGCTCAAGATAAATCGGACAACAAGGAAAAAGTACGGCCCGCGCCCGAGGAGGTAGTGGTTCCTGAGGGATTGGACTCTATCGCGTCCAAACAACACATTGCGATCCAGTCGATGAAAGCTCCGTGGGGCTACTGGGGGGCTCGACCTGAGAGCTATAGCAGTTGGACCAACCACTCGAATCGACTTATACCTCTCTATGTTTTTGGAGATAGCTTAGCACCCTATGTTGATGCAAACAGCATCTACCGCGATGAGTTGAGATTGAAAGAATTGTATGGCCAAGTACCGGTCAACACGCTTAACCCCAAGGCTAGCTATGCCGACCAGACCGATGTGTATCGATTACAACGGGCGGCGATAGAAAGTGGCAAGAAGAAGTATGTTTTTCTCGTCGTCTTCGACGGGATGGACTGGCAAACCACTTGGGCTGCATCGATCTATCGCAATCGCGAGGTGAGCTACCGAGAGGGGCGTGGGACGGGGCTAATCTTTCAGGACTACAACCGTTGCCCGACAGATTTCGGTAGCATGGTGACTTCATCGTTGGGCGAGGAAGTCGATACCGATGTCGATGCTCAGATCGATAAAAAGCAATCGACCAAGTTTGGAGGGTATGACCATCGATTAGGGGGAAGTGCCCCTTGGGAGGCTTTCGCCGATCCTCAGTATTTGATCGGACGCAATCAGCAGTCTCCGCATGTGGTGACCGATTCGTCATCTTCGGCAAGTTCCATGACTGCGGGGGTGAAAATTCTAAACGGTGCGATCAACATCAAGCCCGACCGGACCCAGGTTGAAACCATTGCTCAGTGGGCCCAGCGGGAAAAAGGCTTTGCAGTAGGAACCGTTACGAGTGTTCCGATATGCCATGCAACCCCTGCTGCAGCTTACGCGGTCAACGTCAGTCGCGATGACTACCAGGATCTTTCGAGAGATATGCTGGGACTGCCGTCTGTCTCGCACAAAAGCCAGCCGTACCCAGGCTTGGATGTTGTCCTTGGGGCGGGTTACGGGGAGATTGCCAAGTCCAACGCTGGTCAAGGGGAAAACTTCGTTCCCGGAAACCGATACCTTGCCGACGTGGATCGCGATGCGGTGGACATCGATAAAGGTGGCGCCGATGCCAAGTATGTGGTTTGCCAAAGAACGCCCGGCTTGGCAGGCTCCGAGGTACTTCGTCAAGCTGTACGAAGATCTATCGACGGCAAGCATCGGTTGCTTGGATTTTTCGGTTCCAAGAATGGGCACCTTCCGTTTCAAACCGCTAATGGGGATTATCGTCCGGTTGCGACGGTCAAAGGGATCGAGGAGTATTCTCCGGAGGATCTCTCAGAGAATCCCAAGCTAAGTGAATTGACCCAGGCGGCCATCGACGTGTTGGCCAGTCGCTCCGATCGTTTTTGGTTGATGGTCGAGGCTGGAGATGTTGATTGGGCCAATCATGCCAACGACATCGACAGCGCCATCGGTGCAGTGTTCAGCGGCGAGCAGGCTGTTTCGGAGATTTTTCGCTGGATTGAAAAAAAGGAAGCATGGGATGATTCCTTGGTGATCGTCACGGCCGACCATGGCCATTACTTCCAATTGCTCAAGCCAGAGTCGATGATTCCATAGCTGCTAGGTTTTCGCCGTCTGAGTTAGCTGATAAGCCCAAGTCACTGGCCACATCAAATCTGCGAGAACTTGCTGCAAGCCCGTAAATCCTTGCAATGCAAACGCATACCCGGTCACAAAGACCAGCATGTTCATGGGCACAAGAAAGAGCCACAGGAATCGTCTTGGATAGGACAGGTTGTTCTCGGTGGGGTCTGGGGTTCTGAGTTGGATATAGACACTCAGCAGGTGATAGGCCACGCCGATACCTAGGATAAAGCTACGAAGAAAAGCCGGCAGAAATAGGACGCTTATGATCCACAGCAGGATCGATGCGGTCGGTAGAAAGTAGGGACTGGTGCGTATGAGCCAGTTATCCTCGGCCAGCCAGCTCGTTGAGTCTTGAGGATCGATCGGGTTTTTAGCCTTCAGCCCGAGTTTGTTTTTTGACCATCGAAGGATGGTCGAGGTAGGTTGAAGAAGTACGAGCGAGAAGAGGGATTGCGTGATTCGACGCTCCCAACGGATAGCCGTTTTTAGGATTTTTGAAGAAATCCACTTCGAGCGAGTCAGAGCAAAAGTCGCGGCAAATCCGATCCAAAACATGCTTGCATAGAACGGATCCTTGGATGATCTTGCGAGCCAGAACACTACGGTTGAAAGAATAATGGGGCTCAGGGCCGCAAGGGTGTAGGCAGTTGGCCATTGAGCCAATCGCACGAGGCGATCCATTTGCTTGGCAATCACTGGAAAATCCCTCCTAACTGCAGAAACTCTTGCGTCAACTCCGAACGGATCTTGGATTTTAACTCCGCGAAGTTAAGCTTTATCGCATCCAATTCGTAGGGATTTTCCTCAGTGAGCTTAGCGATGGCAAGTGCAGAGTTTGATTTAGTGGTTTTAGGTGCTGGACCTGGTGGATATGTTGCTGCGATTCGCGCAGCCCAACTGGGTCTGAGTGTCGCTTGTATCGACGAAAACGACAAGTTTGGTGGGACTTGCTTGCGGGTTGGATGCATCCCCAGCAAGGCTCTTTTGGAATCGAGTCACCTTTACCACGACACCAAATCGTCGCTTGGGATCCACGGGATTCAAGTCGGCCAGGTACAACTCGACTTGGCCGCAATGATGAAAAGGAAGGATCAGATTGTTCAGACCCTCACAGGAGGAATCGATCTTCTATTTAAGAAAAAAAAGGTCACCGGATTTCGAGGTCGCGGAGTAGTTCTTGGGCCAAATCTAGTCCAAGCGACCGTTGATGGGAAGCCCGTTGAACTCAGAGCCAAGAGGATCATCATTGCAACAGGCTCAAAACCAGCCTCGATGCGAGGTGTTGAGGAGGATGGAGTTAAGATAGGCAACTCGACGATGGCACTTGCGTTTGATCAAGTTCCCGAGAAACTCACCGTTATCGGGGGGGGCTACATCGGGCTTGAGCTCGGAAGCGTATGGAACAGACTTGGATCGAAAGTTACGGTTCTCGAAGCGCTCGATCGGATTCTACCAGGGATGGATCAGGAACTCAGCCAACTCGCACAGCGCGCTTTCTCCAGGCAAGGCATTGAGTTTCGTTTGCAATCTTGGGTCGAATCGGCAAAAGTGGAAAACGGCAAGTGTGTTGTGCGTTGCAAGGGGGCCGAGCCTATCGAAAGCGATAGGGTTCTATTGGCAACAGGTAGGGTTCCTCTAACCCAAAACATCGGACTTGAGAACGTCGGAATCGAAACCGACAAACGTGGGTTTATCCAGGTCGATAGCGATTTCCAAACCAAGGTGCCGGGAATCTACGCCTTGGGGGATGTTATTGGTGGCGCGATGTTGGCGCACAAGGCGATGGAGGAAGGGGTTGTCTGCGTTGAACGTATGCAAGGCATCCATTCGCACTTCAACTACGATTGTATTCCTGCGATCGTCTACACCCACCCCGAGATTGCTACGGTTGGAAAGACCGAAGAGCAACTCAAAGAGTCCGGTGTAAGCTACAAAAAGGGCGTTGGAGCTTATGGCGCCAACGGTCGGGCCAGGACACTAGGAGAGGCGGAAGGTCGCGTGAAGATTTTGGCTGATGCAAAGACCGATCGCGTGCTTGGGGTTCATATTTTGGGAGCTAGGGCAGGGGATTTGATTGCCGAGGCATCTATCGCCATGGAGTTTGGGGCAAGTAGCGAGGACATCGCTCGCAGTTGCCACGCTCATCCAACGCTTGCCGAGACGATCCATGATGCGGCGTTGGCTGTCGATGGGCGAGCGATCCACTCAGCTTAGAAAGACGTTTCAAACGACTTATAGTGTTTCTACTGTTTTTTTATTTCTCGATAAGTTCTCGCAATGCCTCGATACAATCCTGCTGAAATCGAACCCAAGTGGCAAGCTTATTGGGAACAGAGCAAGACGTTTCGTTGCCCTGACCTTCCCGATCCAAATGGCAAGGGAAAGCTCTATGTCTTGGATATGTTTCCTTATCCAAGCGGTGCTGGTTTGCATGTCGGGCATCCTGAAGGATACACAGCGACAGATATCTACTGCAGATACTGGCGGATGCAAGGCAAAACCGTTTTGCATCCCATGGGATATGATGCGTTTGGATTGCCAGCCGAAGAGTATGCGATTCGGACCAATACCCCACCACGTCAAAGTACCGAAGCCAATATAGCGAATTTCACACGCCAGCTAAAAATGCTCGGGTTCTCCTACGATTGGGATCGATCGTTAGCGACTACCGATGTGGAGTACTTTCGCTGGACACAATGGATCTTTTTAGTCCTCTTTGATACTTGGTACGATCCCCAAGATCGCAAAGGCAAGCCGATCAGCCAACTGCCAATTCCGGATCATGTTGCCAGCAAGGGGCCCGAGGCCATTGCCAGTTATCGCGACACTTTCCGGTTGGCTTATCAAGACGATGCCTTAGTCAATTGGTGTCCGGCATTGGGTACAGTGCTGGCCAATGAAGAGGTGATCGATGGAAGAAGCGAGCGAGGAGACCATCCCGTCCAGAGAATTCCGCTCCGGCAGTGGATGCTCCGAATCACTTCTTATGCCGATCGATTGCTGGCGGATTTGGATATGCTCGATTGGTCTGCGGGTATCAAGAAATTGCAGTCCGATTGGATTGGAAAGAGTACGGGAGCCGAGGTGGATTTTGTGGTGGCAACCCAAGACGGCGTCCAAGCAACAACAGCATCAATTCGGGTTTATACGACCCGGCCCGATACGCTCTATGGAGCGACCTATTTGGTTCTGGCTCCCGAGCATCCCCTGGTAGCGAAAATCACCTGTGGTGAGCATGCAAAGTCGGTCGAAGAATACTGCAAAGCAGCTTCGTTCAAAAGCGATCGAGATCGGACCGAGGGGGATAAACAAAAGACTGGAGTGTTCACTGGGGCCTTTGCAATCAATCCAGTGACACAAAAGCCAATCCCGGTTTGGATCGCAGACTATGTGTTGGGGAATTACGGGACAGGGGCGATCATGGCCGTTCCGGCCCATGATACGCGAGACTACGAATTCGCAGTGAAATTTCAATTGCCGATCGTCCAAGTCGTCGAACCGATTGCAGCTAGCCCACAGGAGTTGGATGAGATTCGCAGTGGTAAAGTCTGCTTTGCCGGTGAAGGTATCGCGATCGCAAGTGGCCCTCTCAGCGGACTCAAAACCAAGGAAGCAAAAGCGAAAGTTATCGAAAATCTCGAGCGACTTGGCCTTGGTCGAGAATCGGTCAACTACAAGCTCAGAGATTGGTTATTTAGTCGCCAACGTTTTTGGGGGGAACCTTTCCCGATTCTTCATGAGTTGGATCAAGACGGGAAGCCCAATGGGCAAATCCGTGCTGTCCCCATAAGTGACCTACCGGTCGATCTTCCTTATCTTGAAGACTACAAACCCCACGGACGTCCAGAACCACCGCTAGGAAAAGCCGATCCGTCTTGGTTGGTTGTCCAGCTCGATGGCAAGCGATATCGTCGAGAGACCAATACCATGCCTCAGTGGGCCGGATCGTGCTGGTATTATTTGCGATTCATTAGTCCGAAATGTTCCGATGCGTTTGTGGATCGAGAGCAAGAGGCGGCTTGGATGCCTGTGGATCTGTATATCGGTGGAGCCGAGCATGCCGTGCTTCATTTGCTTTATGCGAGGTTTTGGCACAAGGTTCTATTTGATCGGGGTTACGTGACCCACCCAGAGCCCTTCCAAAAACTGGTCAATCAGGGAATGATTCTTTCGTATGCATTCAAGGACAAGCGGGGGGCTTTGGTCTCGGTCGATCTTGTTCAAGAAGATGAGCAAGGAGTGGCCAAGCACATCCAGACGGGCGAAGAGCTTCATCGGATCGTTGCCAAAATGTCCAAGGCGTTGAAGAACGTCGTCGATCCAGAAGGCGTAGTCAAGGAGTACGGCGCCGACGCTTTGCGCCTCTATGAAATGTTCATGGGGCCTTTAGAGGCGACCAAGCCTTGGAGTATGCAGGGTGTCAATGGAGTTAGGAACTTTCTTGATCGCGTATGGCGTTTGATCGTCGATTCGCGATCCGAGGAACTCTGCTGCAACGAATCAGTTCAAGACATTCCAACGACCCAGGAGCAGGATAGAGTGGTGCATTCGACGATTGCAGCGGTAACCCAAGATATCGAGAATCTGTCGTTTAATACTGCGATCGCCAGAATGATGGAATTCGTCAATCACTTCACCAAGGAAGAAGTTCGCCCGAGATCGGCGATGGAGTGCTTGACTTTGCTTTTAGCGCCCTTTGCTCCTCACTTGTCTGAGGAACTCTGGC